>WRLP01000024.1 GCA_009777535.1 Treponema sp.
AGCGGTGAAACAAGCCGTGTATTTATACAACACTCGGCGCCCGCATAAGTCGCTTGATTATGAAACACCGGAAAAAATGCACAGGATTGCGGCTTAAAATGTGTCAACCTATTTTAGGACTTGACAACCGTGTTCGGTGAATACATAGGGAAGAAAGCGCACCTTAGAGAAGTTAATATTTGCGGTCGCAAATTGCGACCGCAAAAATCAGCGATTTAATCCTTTGCAGTTCGTTCTTCATGGCACATCGATATAACATAGTTCAGAAATAAAAACCCCTACCTTTCCCTATTCCCTAAAAAAGCGCCCCCCGACAGCCTGAACCAAGCAGTCGGGCAGGCGCCTTTTCTTGTCTCTATCTTATAACTTTAACTTTTATCTTTTCCCTTTTCCCCTAATACGTTACCGCCGGAACGCCGCCCACAGTAAATACACCGCTTGTACTCTTGTACACCTGCGCTCCATAGGTAGCAGATGCACCGTGAGAAATAGTATTATCCTTGATATTGGCTTTGACCGTTTCGTCAAGAACCACAAAGCTGGCTGTGGCAGAGTCGTCAATATATATACCACCGCCCAATGCATTGCCGACGGAATTTCCTATCGCAGCATTGCCGCTGATCTCCCCGCCGTTCATGATGAAGCTGCTGTTAAGGCCAATATATACGCCGCCGCCGTATGCAGCGCCGGCTCGAATAGCTTGATTATCTTTGATAGCGGCATTACCACTCATGGTAAAGGTACTATAATTGGCAAGATAAACCGCACCATTAGACTGTCCACCAGAAGTCCGTTGGCCAATGTTATCTCTTATCACTGCATTGCCGCTCATAGTAATAGTAACGGGATTGGTTGAACTTCCACTGGTACTTATCGCACCGCCGCTCGCAGCGGTAGTTTGACCCCTAAGTACGGCATTACCTTTCAAGTCAAGACTTCCGCCGTACCTGATTTCTATTAACCTGCCCGTACTATTACCCACCAGTGTTATATGGCCGTCTATTACAAGTCTTTGATTATAACCAGCAACATCGGAAATTGGACCAATGCGGAACAAATCTGTACTTGTGCCTGTTTCCTTTAAAATTTTCCGTTCGGTTGTACCGTCGCTGGTTATAGTAAGGGTTACGGCTCCCAACTTAGAAAACACTAACAAGTCACTAACGTAAACATCTGCGCCTAAAACAAGGGTGTATTGGGTTCCGGTATCGCCGTTGATGTAGCTAAGGGCTTGGGCAATGCTGTTAGCTCCGCTCTGAGCGCTAATGTCAATGGGAGAGTCGCTTGTCGTCGGATCTGCTTTATCATAAAAACCGGGGTTAAGCGAGCCGGGAACGCTTTCGGTTGTTTCCATAAGCCCTGTACTTGCCGTACCTGCATAGTAGGTTGCGTTCTCTTTTGAGCGGGCGAAAATGTAATAGGTTGTATTTGGACTTAAGCCGGAGAAAGTTAGTCCGTCCTGCCAGTCAGCCACGGGAGCCGTATCTGAATCGTTTTTAGCGTATTCTACGGTCTGTCCGTTACCCGGGGCGGAAACTACAACAATCGTAATGGTGTTATATGTTTTCGAGGCAAGTGTCGGCGCACCGACTGAAGCTCCTGCAGCTTTATCGGTAGTAACCGAAAGACTTGCGCTGGCCGTTCCGGCATTGTGTGTGTCATTCTCCTTGGAGCGGGCGAAGATGTAGTATGTCGTAACAGGATCTAAGCCGGAGAAGGTCAAAGTGTCTTGCCACCCTGTTGAGGGTACGGTATCTGAATCGCTTCTGGCATATTCAATAGTTTGACCGCCAGGATTACCGCCTGTAAAAGTAGCTGCAGTTATCGTAATACTGTTATGCGTATTAGAGGCAGGTGTCGGCGCACTAACCGCCGCTCCTGCATCTTTTACAGGGGCAGGATCGGTTGTAACAGAAAGACTTGCGCTTGCTGTTCCGGCATTGTGGGTCGTGTTCTCTTTGGAGCGGGCAAAAATGTAATACGTTGTACTTGGACTTAAACCGGAGAAGGTCAAGGTACCCTGCCAGCCTGTCGAAGGTGCGGAGTCCGATAAGTTTCTTGCATACTCAATAGTCTGACCGCCAGGATTACCGCCTGTAAAAGTGGATGCAACAATCGTAATGCTGTTATGTGTTTTACCAGCAAGTGCCGGCGCACTGACTGCCGCTCCCGTATCTTTTACAGGAGCAGGATCGGTGGTAACAGAAAGACTTGCGCTTGCTGTACCTGCATTATGGCTATCATTTGATTTAGAGCGAGCAAAAATGTAATAGGTTGTACTTGGATTCAAGCCGGAAAAGGTCAACTCGTCCTGCCAACCTGTCGAAGGTGCGGAGTCCAATAAGTTTCTTGCATATTCAATTGTCTGACCGCCCGAATTATCCCCTGTAAAAGCAGATGCAACAATCGTAATGCTGTTATGTGTTTTACTAGCAAGTGCCGGCGCACTGACAGCCGCTCCCGCTTCCTTGCTTGGGTCGGGATCGGTGGTAACCTCAAGACTTGCACTTGCCGCACCAGCATTGTGGGTCGTATTCTCTTTGGAGCGGGCGAAGATGTAGTACGTTGTATTGGGACTTAAACCGGAGAAGATTAATTCGTTCTGCCAACCTGTTGAAGGTGCGGAATCTGAATCGCTTCTGGCATATTCCACGGTCTGTCCGTTATCAGGTGCGGCAACTGCGGCTATCGTAATGCTATTATGCGTTTTACCAGCAAGTGTTGGTGCGCTGACTACGGCTCCCGCTTCCTTGCCTGGGGGCGTATACGCCGCCGCCTCGATTTTGAGCGGCTCGCTTATATTGCCGGATTTATCTTCAACAGCTACATAAATGTCCCTTGCCCCTGCAGTAAGAGTTACTCCCTTACTGTTCGCTCCGACTGCCGCAGCGCCGAGTGAAGTTCCCGATTTTACCGCAGCGCTTGTGGGCGCTGCCGCTCCGCTTGCCAGTTCAAAATAGTACGCCGTTCCGGCCTCGTCAGTGGTAAAACTGATAGTCGCCGCCGTATCACTTGTGCGGCTTACACTGCCACCGGAAAGCGCAGGCGCAGTTTTGTCTCCCCCGCCGCCTGTAGGACTCTCACAAGAGAAAAGGTAAAAGATAATAGATAAAAGAGAAAGAATTAAGAAAAATGATCTTGCTTTGTTTGGTTTCATGTTTTACGCTCCTGTTTTAATCGTAATCAGCCTTAGATTTCAAATTTACAAGCATATACGCCCGTACATGCCGAGATTGTACATTACTTTTTTATGAAAAAGACGAAACCTTAATAAGATTTAAGGTTCAGAGAGGTTTTTTTTGAGTTTTTCTTTTAAAAAATGTCAGCAATACTGCCGAAGGCACAAAATGATGTATACATTGACAAAAAACATTATCTCTATATATTATTATACATAGTATAATATATGTATTAATAAGGAGTATTATATGTTGGTTGAAACAAAACAAATGGTTCCTATTACCCGCCTGCAAAAAGAACTTACTCAAACAGTCAGGAATTTATCGGATTCGGGAGAACCGGTATATATATTAAAAAATAATAATATGGAAGCCGTTTTACTTTCATATCAGGAGTATGAATATTTAAAAGAAATTCAGGAAATTTTCGAGCATTTAGAGATTAACAATATTGTTACCACCCGTTTAGAAAATTATAATCCTTCGAAAAATGTCTCATGGGCAAAAATCAAGGGAAATTCCTAGTTTTATGAAAATAGAATTTATTTTTGAAGCGGTTGTTGAATATAAATCTCTTGATGGTAGTATAAAAAAATTAGCTGATAAGAAAATAGATAAACTGGAAAAAAATCCATTTCTTGGAGAAGAACTGGGTAATAAAAATAATATAGATTTGACCGGATATTATAAACTATATTTTGCAAAAAAGAGATACAGGATTATCTATAGGATAGTAAAAAATGAAATAGAAATTATTGAAATATGGGGAATAGGAAAAAGAGATAAGATGGAAATTTACCAGTTAGTTAACAAGAGAATAAAAGATAGAAAATAAAGAGACGGGGTAACCTCAACCGAGCCCGAAGGGCGAAGGTTCCCCTCTTGATTAAACCCCTCGCATACAATCAAAGTGACAGTCACCGAAAGATTTTCGATGACTGTCATCTCCTGTTTGAACTGGCTTACAATCACTCCCAGCCGCTATTGGACGGGTCGTTTAAGATTACCCCCGGATCTGCGGTAGTATTGCGGTCACGCCATCCGCCGGGCAAAGAAAAGCCAAGAATAAAACGTCCGCAAATTACGCGAATTTTTGCGGAAAAATAATCCGTCTAATCCGTTTAATCAGCGTAATCAAGAGGGGAACCTTCGCCCGTCTACGATGGGCTCGGTTGAGGTTCTGCGGACATTATTCCTAACTCCTCATTCCTAATTTCCTAATTCGCCCCCAGCCCTATGGCACTGATACGCCTATTGTTCCGTTTGCCTGCTACCAAACTGTCGGCACTCCGCCAACCCAGCGCCAAAAGTTTCCGGCTACGGAGGGTGAAGTTGCCGAATAGTAATATCGGGTTACGGCTGCGTTGCTGAGCCGTGCATTGCCTGTGTCGATTGATATACCGCCCCATGCGGTATTATCTGCACCGCCGTAAAAGACTGTACTTAGTGCATTACAATTATTGAATGCATATTCGCCTATTACCGTTATGCTTGCGGGGATTACTATGGTTTCAAGGCTTGTGCAATCAGTAAAGAAGTATCCGCCGATTTCCGGTACACCTTCAGAAATAAAAACACTTACAAGGTTTGGGCAGCCACGGAATTGATTTTGTCCGACAGATGTTACACCCCCTGGGATAGTGATGCTTGCTATGGCTGTACCACGAAATGCATTGTTGCCAATAGTTTCAAGCAGGCTGCCGTTTTCAAAAACTATACTTTCAAGATTTGTGCAGCCACGGAATGCACTGGAACCGATATTCTTAACGTTTGCAGGTATAACAATGCTTTCAAGGTTTCTGCAATTATAGAACGCAAAAGAGCCGATAGTTTCAAGCTGGCTGCCGCTCCCAAAAACTACACTTTCAAGGTTTGTGCAACCGAAGAATGCACCTGTGGCTGTACTGCCATCCATGATTGTTGTTACTGTTGCAGGAATGAAAATGCTTGTTATTCCTGTCCGGTTCAGAAACGAAGTATTGAGGATAGTCGTTACCGGCAAGCCGTTATAATATGCAGGAATAACCACCGCACCACTTGTTACTGAACCGCGAGAAACGCTGTATTCGGTGTCGCCGCTGCCGGCAACAAAGGCAAACGAAAGACCTGGTGTGCCGGTATTATCATCGACAAATTCCGTTGCCGTGATTGTGATTGATTTTGAACTTGAAGTTTGCGGTGTGCCCCCGCCTTTGCTGATTGAAACGGTGAATGTAAATGTTCCGTTTGTGCCTGTTGGATTCCCGCTTGTGCCCGCTATTGCCGCTGTAAATGAAACTGCATTTACCGTAAAGCCTACGCCCAAAGAACCAAAACCGGAAATTCCGTTGATTTGATTGGTGATTTGTGTTACTGCTGTGCTTTCTGTGTTTGCGGCAGCCTGCGTCCATCCTGCGAATGTGTGACTATCTATAGCATCTTTTGCGTTTGTGATTGTCGTATCATCTGTGGGTGAGCCTATAACATACGCCGCCGCCTCGATTTTAAGCGGGGCGCTGATATTGCCGGCAGTATCTTCAACCACCACATAAATATCCCTTGCCCCTGCTGTAAGTGTTACCGTTTTGCCGGAATTAACTCCGAGAGTTGCGGCGCCGAGCGAGGTTCCCGCCCGCACTGCAGCGCTTGTTGGCGCTGCCGCTCCGCTTGCCAGTTCGACATAATACGCTGTTCCGGCCTCATCAGTGGTAAAACCGACAGTCGCCGCCGTATCACTTGTGCGGCTTATACTGCCGGTTGAAAGTACGGGTGCAGTCTTGTCGCTACCGCCGCCTGTAGGACTCTCGCAAGAGGAAAGGTAAAAGAGAAGAGAGAAAAGATCTTGCTTTGTTTGGTTTCATGTTTTACGCTCCTGTTTTAATCGTAATCAGCCTTAGATTACAAATTTACGGGCATATACGCCCATATACACCAGGATTGTACATTACTTTTATATGAAAAAGACGAAACCTTAATAAGATTTAAGGTTCAGAGAGGTTTTTTTTGAGTTTTTCTCTCATGGAAGCAGGGGAGGTGTTACTGAGTCTACCATGCCCACTTTACATCATATTGCTGAATACTCTCGTCAACAGTCAAAACTGTCATATCTTCTACAATTGCGGTTGCGATTATAAGCCTGTCGAAGGGATCGCGGTGTAAAAACGGTAAAAGGCTGAGTCTATTCAGATAAGGTTCGCTAATGTGCAAAATAGTAAACCCGTTAGCGGTTACCATCTTGTAAAAAGCGGCAATTCCGCCTTCAAAATGAAGTTTGCCTAAACTGTGTTTTATGGTAAATTCCCACAAAGATGCAGCACTTATAGATTTGTGTGCGTCTATTTTCTCTATAACTGCCGCAATTGAATCGGGCAATTTGGGAGAATCTTCGAAATACCAAAGCAAAGTGTGTGTATCAAGCAAATACCTCACTCCATATACTCCTTAAAGTCATCAAGGGGCTCATTAAAATCCTCTGACATCCGGATTTTTCCCTTCATACATCCACGTCCAAAAGCAAGTTTATTTGCCGCAACCGGTTTAACTGATTTTGCTGTAAGGATAAAGGGAATATCATTCATTCGTACAGTTTGGCGCAGGAATAAATTTACTGCCGTAGTCATATCCAGCCCCAGTGTTGAGAATATTTGCTGTGCCCTGACTTTGGTCTCGCTGTCAGTTCTGATATTTATATTTGTTACTGACATTTTATATACCTCTTATGTAGTAAACTATATAACATTATAGCACATTGTGCGCATATATGCAATACAACCACATTTTACCTTTCTTGGACATACCTTGATCTGGGAAATTCACAATAGAAAATAATTTTAAACGCAGCCCCTACTTACCCGTTAAGCGCCGCCAGTTCTTCCCGAATTTTAAGAGCAAGTTCCGCTGCGGCCTTGGTCAGTTCTATCTGCCTGCTTTCTTTTTCCGGTCGGCGCTTGATTTCCACCTGCGCCTGAGCCAGGCCTTTATCGCCGACAACAACCCGCCAGGGTATACCGGTAAGATCCGCATCGTTAAATTTAACGCCGGGGCGCTCATCGCGGTCGTCGAGCAGTACTTCGATGCCGGCCTGTTCCAGTTCGGCGGCGAGCTTGTCCGAGGCGGTTTTTACCTCTCCATTGTATTTAATCGGCACAATAACAACGTGATACGGCGCAATAGTTGCAGGCCAGATAATGCCGGCATCGTCGTGATGTTCTTCGATAACTGATGCAAGCGTACGATCCAGGCCGATGCCGTAGCTGCCCATGGTGGGTACCTGGCTCTTTCCGTTTTCGTCCAGGTAGCTGACATTCATGGAGCGGGTGTACTTGTATCCCAGCTTGAATATATGGCCAAGCTCGTTGCCCTTTTTCTCGTAAAGCTCGCCGCCGCATACAGGGCAGCGATCACCTGCTTTTATTGTGCGGATATCTTCCATCATCCAGCAGGTAAAATCGCGGCCGTATGCGACATGTTGGTAGTGGAGGTCTTTTTCCAGTGCGCCGGTTACCGCATCGTTCATGCCTGCAACGCTGTAGTCGGCAATGACCGGCAGAGTATTAAGACCGACAGGACCGGCAAACCCCACGGGCGCATTTGTCAGCCGTCTTACATCGCTGTCTGCGGCAAGGCTTACCTCACTGGCTTTTACCAGTGCGGCGAGTTTTGCCTCGTTTACATCAAGATCGCCGCGTATTGCTACGGCGAAAAATGCTTCGGGGTACACATACGGCGCTTCCGGCGCGGGCTTTTTCCGTTCCAGTTTTTCGCAGCCAGGCGCGGCGGATAGATCAAGTTCTACATTTACAGCCCGGTAGATCAGGGTCTTTATAAACTGCCGGGGCTCTGTTTTTAGAAAGGCGCAAAGTTCCTCGATGGTTTTAACATTGGGGGTGTCTATTTTTTCAAAGGCCGGAGTCTCGGCGGCAGCGGCTCTGGCAAGCTCGGCCGAAAACCTGGGGCTGTAGTCGGGCGCACAGGCTGCCTTCTCCACATTGGCAGCATAGTCGCAGCTCTTGCAGAGGATCAAAGTATTGTCGCCAATTTCACTTTCTACCATGAATTCTTCAGAGCCGCTGCCGCCCATAGCGCCGGAATCAGCCTTAACGGAAATTACCGTCAACCCGCAGCGCTTGAAAATTTTGCGGTATGCGCGCCCCATAGCCTGGTATGTTTCATCTTGACTTTCGTCGTCAGCATGATAGGAGTAAGCGTCTTTCATAACGAATTCACGGCCGCGCATAACGCCGTAGCGGGGGCGTATCTCGTCCCGGAACTTGGTGTTGATCTGATAAAGACTAAGCGGAAGCTGACGGTAGCTGGAAAGTTCATCGCGCACAACAGCAGTGAAGGCTTCTTCGGCAGTGGGGGTAATTACAAAGTCATTTTCCAGCCGGTTTCGCGCCCGTAACATTCCGTCACCCATTGCATCCCACCGGCCGGATTCTTTCCATATCTCACCGGGCTGTACCACAGGGGGTCTCATTTCCAAAGAGCCGATCGCATCCATTTCTTCACGAATGATCTGCTCTACCTTGCGAAAGGAGCGCAGCCCGAGGGGCAGGTATGCGAAAAGCCCGTTGGCCAATTTGCGTATCAGGCCTGCGCGAAACATGAGACGGTGGCTGGCGATTACTGCATCTGCGGGAACTTCCCGTAAAGTGGGAATAAAGCTGCTGGAATAGTTCATGGTTTAATAATATCAGATTTTTACTTTTTTGGAACAGCGGACCCAGCCAGGCCCGCTGAGAACTGGCTTGAGCCCACACCATATCGAGTGCAGGCTCAAGCTCATCGACACTACAGAAATTCGATGTCTGTCACCATTACCAATATTCCGGATAATTATAGTTATAAGGATATTCTTGGTTTGGGCCACTAGCGCCACCGCCATAATCGTCCATTTTAATTGTTTCGACTAATATATACCTTGTTGCCGCGATAGTTGTGGTCGCCGACGAAAAGTTTACATTTGAGGCTTTGTATAAATACACATTTTCTTCGCCGATAAAGATATTCCAGACATTGTGGTTTCCCGAACCTGTCCACGGTCCTGACATATCGGCCTTATACAAGGGCACCGTTACCGTATAAGTATTTCCAACTTTGACCGGTTCTTCTGTTTCATACAGATCCATACCGGCAACAGCATACTGAGTAAACCCATACTCAAAATAATTCCCAATATCAGTCTTAGCATTTGCATCAGATACACTTGTGGGAAACAAGATAACATAACCGCCATAAGCAATTTGATCCATTTGATTCTGAGAAACGCCGGTAATAACCAGGGTTTTTCCGTTACCGCCGCTGTTACCACCAGTATTGGTACTGGTACTTGTTTTTTCGCCGTCGAACCCGAAGTTAATCGTAGATCCATTATCCTGGAATTGTGTGATAATGGTCGAAATCTGTATATCCGGAAGGAAGGTGCCTCCTTGACTTATGGCTTGATTTCTGATATTCGATGCAGAACCGCCAAGCGCGATTATGGTTCCGGAATTACCTCCATAGCTATAATTATAAATAAAGCCAAATCTTTCACCTTCTGCAAGAAGATAAACCCACTCACCTACAGTATCGCTGCCGGCCAATACCGCGCCGCCTTCTTCGACGCTTAGATCGCTGACAGTACCGGAGCCCAGGGCGCCAAAGTTGGTATAAGATCCGGAGGAGCCGCTTATTGTGAAAGTAGTGCCGCCTCCTGAATATGTTCCGCGCCATTTAGACGGAATACCACCGCTTCCGCCGCCACCGCCGCCGCTGCTGCACGAGACGAGAGAAAACCCGATTACCGCCGCAACAGCAATAATCCCTAAAACCTTTAACATGTTTTTCATAAACAACTCCTTTTATTCCCCGCCCTTTTTAATCGGGCAAGCACAGAAATAACCTGCCTATACAAGCAGGATATATAAAGGCAGTATTACCTTTCATTGGAATATTATTGTCATGTTTGGGAAAATTCTGCAAGGGGGAAATGTATCTTGACCGGCCCCTGATATCATTAAAAATTCAGGAACACTTTTGCTTTTTCGATTTCGTCGTTTACAACAATTTTTACTTCTTCGAAAATATCTTCGTTTATTCCCAGATCGTTCCATACATCTTCGGCCGGTTTTTCAGGATGCCGGCTTCCGGAGAAGCCAATCTCGTCAATCGAGGCAAAATAGTTTGCAACGGCAACGCTGGAAAGAATATCATGATAATCGCCTGAGTATCCCGCCAGATCGTGATGGTAGATAATGGCGTCCGCTACGGGGCCGTCGAGTTTCCACGAATCGACAATCCGCCGTCCCGCATCACAGTGATCAAACCCCAGGCTTTTCTTTTCCGCCTCAAACAGCGGCAGCTGCTCACGGTCGGCAGATGTTATTGTGATCAAATAATCAGCGGAAAGTACCGCATTCAGGGGAATTTTGCCGATATCATGCAGCAAGCCGGCTGTAAAGTATTCTTCGAAAAATTTTGAATCTATGCCGCGTTTTTTGGCAAGTATTTTGGCGGTTACTCCCACGCACAGGGAATGGCGCCAAAACCCTTCCATGTTGAGCCCTTTAAGGCTTTTATTTACGGGCAGGGTCGCCAAAACCGCCGTCGATAGGGTAAGGTTTTTTACGGTATTTATTCCCAGCATGATAATTGCCCGGACAAGATTGGTTACTTTCTGGCTTAGGCCGTAATAGGCAGAATTCAGCAGTTTCAGCACCCTGCCTACCAGAACGGGATCAAGAGAAATTACATAATTCAAGTCTGCGGGGCTTACATTAACATTGTTGCAGATCTCAAGCACCTTGGCGATCGACATGGGAAGACTGGGCATTTTATTAATGTACTCATCAATCTTCTTATCGTAATTTTCTTGCATCATTATCACCGGATCTCATAATAATACAGTATTTAATCCATAATTCCCAGTGCCTGTAGAGAAAGTCCTGCCAGGGGACGGGCTGTAACTTCCCTGGAAAATTCCCCTACATGATACCCCGTGGAACCGGCAGCATCCCTGTGGTCATAGGCGGCAATTCTAAAGTAGTACAAAGTACCGTTTCTAAGTCCGTCAATGACAAGGCTGTTCCTTCTTCCGGCATCAATTGGGGAGGGACCCAGCGCGGCATCCTCGCCGAAATACTCCCCCCTTGTATCGCTGTAATAAATCAAGTATCCGGTGGTATTGGGATTGGGGCTGTTCCTCCAGCGAAGCTGTACTCCGCCGTCCACTGCCGTCGCCGTCAGTAATTGGGGCGGCAGGGGCGGTTCTGCCGGTATATATGTTATAAATAATCCTTCAAGATAGGGGCTTGTTTCGCCGTCGGACGACGGATAAAAATCAACCGCCAGTTGCACATAACGCCCATGAATATCGGCCGGTATTTCCGCCCCCGGGATAAAGCTGTACCAGTCGTTGTCCCAGCGGTAAGGGTTGTCCGATGTCCTTATAAAGAACTGCATTTCTGAATCATCGGAAAAGCGGAATCTGCCGTTTTCGCGGAATTCGCTGCTGGCTCTGGTTCCCCTTATTGATGTCCTGCCTCCGGAAGCATCAATCCTGATTATGCTGCTGTAACTTTCTCCCAGATCGATAGCCCTGGTTTCCGTTCTGCCGCCGCGCCGGGTATATTTCTCCATTGAAGCATTGTTGTAAAAGGCATTGTAGATATTAAATTCGTCCATGATCCCCATGAACTGCCCGCCCAGCACAAAACTGCCGGCCTCGCCTGCAACCGGTGCATAAACCTCGCCGGCTTCGCGGCCTGAAGAAGTCGCATATACAATGTCCTCTGACCTGCCGTTTACAAGATATTCGAGCAATCCCGTATCAGAATCGAAACGGATAAGGTGATGGCTCCAGGTTTTGGGAATTACCGGAGTATTTCCTGCAAGATTTATATTGATATTTGACGCGCGATCCACGGATGTAAAAAAATCAATGAACGACCACTGCAGCCGGTTCCTGGCAACAGCGCACAAAATCCTCTGAAAAGAGTAGGCGCCTCTGTTTGTACTGTTCTGCCTCGTGGAAACCCACGAGAGTATTTGCTCGCCGTTTTCCATGTTAAGGGGATATAGCCAGAATTCAATGGAAAAATCCCCGATTTGGCTGCCGGGCGCAAACAGGGCGCTGCGGCTCCTGGGCTCTATTGTAACCGGACTGCCGTTTGAAGCAGCGCCTCCGAAAAGCGCCGCTCCGGTTCCGGTTCTGGCAAAACGCTGTTCCACAGCTTCAAGTTCGGGAGAAGCGGAAACACTGTAATGGCCAAGGCTGTCTCTGTAGAGCCTGGGATCCCCCTCGTTAAAAGAGACCGATAAGTCGAGGGACGTTGCGGCGGCAGCTTCCGCTGACAACATCAGTACAGGGTTAGGCCTGATTGAACCGGCTTCGATTAAACCTGTTCTGGATTCAGCCAGTCTCCAGGTAAAAGAGCTGCCAAGGGAGATGGTTTTCTCCCCAACTCCGTAGAGGCTACCTGAAACGAGGAAGAAAATATACAATGCAAACGTGCAATTCAGTACTTTTTTCATAAGTTTCCCATATTGTCGGCAGTAATTGAACGGTAATTGATATGAACAAAAATACAGAGAACAGATATGACGAACTGAAAGCCGCCGCACTGGAAGCGCCATCCGAACCCGGGGTCTACATCATGCGGAACGGAGATGGGCAGATCATCTATGTGGGCAAGGCCAAGTCCCTGAAAAACCGGCTGAAGTCCTATTATTCGGGCGAAAAAGACATAAAAACCGCCACATTAGTCCGCCATGTCCGGGCTGTCGAAACCATAATAGCGGCAAGCGAATACGACGCCCTGCTGCTGGAAAATACCCTAATAAAGCAATACAGCCCAAAGTACAATATCAGCCTGAAAGACGGAAAAACCTACCCTGTTATTCGCATAACGCATGAAGACTTTCCGAGGATATTTCGCACCCGCCGCATTATCGAGGACAAAAGCCTTTACTACGGGCCGTTCCCCAATGTTGGTGGAATGGACGCCATGCTCGAACTTATAAACAAACTTTTCCCGCTGCGAAAATGCCGCTCTTTTAAGAATCGCGGACAGGCCGGAAAAAGAGAGCCCTGTATGTACTACCATATTGGGCGCTGCACAGCCCCCTGTTGCGGAAAAATCAGTGTCGAGGACTATGGCGTCCATGTGCGGCGGGTGCAAAAACTGCTTTCCGGCGAAACTGAGTCTTTAATTGTCGACCTGACAGCGCAAATGCACGAAGCTGCCAAATCCCTGCAATTTGAGCAGGCCGCCAGGCTGAGAAACACAATCAAGGCTGTCGAGAATCTTGCCGGCGAAGACAGCTCCGTGGTAGATCACGATCCCGAAAGCAGGGACTACATCGCCTGGGCTGCCGAGGGAGTTCTTGCCACATTTACGGTTTTCTCCATGCGCGGCGGGAAGATGACGGGGCAGGATTTATTCCGTGCCCGTTCCGCCGCAGATGAAACGGAATCCCTGGAGCTGTTTATTACTTCGTATTATGAAAGCAGCCGTCCGCCCCCGCACAAGATATTTATTCAAAATACCATTACGGAAAAACAGGATGCAGAAGATAAAAACAATTTATCAATCTGGTTTGATAAAAACTTTGGATACAGGCCAGAGTTGATTTTTCCGGTTGACAAACACCATACTGCGATACTTTCGATGGCGAGGCAAAATGCGCTGGAAGATTTGCGCAAGCGTTTGAAAGAAAGAGGGGCAGGCCCCGCCCTGGAAGAACTTGCCAGGGCATTAAATCTGAAAGGCAAGCCTGAGCGCATCGAAGGTTTTGACATTTCCCATTTGGAAGGCAAACATCCGGTTGCCTCTCTTGTCTCATTCAAAAACGGAGTTCCGGATCGAAAAAATTACCGTTACTTCAAATTGCGCAGTGTAGTGGGCATTGTTGATGATTTTGCCGCCATGCGGGAAGTAATACACCGCCGTTATTCCCGGCTGATCCGGGAAGGCAGGGAGCTGCCCGATCTGGTTTTGGTCGACGGCGGCATCGGCCAGGCAAATGCCGCAAAGGGCGCCCTTGATGAGTTAGGTGCTAATTTGGACATAGCCGGTCTTGCCAAGCGGGAGGAAGAACTGTGGCTGCCCGGCGCAAAAGAGCCGGTTATCCTCTCCCGTCAGTCCGAAGCCCTTAAAGTTCTGCAGTTCGTCCGTGACGAGAGCCACCGCTTTGCCACAGGTTTTAACCAGAGGCTGCGTTCAAAGGATCTGTTCTTTCAGGCGCTGGAATCAGTCGACGGGATCGGCCCCAAGCGGGCTGCGGCAATAATGAAGGCCTACGAAAGCATTGATAATATCGCCGCCGCAGACCTGGCAGAAATGGCTGAACGCTGCGGAATAAGCGCCGCCGCCGCCCGCGCAGTCCGCGCCGTATCGAGGCTGGCGCTGCAAGACCGGCAATCAGCGCAAAAGCGCCTGACAAGCAGCAGCGCAGCCGGCCTCGCCGCAGAAGCCGGCGCGGGGTATAACGCAGAAATGTGAGGGCATTTTATTAATAAGCTGCCCGTCCGCCAACATTTATCACTTTTTATGGGGAAAAACCCTCGTTTTTTCTATTTTTTATGGGGAATAAACTATAATTCTTGCATTTTTTATGGGGAAACAGTATTATATCTCTGTAAGGAATAAAAAATGGAAAGAATGGTTATAAAAAGCATGGTAAAATGGAAAAATAAGCCGGGTCATAAGCCTCTGATAATTCAGGGGGTTCGGCAGGTTGGAAAGACCTGGCTTATGAGAGAGTTTGGGCGGCTGCATTACAAAAATACGGCCTACATCCGGTTTGAGAATAATGAACGCATGACGGAATTGTTTTCCGGTGATTTGGATACAGAGCGGCTTATGGTAGGCCTTGAAATAGAGGTGCGCCAAAAGATTGTAAGCGGTGATACATTAATTATCTTTGACGAAATTCAGGCTTGCCCTAATGCGCTTACATCACTTAAATATTTCAACGAAAATTTGCCTCAATATGATATTATTGCTGCCGGAAGTCTGCTTGGGGTTTTTTTGCATGAAGGCGTTTCTTTTCCTGTGGGCAAGGTTGATTTTATGAAGCTTTATCCCATGAGCTTTTTGGAGTTTCTGGGTGCTATAGGTGAAGAGTCGCTGCAAAAGTTACTGGAAAGCCATGACTGGCAGATGATAGAGATATTCCGGGATAAATTTATTTATTTTTTGCGGATGTATTTTTACATAGGCGGAATGCCGGAAGCCATAGTAAAGTATTTGGAAAACAAGGATTTTGCTGCAGCAAGAGAAGTTCAAAAGCAGATACTACAGGCGTATGAGGAAGATTTTTCAAAACATATTCCAAAAACAGATGTCCAAAAAACAAATCAAATTTGGAAATCTATTCCGTACCAACTGGCAAAGGAAAATAAAAAGTTTGTCTATTCGGAAATTCAAAAAGGCTCAAGCGCGAAAACGTATGAAATCGCTCTGGAATGGCTTATAAAGAGCGGTCTTGTTCACCGTATTCCCCGTGTTTCAAAGCCAGCAATGCCGCTGCGAAGTTATGCAAATTCTTCGGGCGCATTTAAACTTTTTTTGTGCGATGTAGGGCTGGTATCGGCAATGTCAAATCTTGATGTACATGCCCTATTGGAAGGAGATGCCCTGTTTATCGAATTCAAGGGAGCGTTAACCGAACAATATGTGTGCCAGGAATTAAAATTGATTGAAGATATTGATACCGCATATTGGGCAAATGAGCCTCCTGGAAACGCAGAGGTTGATTTTATTATACAGAACGGCAGGCAGATAATTCCGTTGGAAGTTAAATCGTCTACGAATTTAAAAGCCAAAAGCCTTTCTGTTTACACAAAAAAATTCCAGCCAAAAACAGCAATCAGAACATCTCTTGCCGGCTACAAAAAAGCGGAATATCTGATTGATATTCCGCTGTATGCGATAAGTCAATTAAGGGAGATTTGCTGATATCTGTTTACCCTTTGCTTTTACCAAAACAGTATTTACGGCTGATTGCGGCTAAACCCTATTCCGGTCTGCCGGGCAGAGCGAAGTAAGCTTTTATCTGAAATGTTATATTTTGCCGCGCCATGACATTCTGGCCCAAAATCGGAATACCGTATTGGAACTTGAATTCCAGAGGCATAAAGGTCTTAGTGAAGAAAAACGAAAAATTGGGTATAACAGTAAGGCTGTGCTGTGGATCGGTATTTAATCTGTTAAGAAGAATTGGTTTAAACATGGATGATGCCGGTTCCAGAGCTCTTGGATAATCAAAAGAATATTCGTAGGCCGGTATGTAGCGGTAGTTGAAAGGAACACCAACGGTAAAACTTATTCCATCAGCAATAGGAGCTGTGAGCACCGGTTCTATTTCAAAGGTAAGGCGGTATTTATAGTCAACCTGTCCATCAATATCCATTATTTGAGGAATAGCAGATGCAAGCCCTGCTGCTGCAAGACCTGCCTGCATTGTTGGATCTTGAGCCATTCCCCCTTTCGTTGCATAAAAAGCCGGACTGTCTCTGTTCAAATCCTGCTTGATGGGATAGAAAATCGTCTCATTATACAGGTTAATAAAAAAATATTTACTGATAACAAAATCAAAATAGAATCTGCCGCCGGCGGCAAAAATATGTTTGTCGTTACTGCTGAATGTCGCATCTTTCCCGCTGCTAAGATTTTTGGCTTCTTGCTCAAAATCGGGGCCGGGCAGGGGAATGATCACCCCAGGGGCGATGGCTAAACGGAACAGTCCGGTATCGACAGGAGCTTTTTCACCTATAATTTGAATTTTCGATCCAACAAACAAGTCCGCTACACCATTGGCATCAACTTTGCCTTGTGGATCAGACCCGGCCGGTAAGGCAGCTTCAACATCAGACCAAAGGGTAAAACCCGGCACCCACTGAACTGCTGCGGTAATCCAGTCGATTATTCCGTATTCAAGGGCAAAGCCCAGGTTAAAAAGGCTTACATTGCCATCATCAAAGCTTTCGTATTCTCCTTCCTTATCATAACTTCCCTGAGCAAAAGAGTATGTGGGCGCTACATAGAAACGGCCTACCATCATGGGCATTACTTTGGCGTCTTCGGCAAACAATACAGGGCACAAAAACAGAAGAGCCAATCCAAAAATCAGTAATTTCTTCATAAAAATCTCCTTGTTGCAGGGTTAGCACGGCACTTTTCCCGTGCCGGAACTTAATTAATTATAGCATGATATTTTAAAAAAACACAATTTACCTTTTTGTCGGATAAAAAGTGCCTGGCACCATTTTGTGCTATACTCTATTTCATGAAAAGCCGGTATGGCATCACGGCCTGGGGTTCATGGTTTATTGATGTACTGGACAGCTATAAGATGGGGGCACGGCTTGACCGCGGCAGAACCTATGCCAATACGGGCAGGGTCCTTTCGCTTGATCTAAAAGACGGCCGGGCAACTGCTAAAGTCGAAGGCAATTATATGCCTTTTTACAGGGTACAAATTGCTTTTCCGCCTCTAAAAGAAAAAGAGCAGGTTTATAAGATGATAGAGGATGATACGCCCCTGCTCGCTCGTATTGCCGCCGGGGAACTGCCGGAAACTTTTTTACAGAAACTCAAAAAAAAGGGCATCGATTTAATTCCCCGGCGCTGGCGTGAAATGAAGCGCTCCTGCACCTGTCCCGATTACGGAGATCCCTGCAAGCACATGGCAGCGCTCTATTACATAATTGCAAGGGAAATTGATTCAGATCCGCACGTGCTTTTCGCCCTTAGGGGCATGAACCTTGCGGAGCGGTTTGGGAAGGCGGCGGTTCACAGCATTGCTCCGCCATTTACAATTGAATTTACAGATAAGGAAAAAGCCGCCAAGGGCAAACAGCCCGTGCCGCCGCCGGTTGCACTTGAGCCAATTCCATGGTGCGGGGAACTAATTTCGGCGCTGTTACCCGCTGCTCCGCCGTTCTGCAGCAGGGACTTTGCCATGGTTATGGCGGAATTTTACCATCGCAGTGCAGACTATCGTTCGTGGGAAGCGGCGGAAGATGAGCAGACTGCTGCGGACAGGGAGTACTCTTTTTCACGCTGCACATGGACGGTCTTGTGTGCAAACCCTGCTCCCGGCGCCGAGGCAGCCCTGCTGGCGGAAGATATTAATGGCGGCAAAAAGCGTTATTCGCTATATGACGCCTTAGAACACTTTGTGCGCTTTTCTTCTGCGGACGGAACAGCATCGTATAGTTTTTTAGTTTATCTTTTTAAGTTTCTAAACCTTGTTTGTTCCGCCGGAGCTTTTATCCCTTATGTGTTGGCAGGCGATGAAATAGCCAGGATAATCTGGCAGCCATTTGTAACCCTTCCATTGGTATCGGAGATGCTTACAAACATTGCGTCCGGCGAATGCGGCCTGCTTACCTGTGCCGTAAAGGGAAAAAAGACGGAAAGCCAAACAGTTAGCGGACAGAGCGTTGTTAATCTGCTTTCTTCCGCTTTTCTGAATGAGTGGGTCAAACGGAGATTTCTTTCTTTCCGCGGCAGTTTCAGCAAACACGGGACAGGGGAAGAATACCGGGAACTGTTAAATTTGTTTTTTCAGGGATTCCATATTGATGTTTCTTCACCGGCAAAACGTTCGCTTCCCATTGCTATAGACAGATGGCTTTCTGTTCTTCAGATTAATTTTGGCGAATACTGTTATACGCTAAACATAAAAGAAGCGAAACCCATAACCGGCGATGATTTTAACTTTGCCCTTTCCATGGATGTACTTTCCGAAAATGATGATGGAGTAACAAAAACACCCCTTTCAAAATACAGGGATTTGGAAATACTAAAAGCGCCGACTGCTCTTTCAAATTATCTGCCGGAAATCCGTGAGCTTGCCGTACATCAATCCGTAAGACTATCGGAAGCACGGCTGGTTTCGTTTCTCGATTCAGCGGCGCCCCTGCTCACCCGCCTTGGCATAACGATAAATCTCCCAAAGGCGCTTGCCAGGGAATTAAAACCAAGGCTTGTAATCAAGGGGAGCTCCGCAGGAAAATCCCTAAAGCGCTACCTCGATTTTAACACCCTGTCGGATTTTGAATGGCAGGTGGCTGTCGGCGACGAAGTGATGTCGCTAAAAGAATTTGAAAAACTGCTTAAAGATAAGCGGGCTGTGGTTCGTTTCAGGGACGGCTTTGTCAAAATGAATCCCCAGGAATTTGCCCGTCTGTTAAAAAAAGCAAATGATTCTGCTCCCGATTTTAATGATTTCTTAAAAGCCCATTTTTCAGGAGACACCGTTCTTGCCATTGACACACGCGAAACAATTGATAATCTTTTCCGTGAGCAGGATTTTCCCGTTCCGCAAACCCTTAATGCAAAACTTCGCCCGTATCAAAGGCGGGGCTATAATTGGGTGTGCTCTCTTTTCTATTCGGGTTTCGGCTGCATACTTGCCGATGACATGGGGCTGGGCAAAACAATTCAGTCGATTACCGCTCTGCTGCGGCTCAAAGAGGAAGGGCTTCTTGGAAACGGCTGCCTTGTAATTGCACCGGCTGCACTGCTCATTAACTGGGAAAAAGAGTTGAGCCGCTTTGCACCGTCTTTGAGCGTGTTCCGCTATCATGGAGTCCGCAGGCAGCTCGACAGGCAGCAGGACGTATGCCTGACTACCTACCAGACAGCGGTTCGTGATGCGGAAAAACTGAAGCAGGAGGCTTTCTCGCTGCTGCTGGTAGACGAAGCCCATTTGATGAAAAACGCCGATACCCGCATTTCCCAAACAGTAAAGCAGCTGCGCTCGCAATACCGGCTTGCCCTTTCGGGGACACCGGTGGAGAACAGGCTCGAAGACCTTCGCTCGCTCTTCGATTTTATCCTGCCGGGCTATCTGGGAAATGCGGCCGGTTTCAGGGAGCAGTACCGCATTCCAATCGAAGTTATGTGCAGCAGCGAACGGGCGGAAGCCCTACGAAAAATCACATCCCCTTTTCTTCTGCGCCGGCTTAAAACAGACAAAAAGATCATTAAAGACCTTCCCGGTAAAATAACTGCCAACGAGTATGCTGTGCTGGAAAAAGAACAGGCGGCGTTATACGAAAGTGTGGTCTCCGAATCGATACGCAAATCGGAGCACAGCGAGACCAAAGACCGCGCCGCCCTGATTCTTTCCATGCTTACTTCCCTTAAACAAATCTGCAACCACCCCCGTGTTTATGACAAGGAAAGCCCCGCTGTTTCAAAACTTTCGGGCAAGGCGCAGCTTCTCCTAACCCTGCTCGAAGAAATTCTCGCCAACAGGGAAAAAACTCTTGTCTTTAGCCAGTATGTGGAAACCCTGACCTGCCTGGAGCAGATAATTAAAAAAGAACTGGGCGAAGCGGCACTCGTCTATTACGGGGGATTGAATCAAAAAACCCGCAGTGATCTTGTTGATAGATTTCAAAATGATCCTGCCGCACGGATTCTTTTGGTCAGCCTGAAAGCCGGCGGCCTTGGATTGAACCTGACCGCAGCAAGCCGTGTAATCCATTATGATCTGTGGTACAACCCCGCAGTTGAAAATCAGGCGACCGACAGAGCCTTCCGCATAGGCCAGAAACGCACGGTATTTGTCCACCGCTTTATCACCAAAAACAGCTTCGAAGAAAAGATAGACGCCATGCTCAAAAGCAAACAGGAACTGGCGGACATGACAATAACTTCAGGAGAATCCTGGCTTGCAAGAATGAGCCACGAGGAACTAAAGGAACTGTTTGAAAGGTAGCTTTTTGTGGTATAATGAATACGGAGACAACCCATGAACAATAAATACATTTGTTACTGCGGTCTTTACTGCGAAAACTGCGCAGTAAAAGTAAAAATTACACCCAGCGCAAAAAACCTGCATGAAGAAATGGTCAAGGCGGGTTTTGAAGACATAATTCAATACATTCCCGACGGCGATAAATTTTGGTCGTTCTTAAAAGGCATGGTCGATCCCGGTATATGCACTTCCTGCAAGGAAGGAGGCGGAAATCCCGGGTGCGCAGTAAGGATTTGCGCAAAAGAAAAAGACGTCGAAGTTTGTGCATTATGCGAACAATACCCCTGCGAAAAATTTCCGGCATTTTTTGACGGGTATCCTGTATTAAAGCAGGACAACTTATTGCTGCGGGAAAAAGGTTTGGAAGCATGGGCAAAACTTCAGGACGAGCGCAGGGAGAGAGGCTTTACATATGGAGAGGCAAGTTAAAAAACATAAGTAAAAGATAATACAATCCCCTACGCAAGCTTTTTCACTACTTTTGTAATTTTAAAAATGTATACCCAGAACAGGTTATACGGGGTGTCAGGGGGTAAAAGCACCTCCCTTACGCCAGCGTTTCACTGCTGCGGCTAATTCAGAAGTATATGCCCAAAAAATACAATGTAAGCGGTACGCAGCGGCGCACTTACCGCGGCGCGCACGCAAGCCTAAAGGCTTGCTGCCATTTTTACGGTGGAAAATTCACTTGCGCCGGAACGATTGGGGTTCACCCATCTACACCCTTCGGGTGCGATTATTTGTTCCCCTGCCGAGGGCATGCCTCCCTTCGGTCGGCCATCGTAAGGAAATTTATTAAATCGCCGCTACCGCGGCGTGCGATTACGGCGCGGCTTCCCCTACGCAAGCTTTTTCACTACTATGGCTGTTTCAGAAATATATGCCCAAAAAATATAATGTAAGCGGTACGTAGTGGCGCACAAGCCCTGCCGAGGGCATCGGCGTGGTAATAAAGAAGTGAATTACACAATAAAGAATTTCGATAATGGTTAACCTAGTTCTACAGAAAAAAAAGATGTCTACCAGACCGTCAGCCCGAGAAAGGGCTTTGCGCCGCCGCGTACCGCTTTATGTTATAGCTTTAGGTACACATTTCTGGCATAGCCATAGCCGTGAAAAGCCACCCTTGACAAAAACCAAAAATTCGGTGATAAAATGAGTATGACAAATATTGAAATTTTGTCATAAAAGAAAAGTATGGCTTTTGAATTTATAGGAACCGGGAGGGCAGTGCCTTCCAGAAAGGTCAGCAACAGTGAATTGGCTGCTCAAATCAATACCAGTGATGAGTGGATAAGGTCTCACACAGGGATCGGAAACAGGTACATCGCCGGCGAGGACTGTGCGTGCAGCGATTTAGCCCTGGAAGCGGCTAAAAATGCCCTGGCAATGGCGGCCGGTTTTAATGGTAATAATGAAACAGACACAGCGGAACGGGACAGGGCGGCGGCTGAAATGGCCGAAAAGTTAGACGTCATCGTTCTTACAACAGCTTCGGCCGACTTTGTAGGCTGCCCTTCAACCGCCTGCGTGGTGCAGGGCAGGCTTGGAGCGAAAAAAGCCGCGGCCATGGATCTTGCCGCCGGATGCACCGGCTTTGTCTATTCGGTCGAAACCGCCGCCGGCCTGTTAAACATAAGACCGGAAAGAACACACGCCCTGGTGATTGGCTCCGAAGTTTTAAGCAAGATAACAAACTGGGAAGACAGGGGAACATGCGTGCTCCTGGGTGACGGCGCGGGAGCGGCAGTAATTGAAAAAACCGGCGCACCATCGGAGGGAAACGGCAAAAGAGGACTGTTAAGAACCGTTTTGTACGCCGATGGAACGGGCTGGGATACCCTGATAATACGAAGGGGCGGCACCCGTTATCCGATCAAAAAAGGTGAAGTGGTAAATGAACCAATTCAGGTGGAGATGAAGGGGCAGGAAGTCTACAGCTTTGCCGTAAAGGCGGCGGCTGAAATTGTCAACACCCTGCTAAAAGCGGAAGGAATCAGCATTGATGATCTTGCATGGATAGTACCGCATCAGGCCAATTACAGAATTATCCAGGGTGCGGCAAGGTACATCGGCATACCTCTTGAAAAATTTTTTATCAATCTGGAAGAATATGCCAACACATCGGCGGCGACAATCCCCATCGCCCTCGATGAAATGAACCGTACAGGAAAAATAAACAGGGGAGATTTGATAATGACCGTCGGCTTTGGCGGAGGCCTTGCCTACGGAGGAAATTTAATTGTTTGGTAGGTGAAAATGAAAAAGAATAATGCGGCATACCTATTCCCCGGTCAGGGGGCTCAGTATCCGGGAATGGCCCTGGATTTTCTATCGTCTAACGCAGTAAGAGGGTTATTCGATACGGCATCGGAAATTATGGGGAAGGATATGAAAGCCCTCATGGCGTCCGATGCCGAGACCCTTAAACGAACCGATGTTTCCCAGCCCGTGATTACGCTGGCGAACCTTGCGGCAGCGGCTGTTCTTGGCGAACAGGGCTACAGCCCCGCCGTGTGCGCGGGGTTTTCCCTGGGTGAATATGCCGCCCTGGTATGCGCCGGCATAATCAGCGCGGCGGACTGTTTCCGCCTGGTAAAGGCCAGGGGCGAAGCCATGCAGAAAACCGCAGACCGTCTGCGCGGTGCCGGCGACGCCGCGCCCGGAATGTCGGCCATTGTCGGCCTTGCACCCGAACAGGTGGAAGCGCTTATCGCGCAATGGAGCGCGGAAGGCTTAAAAGACCTTTACCCCGCGAACATCAATTCGCCCAAACAGCTTGTGGTCAGCGGAACCGCCGCCGCACTGACGGAAGCGGAAGGGCGCTTTAAGGAAGCCGGTGCAAAGAGAGCCATAAGGCTGCAGGTTGCCGGTCCGTTCCATTCGCCGCTTATGGCCGATGCCGCAGAAGCCTTCCGCCCGGCACTGGAAACTGTTACATTCAGCGATCCATCAATCCCCCTTTTTTCCAATGTTACGGGCAAACAAATAACATCGGGCGATGAGGCGAAAATACTCGCCTTTATGCAGATTACCAGCCCCGTCCGCTGGGTTGATGAAGAAGCCGCCATTGCAGCGACAGGCATCGAGGTCTGTTTTGAAACAGGCCCCGGCAAGGTACTTCAGGGACTCTGGCGCGATACAGGAAGTGAAATTCCGTGCTTTACCGCCGGAACAATTGAAAACATATTAAAAATTGGCAGCGAAACATAAGGAAGGTTGATATGGATCTAACAGGGAAAAAAGCATTGATAACCGGCGCGTCAAGAGGAATTGGAAAAGCCATTACCGATCGTTTTCTTGAAGCAGGCGCGGAAGTCTGGGGGCTAAGCACGAAAGAGCCGGAAAACTTAAAAAAACGACTCGAAGAAGGCAAGGGAAAACTCCACTGGATCACGGCTGACCTTGGCAAAATAAACGAAGTAGATGCAATTATCGAAAGCGCCCTTAAAGAATCCGGAGGATTTGACATTCTTGTAAACAATGCCGGCATCACCAGGGATAATCTTTCTTTCAGAATGTCTTTTGAGGAATGGCAAAAAGTGATTGATTTGGATCTGTCCGCAGCCTTTTTTGCAGCCCGCACCATAGGCCGCGACATGATACGCAAACGCAGCGGCTCTATCATCAATATGTCCAGCGTTATTGGAATCCACGGCAACGGCGGGCAGGCAAACTATTCGGCGGGCAAGGCCGGACTTATCGGAGTTACCAAGAGCCTTGCCCAGGAAGTGGCAAGCCGCGGAGTGCGTGTAAACGCCATTGCTCCCGGTTATATCGAAACAGATATGACCGCAGTGCTTCCGCAGGCGGCAAAAGAAATGATACTCGAAAAAATCCCGCTTAAACGGCAGGGGAAACCGGAAGATATAGCAGAGGCGGCGCTCTTTTTTGCGTCGGATTCCTCGGCGTATATAACAGGACAAGTTCTTTCCGTTGACGGCGGAATGTACACATAGGAGGCTGATATGCACAGAAGGGTAGTTGTTACAGGAATGGGAGCGATTACTCCTATCGGAAATTCTGTTCAGGAATTTTGCAGCTCACTGAAAGAGGGCAGGAGCGGGATAGGGCCGATCACTGCGTTTGACACCACCGGTTTTGACGTAACTATAGCGGGTGAAATAAAAAACTTTGATGCAGGCCAATGGATAGATAAAAAAGAAGCCCGCAAGATGTCTCGCTTTGTGCAGATAGCGGCAGCGGCAACGGTTGAAGCCCTTGGCGAAGCAAAGCTGCTGGGTGAGCCTGATGCGGAGGGAAAAAGGCGTGTAACATGTGAGCCGGACAGAACCGGCATTGTACTTGGAAACGGAATCGGCGGTTTTGAGGTGGTCGAAGAATCTTTTAAGAAACTTTTTGCTTCAGGGCCAAAACGAATGCTGCCGCTTACGGTTCCATTGATGATACCCAACGAAGCGGCCGGCAATATCTCAATGATGTTCGGTACCACGGGGCCTGCACTTACCCAGGTTACTGCCTGCGCTTCGGGCACCGATGCCCTCGGCCAGGCGCTCGATCTAATCCGCAGCGGGCGCTGCGATGTGATGATTTCCGGCGGTACAGAGGCCTGTGTTGTTCCCTTTTCCGTAGGGGGGTTCCAGATGCTCAAAGCCCTTTCGACCAAGCGCTGCGACGATCCCACAAGGGCTTCCCGTCCATTCGACGCAGACCGCGACGGCTTTGTTTTAGCCGAGGGGGCAGGCGTCCTTATTCTTGAAAGCGAGGAGCATGCAAAAAAACGCGGGGCGAAAATTATCGCGGAATTTGCCGGATACGGAGTATCCGCTGATGCGTATCACATAACGGCGCCGGATCCTACAGGTATCGGCGGCGGCAATGCGATGAAAAAGGCCATTGCGGATTCCGGCCTGAAACCGGAGGATTTTCAGTATTACAATGCACACGGCACTTCGACGCAGATAAATGATCCGACAGAAACCAAGATGATTAAATACGCCTTTGGGGATCATGCCTACAAGTTAAAAATATCCAGCACCAAGAGCATGACCGGCCACTGCATTGCCGGCGCCGGCGGCATCGAAGCCATTGTCTGTATTCTTGCCATACGCGATGGTTTCTATCCGCCGACTATCAATCTGGATAATCCCGATCCTGAATGTGATCTGGACTATGTACCCAACAAAGCCCAATTCGGAGAAATTACGGCGGCAGCCTCCGGCTCTCTTGGATTCGGCGGGCACAACGGCGTAGTGGTTTTCAAAAAATATGAATGAAATAGAAAACCTGCTGCCGCACAGGGAGCCTTTTCTTTTTGTTGATGAGATAGTCGAAGCAAGCGACGAAAAAATCATCGCAAAACGGACATTTACCGAGAAGGACTTTTTCTTTAAGGGACATTTTCCCGAATATCCGGTGGTGCCGGGCGTTATCCTGATCGAAACCATGGCGCAGTCCGGCGGCGCCGGCCTTAGAAAACTCGGCGTTCTTGGTGATAACGCCCTGTTTTTTATGGCCACCATTGATAAAGTAAAATTACGGCGCCAGGTCAGGCCGGGGGATGTAGTGCGGTCGGAAGTAATAAATTTAAGGGTTTCACCCAGAATGATAAAACAATCCGGCAAGGCCTATATCGGAGATGAACTGGCCGCAGAAGCCGAATGGATGTGTATCGTTGGCTAGAGCCGGCGGTACAGAGTTTTGCCCTAGGTAAAACTTTATTAAAAAAAACAGGAAGTTATCGTGATAATTAAACCCAGAGTACGAAATAATATTTGCATCAACAGCCACCCGCAAGGGTGCGCTGTTTCCGTACAGCGCCAAATCGAATACGCAAAAGAAGCCTTAAAGCCGGTAATTGGCGTAACGCCGAAACTCGCGCTTGTTATCGGCTGCTCCAACGGCTATGGTTTGGCAAGCCGCATTGCCGCGGCTTTTGGTTACGGCGCCGCCACAGTAGGAATCTCCAAGGAAAAACCGGCAACACAAACCCATACCGCCACGCCTGGTTTTTACAATAACCGCGCCTTCGAAAAAGAGGCGGCAAAAGCGGCTCTGGTTTACAAGACCATTGACGGCAATGCCTTCTCCGACGAGATGAAGGCCGATGCCGCACAGGCTGTCAGGGAAGCCGCTGCCGCCGCCGGAATTCCGGAAAAAATCGATCTTATCGTTTATTCCCTGGCCTCTCCGGTCAGGGTTGATCCCAAAACCGGCGTTATGTACAAATCGGCGCTTAAACCCATTGGCGCACCCTTTTCGGGAAAAACCCTTGATATAATGACCGGCTCGTTCAATATTGCGGAAATAGGGCCGGCCGCAGAAGAAGAAATTGCAAGCACCGTTAAGGTCATGGGCGGAGAAGACTGGGAGTTATGGATTGAGGCGCTGGATAAAGAAGGGCTGCTTTCGCCGCAAACCCGTACTGTTGCCTACACCTACCTTGGCCCTGAACACTCCTGGCCGATTTATAAAAACGGAACAATAGGCAGAGCCAAGGAAGACCTGGAACGCGCCTGCCGTGACATCAACAAAAATTACGCCGGAAAAATCGCCGGGGCCTGGATTTCTGTAAACAAGGCATTGGTAACACGATCAAGTGCGATCATTCCAATCATTCCGCTTTACCTTTCCTGCCTGTTCAGGGTGATGAAAGACATGGGGCTTCATGAAGACTGCATCAGACAGATTGCCCGGTTATACCGCGACCACCTTTATCAGTCTGCGCCCTCTGCAGGCGCATCTGTTGACAGCGAAGGGCGAATCCGCATTGACGATTTGGAAATGCGAGACGATGTTCAGAGGGCGGTTATGGAAAGAATGAACAGGACAACGCCGGAAAATGTATTCACCGAAACCGACATTGCCGGAATAAAGCGCGACTTTCTTAACGCCCACGGTTTTGAAATTGAGGGTGTTGATTACAGCGCCGACATTGCCGTCTAGGCGTATTTACCTGGCGTTAACAAAACTGAAACCGTTCCCTTCAGCTTCTACTGTGCCGATGCCGGGATACACGATATGAGCGCCTGCTACCGGAATCTTGTTCTTTGCCGCATAATCCAAAATCAGTTTGCGCATTGCGGCAGAGGCAGCGGCGTCCATATCGTAGGTTGCGGAAATATTCGGACTGGGAAACTGGACGAGCGCAACATGCAACAGGTCTCCGATAAGCAATAATTTGTCTCTGCCGCTTTCCAGTAGAAAAACAGTGTGCCCCGGCGTGTGGCCGTAAGCGACAATGGGAGTGATCCCTGGAAGAAGCTCGCGGAGAGTTGTTCCCAGCAGCTGGGGCTCGAAGGTTTCAACACGGGAACCGTAGGCAGCCAGGGCTGCAACCGCTCCCTGATTCACACTGATACCGGTAAAGTGATTCCTTTCCCTGGAAGCGACAAGAATTCTCGCCCTTGGGAAAAGCGGGCGGCCATCTCTCTGCAGCCCGCCGATGTGATCCCCATGCAGATGTGTCAGAAGCACAGCATCTACCTGGCCGGGCTCTACGCCCAGGGCGCTGATTTTTTCAAAAACAGCCCCGCCGAATCCGGTATCTACAAGAATATTCTGCCCCGGCGCCTTTATAAGAAAAGTGTTAGTCGAATGTTTGAACCCGTCGGCGGGAATATAACGCCTTAAAAGGGCATCATCAGCGCCGACAAGAATGCCGGCGTTTCCGTCACGCTCGGTTTCAACCAGCATGTGAACTTCGTACTGCCCCACCCTGTAAGAAAAAATCCCGTCAGTTTCCGAAGCAAAACCTGCGGCCGCAGCCGTGCCGATAAGTAACCCGGCAATTAATTTCTCTTTCATTTACAGCCCCCTTAAACTAATCCGAACCTGCTATTGCATCATCAATCCGTTTTGCAATTGCATCATCAACATCCGCTATTTTGGCAAGTTCAATAAAGATTGAATCGGCCAGATCATTCCTTCCCAGTAAATCCAATGTAGTTCCTATGAACCCAAGGTATATCGTTTTTAAATTCCTGTCATCGTTTTTTCCGGTAATAATATCGATATTGTATCCCTGGCTGTATGCGGTAAATGCTTTTTCCAGCAGGGATTGTTTTTCCTGTTCGGAAACAGGATTGTCAGGGCTGGCGACAGGTTTTAGAACAGCATCATAATATGCTGTAGCAAGGAAAAGGTACAGCGAAAAATCATTAAAATTCAAATTCCTTGTGATTCGAACTCCCTGTTTTGACGCAGTATTCGGCGTCCAGTGGAAACCCAATGTTGTTTCAATCCGGAAATCAGGTTCAAGCTCCAGAGCCTTCTCCCAACTTCCGGCGGCTGAAATATATCTCTCCCTTGTGTAGTAATAATAACCCATATTATGATATGTTTCGGCATCATAAGGATCGTCGGCTACTGCCTGCTGAAAAACCTGCTCTTCTTTTAATTCCTGTTCTGCTTTCACTTCCTGTTCTTTATTTTCCGTAAGCGACAGCGAGGCAGCCTCCTCCGCGGGCGGGGTGGAAACACATACAGTCAAAAGAAAGAAAGGAATTATGTATATAATGGCAAGCCGTCTATTTTTACTCATTTATACGGATCATTCTAGTATTAATAGACAACAGTATCAATTATTGGGCCGGGCACTTTCTGGTTTGGAACAGAAATAACATTAAATGGAACGATTTTATTTACTTTAGCGCCCGAAGCTTCTGAACAACTCTATTAAAAAATCCTGTAGCCCATAGCCAGTAAGAATTCACAGCCAATCCCGCCAAAAGTAGTTTTTACACCGCTGATAAAGGGCGACAGATCACGCTTAACCCCTATTCTTTTGTCAATCCAGCCATCTGTTTCCAGGGGGAAACAAATGGTAATTGCTGTTCTGGCAAATAATTTTCGATTAATATTCAAGTCATATCCCACTCCGGTTTTTATCCACATTTGGTCCCAGTCTTCTTTAGGAACATCGCCTTCGTTCCTATTGTAGCCATAATCAGAAGTAAGGTTTATTTTATAGGCAAAACCAAATAAAGGTATTATGCTGCTGCTTTTTATACGAAACGGATATTTTACAAATAAAGCTAAATCCAGATATGAGATATTTAAATCGCCGTATTCGGTTTCTAAATCCAGAGGATAGCCAAAACTAGACTGGGAATAAGACCCTGCCAATGCCCGATAGTAACTAACATCAAATTCTACATATTTAGCATCAAAAAAAGCATATACTCCCCAATCAGTCCAATTATATTTTATATATGCTGTTTTATAACCTTCCGCTGAAACTTGAAGCTGTTCGGTATAGGGAGTTATTTTGAATCCTCCTCCAGCCGACAAGTCAATTGAAAAAAGCGGAAAACTTACCAAAGTTGATACAAATACGGTTATAAACAATTTCTTCATCACATACCTCTGTATATCCAATATAACAAAAAACACGTTCTTTTCCAAATATATTCGACATTACTCCCCTTACAATCTCCTGCCTTTAGCCTTACAATTTTAATATGAACGAAAACCTGTCGATTTTCCTGGCTTTTGGCGCCGGATTGCTCTCATTTTTATCTCCCTGTATTCTGCCGCTTATTCCTTCTTATCTGTGCGTCATCGGCGGTGCGCCGATGACTGCCGGCGCAAAAGCGGACGCCGCGGAATTCAGGCCCCGGCTTGTTGCAAGGACTGTCAGCTTTATTCTTGGATTCAGCGCAGTTTTTATTGCGCTCAGCATCATCTTTACCGTAACTTTCGGTCTAATGGGGGGTATATTCCGTTACATCAATATAATCTCCGGGGTGATCGTCATCACTCTCGGCCTGCATTTTATTTTTGATTTTATTTCATTTTTGAATTATGAAAAAAAGTTTCACCTGACAAACAAAATCAGGGGCATTCCCGGCGCATTCGCCGCAGGTTCTGCATTTGGCGCCGGCTGGACTCCCTGCGTAGGGCCGGCGCTGGCGGGCATTTTGCTGCTGGCTGCACAGGCAGGCGGTATCCCCCGCGCGGTATTGTACCTCGCCTGTTATTCAGCCGGCCTGGGGCTTCCCTTTTTGTTAGCCTCGGTCTTTTTCAACACCTTCCTGAAAACTTCTGTAAAACTTCGCAGCCATCTTCCATTGATACGCCGCGTCAGCGGTGCGCTGCTGATAATAATCGGCGTTACAATTATAACCGGCCACTATCAGGCGCTAAACGCCCTCACGGCTAAATGGCAGGCAGGAATAATGCCCCCATCCGGTGCGGCGAACAGCGAAGTAAATTACCAGTTAACTTCCGGCAGAGTTGCGCCCGGCAACGATACCGCAGACAACACAGTACCTGACGAGGTGCTCGCCGCTTTCAGGAGGGCGGGCATTCCGGTTGTAGCGTCCGGAATTGATCCCGTAGACTTCACCCTGCCGCTGCTTAACGGAAAGGAGATAAGTCTTTCGGAACTGACGGGCAAGGTAGTGTTTTTAAATTTTTGGGCTACATGGTGCGGGCCGTGCCGAATGGAAATGCCTTCCATGGAAGCTGTATATCAAAAGCTGAAGAACAGAGGCTTCGAAATACTGGCGATTAATCTCGGTGAAAGACAGGAAGATGTTTCAGCCTTTATGAAGGAATACAGCTTGAGTTTTCCAACGGCACTGGATGCAAGAGGATTCACCGGCTCAATCTATGGAGCGCAGGCCATTCCCACGACCTACATCATAGACCGGCGGGGACTCATCGTATCAAGACTTGTAGGCTCCATCGACTGGAATACGCCGGAAATAATCAGCGCACTGGAATCCCTGCTTTAATGATAGAAGTTCTGGGTATAAAAAAATCTTTTAACAACAACCCCGTTCTAAGGGGGTTGAGTTTCCGCATAAACAAGGGCGATGTTCTGACCATCATCGGGCCGAGCGGCTCGGGAAAGACCACTCTATTGCGCTGCATCGACTTTCTTGAGCGTGCCGATGAGGGAACTCTTTCCTTTGACGGCGAAACATTCGATTTGTCCCAGGCTTCCAAAAAACAGGTTTATGATATCCGCCGGCGGATTGGTTTTGTTTTTCAGAGCCATCATCTTTTTAACAATAAAACCGCTTTGGGCAATGTAATGGAAGGGCTTGTTACTGCCAGAAAAATCCCGAAGCCGGAAGCAGAGCGCATTGCCAAAGAAACCCTGAATAAAGTCGGGCTTTCCGACAGATGCGATTACTATCCGTCGCAGCTTTCCGGCGGACAGCAGCAGCGGGTGGGCATTGCCCGTGCCCTTGCGCCGAGCCCTGACTTGCTCCTGTTTGATGAACCGACATCCGCCCTTGATCCGGAGCTCACCGGTGAGGTATTGGCAGTAATGAAACTGCTGGCAGGCGAGGGCGTTACCATGGTTGTGGTAACCCACGAGATGAGTTTTGCCCGTGATGCAGCAAACCGTGTCATTTTCGTGGATAACGGCAGTATTGTAGAGGAAGCCATATCGGAAGATTTTTTCTCCAGCCCGCGAGAAGAGCGAACAAGGCAGTTTTTGAGCCGGGCCCTGCAGCAGCCGATAATGAAATAGACAAAGCAATGATTAAATCCAATCGAGGATTTAATCATTGTTTCTTACCCGTATTTGCATAATGAAATGAGCAAATACAAAGGGAACCGCTGATTAGCGTCAAGTTAATCAGCGGTTCCCTAGTAAACAAACGGGACAAAAAGTATAATTTTTCCATAATTTATAAAAAAAAAGTGGCAAATTTGCCGATTTATTTGTATAATCAATGGGTTATAGTTTTTTTCTTACCAGAGGAGCAGGGGTGATAAAGCACGATTTCCCTAAAATATACTTCTACGATCAGGATTTTGTAGATATTTACGATAAAACATGGGCGTGGATTGAAGATTGCTGGAATTCAGGTGGCGAAAAAAGCGGAATCGAGGGAAAATTCTTCTCGTATCAGGGCGCACCGGCAGTTTATCAGTCTGATGCCATTTTTTCGTCCTTTTTTCTGGTCTACTCCAACCGAATTTATCAGGCTCACCCCACTTTGGACCTGTTTTACAGCCGGCAGGAGCCCAATGGAGCCATTCGCTGCGCCTACAGTATCAAAAACGGCGCGCCTGTGGTGGATCGGGACAACCCCGAGGGTCTGGGAATTCCGCTGTTCGCCTGGGCAGAATTCAATATTTACCATAAATCCGCCAACAAGAAACGGGTAAGAGACGTCCTGTTAATTTTGCAGAAATATACTGAATGGATCGATTCGGTTTTCAAGAAGCCTAACGGACTTTATAGAGTGCCTTTTTCAGTAACAGGAATGAGTAATTCTCCCAGGGGAAATGCCTATTATGCCATGGATTTTAATGTAATGATGGCAATTAATATGCTTTATATGTCCGCGCTTGCGGATATTCTGAACGACAAGGAAACAAGTTTTCAGTTTAAGCGTCAGTATTTTTCCCTTAAAACCAGAATTAATTCATTAATGTGGGATGCCGAAGCCGGATTTTATTTTGATATTGATAAACACGAGAAGCGTGTAAAGATAAAGACCATTGCCGGATACTGGCCGCTGCTGGCGGAGATTCCCAACGATCAAAAGGCCGAGCAGCTTATCGATAAACTTTCCGATCCAAAATTTTTCGGAACATCTCACCCCTTTCCTTCCCTTGCGGTTTGCGAAAAAGCATTTGATGAAACAGGAAAGGGGTACCTGGGTTCGGTATATCCCCATTTAACATTTATGGTAATAAAAGGGCTGGAGCGTTATCAGCGCTGGGATCTCGCAAGGGAATGTGCGATAAGGCATTTGTATTTCATGCTGGACTCCATGAACCCCGACGGGAATCACCACAAGGGGAATCTTTGGGAGGCGTATCTTCCAAAAAAAGAAGGTCCGGCAAAATGGAAGGGAAAGCCGGAATTCCCAAGGGCTCAGTACCTTACGTACGATGCTCTTTCCACAATCGTTCTTACAATCGAAAATATAGTTGGGCTTTTTATTTCGCTTCCGCGCAAGACAGTTGACTGGATCATACCCAACCTGGAAATAATGGGAGTGGAAAATCTCTCCCTTAAAAAAAATATGATTACAATTCTTTCCAACAAGAGCGGCAGGGGCTGGGAAATTCACATGGAAAGCGAGAAGCTCTATTATTTTACAATTAACATTCTGGGAAAGAAGAAAAAAACCCTGCCTATCCCTTCGGGGAAATGCTCCATGCTGATTGATAAGCTGTAAAGCCATGAGTGCCTCTCTTGTCGCGGTTCTGGAAATCGGATCCACCGGAATAAGACTTGTTGTCGCTGAACTTCTGCCCGGAGACAGATGGCAGGTGCTGGACAGGGCAATACGGCCTGTGGCGCTGGGACGTGATGTATTTACATCGGGCGAACTGTCCAGGGAATCGCTGCTTGAATGTCTTTCTGTATTGCACAATTACCGCGAGCTTTTGTCGGGCTGGAATATCGCGGACGAAAACATTTATGTAATAGCAACAAGCGCTATAAGGGTTGCGCGTAACAGAGATATTTTTATCGACCGTGTAAGACAGGAGACCGGTTTTAACCTGACCGTTGTGGAGGGGATTGAAGAGAACCGGCTGATGTATCTGGCGGTGCGCTTTGCCCTGAAGCAGGATCTGCCGTTGTTTTGGCGGGCGAGTTCCATGATCATCGAGGTAGGCGGCGGCTCTACCGAAATAATGCTGCTGCGCCGCGGGCAGATGGTTGCAGCCCACAGCATCAGGCTGGGAACGATCATCATAGACCAGCGTTCCGGATTCAGAGACGGCGTCGGCGCATCACAGGAGCGTTACCTTAACGAAAGCATCAGGAGTACATCGGGCATTTTAAGTGCGGAAATGGACCTGGCGCATGTAAGGACGCTGGTTGCCGCCGGTTCAGACGCCCGCCTTGCTTCGGAACATGCGGGAAAAGAGTTGAACGAAAACTGCCGCATTATTATGCGCAATGATTTTATCGAGTTTGCGGAAAAAATCCGCAGCATGAATATAGAAGAGTGCGTTCAAAAGTTACGGGTTTCCTATGCCGAAGCCGAAAGCCTTATTCCCGGCATTCTGGTACTGAAACTCTTTCTCGAAAATACCAATGCAGCCCAGCTTGTAGTCCCAATGGTCAGCATCAGAGAAGGTTACCTGATCGATTTAACCATGGGCGTTGATCCCAAACTGCAGGAAGAATTTTTCTCGCAAATAATAGCCTCCGCAGTAAACCTTGGGAGAAAATTCCGTTTTGACGAATCCCATTCCCGCCATGTATCAAAGCTCTGCATGCTGCTTTTCGATGCCCTGGTTAAAGAACACGGCATGAACCGCCGCCAGAGGATTATGCTCGAAACCGCCGCCATATTACACGACATCGGAATGTTTATAAAGGCTTCGGGGCACAACAGGCACGGACAGTACATTGTTACCAATTCAGATATTTTTGGACTGCACCGGGACGAAATTGACATTATCGCAAATGTTATCCGCTACCACCGGGGGGAAAAGCCGTCGCAGGGCGACATTGAATATGTAACGCTTACACCCAACGACAGAATGCTGGTACTGAAAATGTCTTCGATCCTGAGGGTTGCCGATGCCCTGGACAGGGGACATTCCCAGCAGATTAAAAATATTACCATCGAACGCCGCCAGGAAAACATCATTATGCAAACAGACAGGGTCTACGATCTTTCCCTTGAACTTATGGGCATCGAAGAAAAAAGCGGACTGTTTCAGGACGTGTTTGGGTACAAGGTGATTTTGAGCTAAGGAAGAAATGATGGCAGAAACAGATACTTTATTAAGCCGCGACCTTTCCTGGATTGACTTTAACGAACGGGTTCTGGAAGAAGGGCTGCGTAAAGATCTGCCCCTGCTCGAACGCCTGCGGTTTCTGGCCATTGTTTCAACAAATTTTGACGAATTTTTTATGGTCAGGGTAGCGGCATTAAAACGAATGCTTCAGTCAAATACAGCCGATCAGGGCGGTTTAAGTCCGGCGCAGCAGCTTAAAAATATTTCAGAAAAAGTTCATTCCATTATCAAGCGGCAGTACGATTGCTTTAGAGACGAAATTTTTCCCGGGCTTGCGAGTAACGGGCTGACATTGCTGCGCCCCGATTCCTATTCTGTTCCGCAGATGGATTATCTTGAATCTTATTTTATGGGGCAGATATATCCCATTCTTACTCCGCTGCGGATAGAGAAAGATGAGCCGCTGCCCTTTATCGAAAGCCGGGTAATTTACGCGGCTTTTCTGCTCGCGCCGGAAAACAGGGACGATCCCCAGGCAGCCGATCAGCAAAGCCAGGAACGTATTGTAATTGTAAAACTTCCTTCTGTCCTTAACAGAATTATCTGGCTGCCGGAAACAGGCGAATCAACAGACAGCGCCGAAAAGGAAAAACTTTACTGGGTTCTGCTGGACGATGTAACCCTTACCTGGGGCTCGTATCTTTTCCAGGGCTTCGAAGTCTGCGAAAGCATGCTTTTCAAAATAAACCGTGATGCTGATTTTTCCGTAGACGAAAAAAGAGACGAAGATTTTATTGTAGCAATGGAAGAGGTTCTGGAAGGAAGGGAAAAATCCGATGTTGTGCGCATGGTCTGCTCACCCGGAAGTTATAAAATAAAAAATGAACTTGCAGAGCGTTTTTCACTGGAAGCCGCCGATCTTTATGAACTTAACGGCCCCATCAATACTGTCGATCTTTTGGAACTGATGAATGTCGCAGGATTCGAGGAATTGCATGAAAAGCCCTGGAAAATACAGCCTGTTGCAGCTTTTACCGAAGAAACGCCGATCTGGGATCGCATAAGCCAGGGCGATGTTATGCTGCATTTGCCGTATCAGTCGTTCGATCCTGTCGTTCGCTTTTTCCGGGAAGCCGCCGCCGATCCGCAGGTTGTTTCCATAAAGACCACGCTCTACAGAACCGGTGGCGCAATTCCCGGCGCCGGTATCAGCAGGGCGTCTTCCGCCTATTCGCCTGTCGTAAGGGCCCTGGAACAGGCTGCCCTGAACGGGAAGCATGTTACCGCTGTGGTGGAACTAAAGGCGCGCTTCGACGAGGAGCGAAATATTTCCTGGGCGCAGCGGCTGGAAAAAGCCGGAGTTATTGTAGTTTACGGCCTTTCGCGCCTTAAAGTGCACGCAAAAACAACGATGGTTATGCGGCATGAAAATGACCGCATAAAACGTTATGTGCATCTTTCGACAGGCAACTATAACGATCAGACGGCAAAATACTACGAAGATTACTGCCTGTTTACCTGCCGCGAAGATATTGCCTACGATGCTGGGCTGCTTTTTAACATGCTCACCGGCTATTCAACCATTCAACCGATGATGCGTCTGGCTATTGCTCCGGCCAGCCTTAAAATCCGCCTTTTGGAGCTTATTGAACGTGAAACAAGCAGGGCGGGGCAGCAGTATTCAGGCAGGATCATGGCAAAGCTGAACGCCCTGACAGATACGGATATCATCAATGCGCTTTACACCGCATCGCAGGCCGGAGTAAAAATTTTACTTTGCGTCCGGGGAATCTGCACACTGATTCCAGGCCTTGCGGGTGTCTCCGAAAATATCCGGGTGATCAGCGTTATAGATCACTATCTGGAGCACTCCAGGATTTGCTACTTTGCCAACGGCGGCGCGGAAGAACTTTATCTTTCCAGCGCAGACTGGATGCCCCGCAATCTGGAGCGCAGGGTAGAGCTTCTGTTCCCTGTTCAGGACGAAAAAATCCGCGCCCAAATTCGCGATACCCTTAACGATTATTTTCAGGATAACTGTCAGGCCAGGGTTCTTAGCAGCAGCGGAACATGGGCGCGGTTACAGCCGGCGGCCGGAGAAAAACCATTCCGTATTCAAAAGGAAATTCTTTCAGAGGTTTCCATGCAGGCAGGAAGCCCGGGGCAGGTAAAACAGGAATTCATTGTCCGCCGCAGTCCGCCGGGCGAAAAATTAAGTTACGGCGGATAATATGAAAAAATTTATAGCGGGGATTCTTGCACTCATACTTGCGGTTTCTATCGCCTTTATATTAATAAAGAAAAACACAGATCAGGACATACAGAAAATCAGAATTGCGCATAACCTAAATTACTACCCTTACGACTTTATCAACGAACAGGGGCAGTCCGACGGCTATGAAGTGGCGGTTATGCGCGAAATTAACGCGCTGCTCCCCGAATATCAATTTGAATTTGTGGGTACTTCCGATGATGATCTGTTAATCGGGGTGGAAACCGGTAAATATGCCGCGGGCATAAAAGGAGCATGGCTTACAGAAGAGCGTAAAAGAAAATTTATTATCCCCGAAACCTGCATCGGAGCCAGCAACATCGGCATCGTTTTCAGGACAGAGAACGCGGACGAGATTACAGACCTGCAATCTTTTGCAAGGTTCAGCGGCAGACTTGTTCCAATTCCGCCGCAAAGCGCACAGTGGCCGCTTATCGAGGATTTTAACAAAAATAACCCCGAAACGCAGATAAGACTGATTCCCTCCGATGTGTTTATTATTACCGATGCCTATACCTGGGTTGTCGAAGGCCGCTACGACGCCTTTTTCGACATCAAACTTTCTTTCCAAACCACTGTACTGGACGAAAATGGTGCCTGGCACCGTTATGCGGACAGGCTCTCGTATGCGCCTTACAGGGCAATTCCCACCTATCCGTTATTTAACCGTAACTACCCGGAGCTGGCGGAAAAGTACGAAGATGCGATAAAAAAACTGATTGCAGACGGAACCCTGACAAGACTTTCAATACAATTTTTTGGAGAGGATATTTTTCAATATCTTTGACATACTGTAAAAGTGGACAGGCCTTTTTATCCTGAATTTATAATTAAAGTGATGCCCCGTCTTTTACTGTATTTACCGGTAACATTAATGTTGATGCTGGGAACGGTAATAGCCGGCACATTCATCGGCTTTCTGCTGGCCAGAGCCCAAATGGGGCGGCGCCGGCTGCCCGGCCTTATTGCCCGCGCTTACATAATGGTTATGCGCTGCACGCCTTCCATTGTTCTGCTTTTTATCGTGTACTATGCCCTGCCCATGCTGCTGCTCGCCCTGACCGGTATAGACATCAATGCCACGAGCAGGGCGGTATTTGTCATTATTACCCTGTCTCTGTTGTTCGGCGCGAACATGGGCGAGCTGATGCGTGCAGCGTATTTATCGGTCAGTCCAAGCCAGCGGGAAGCCGCCCTAAGCGCAGGTCTAACAGAGACCCAGGCTTTTATTCGCATAACATTGCCCCAGGCGGCGGTTGCCGCGCTGCCCAATTTCTGCAATTCTCTTACCGCCCTTATGAAAGAGGGCGCCCTTGCCTACACGATAGGCATGATCGACATGATGGGACAGGGCAGCCTGATAATAGCTCGCAACTACGGCGCTTATGGGCTGGAAACATGGATTGCCCTGGCTTTAATCTATTGGGCGGTAACGGTAATTATAGAGCGCAGTTTCCGCGCCGCAGAAAAGCGCCTTTCCCGGGGCAGGAGGAGCATCAATGTCCCTTGATTTCCCCTTTATGGCAAGGACATTTCTCGCCGCCCTTAAAGCCGTGCCGGTAACATTTCAGATAACAATATTCGCCCTTATTATTGCCGCGCCCATCGGTTTTTTCATGGCCATGTGCATTATTTACCGTGTGCGTGTTCTTAAACAGCTTTCCGTGTTGTATATCTCCTTTATGCGCGGAACGCCTGTTGTTCTGCAAATACTCATTATTTATTCGCTTCTGCCAAGCCTGCTGAATGCATTTATTAAGAACATGGACTGGAACATCAACATATTTAACATTAATCCCGTTTGTTATGCCGTCATCGTATTTGCCGCAAACAATGCTGCCCAGCTTGCCGAATTGTTCCGCTCCAGCATTCTCGCCGTAGACAAGGGCCAATACGAGGCGGCTCTGGCATGCGGCCTATCGCCTGTGCAATGTTATGTCCATATCATTATCCCGCAGGCTCTTGTAACCGCGCTGCCGAACATTTGCAGCCTGGTTATAACCCTTATCAAAAATACTTCCCTGGCCTTTATGATGACTGTTAAAGACATTACCGCCGTTGCCAGAATCGAAGCCAGTTACGGCTACAATTATATCGAAGCCTATCTGGATATTTTTGTGCTGTATATTATCATCTGCGCCCTTGTTCAACTGCTTTTTTCCCGCATGGAAAAATGGTATAATATACAATATGGATTTAAACGAAGAATTTATCGAAAACTTGAAGGTTGACGAAGCGCAGCTTGTAAAAGCCGCAGCGCAGGCGCTGAAGTTACGTGAAAACCAGGTTGCCGCCACAGCGGAGCTTTTTGCCGAAGGAAGTACAGTTCCCTTTATCGCCCGCTACCGGAAAGAAAAAACCGGCGGCCTGGACGAAGTATCGGTGCGGGATATCGGGAATAAAATCAGCAGTATCAGGAATCTTGAAACAAGGCGGATAGAAATAATCCGCGGCATATTTGAACAGGGCAAGCTTACAGAAACCCTGTTTGACAATATCAGCAGGGCAGCGACCCTTGCCGAGCTGGAAGATATCTATTCACCTTACAAACGCAAAAAGAAAACCAGGGGAATGATTGCCGTAGAAAGGGGGCTTGAACCGCTGGCGGCGGCAATGCGGGAACTGGAAGCAGCGCCATTATTAAAAAAAGCGGAGGAGTTTATCAGGCTTGATACTGAAAATCCGGAGCTTGCGGTTCCCACCGTGCAGGATGCACTGCAGGGTGCAATGGATATAATCGCAGAGGCAGTTTCCCAGGATCCGCAGAACCGTTCGCTTATTAAAGCATTTTATGTTAAAGACGGCTTTATCATTGTTAAAGGCTCCGGTAAAGCCGGAAAGGGCGATGATGAGGCAAAGAAAACCAGCGTCTATCAGATGTACTGGGATTATAAAGAAGCCCTTTCCGGGATTAAGCCGCACCGTATTCTTGCCATAAACAGGGGCGAAAAAGAAGAAGCCCTCTCTGTTACCGTTGACGTTGACTTAAACACAGCGGCACAAATGCTTCAGCGTAATTTCGTTTTGCATAACGATTACCACAAGACTGCCATAGAAGACGGACTAAAGCGGCTGCTTTCGCCGGCGCTGATTCGTGAAATAAGGGGCGACCAGAGTGATGCCGCCGACGATCACGGTATTTCAGTGTTCGGCGAAAACCTGAAAAACCTGCTGATGCAGCAGCCGATTAAGGGCATGAGGGTGCTGGGGATCGATCCGGGTATCAGGACAGGAAGCAAGTGCGCCTTTCTGGACGACACCGGAAAGTATCTGGGAAATATTGTTTTCCATAATCACCGCGCAGAGGAAGCAAAACGGCTGCTGCTGGAGGGGATACGCCAATACGATGTGCAGGTTATTGCGGTTGGAAACGGAACGGGCAGCGGAGAAGTGCAGGAAATTGTCGGCGGCTTGATTGCAGATAACAGCCTGGAACTGCTTTTTACCGTGGTCGATGAAGACGGCGCATCGGTTTATTCCGCCGGTGACATTGCCCGCGAGGAATTTCCCGATTTGGACCTTACAATCCGTGGGGCAATTTCCATTGGCAGACGGCTGCAGGACCCACTAGCCGAACTTGTAAAAATAGATCCAAAGTCCATCGGCGTGGGACTTTATCAGCATGACCTTAATCAGAAAAAACTTTCCGACAGCCTGGACGATGTGGTTTCTTCCGTGGTGAACAATGTGGGGGTGAACCTTAATACTGCCAGCTTTTCGCTGTTAAAATATGTTTCGGGAATTAACAGTTCACTGGCGCGCAAAATAGTTCAGTTCCGGAATGAAAACGGGCGCATTTTATGCCGCGCCGCTCTTGGCTCGGTTCCGGGCATGGGACCGAAAAGTTTTGAACAGTGTGCAGGCTTTCTGAAAATTCCCGAAAGCAGCGAGCCGCTGGATAATACATGGGTTCACCCCGAAAACTACGATACGGCCAGGGATATCCGCCAGGCGCTAATGGCAACAAAGACAGCCACTACGACGGGCGGTTTCCTTAATCCCGAAACAATAACCATGCTAAAAGAAAAACACGGAGTAGGCGAAACAACCATTCGTGATATCACCGAAGAACTGCAAAAACCAAACCGTGATCCAAGGGAGAGCGGCTCCGTTCCTGTTATGCGCAAGAGCGTACTCAGTTTTGAAGACCTCCGCGAAGGCATGATGATTACCGGTAAAATTAAAAATGTCGTGGATTTCGGCGCATTTGTAGACATAGGGATCAAGGAAACCGCCCTGGTTCACATTTCCGAGATAAGCGACCGCTTTGTAAAAGATCCGCTGGAAACGCTGAAAGTGGGAGATGTATTGGAGTTCAGAATCGCCAGCCTTGATCAGGAACGGCGGCGGATAGGGCTTTCGCGGAAAAGCGGCAGCCCCCAGCCAAAACCGGCAGCCCGCACTGATGCCGGCGGCCCTGCGTCAAAAACCGGGGCCCGCGCTGATGCCGGCGGCCGCCGGAGCAGCGGCGAACAGCGCGGCGGCAAGGAACGCGATCCCCGGTTCAAGCAAAACGCAAAACGCGAAAAACCGCGCGATGATGACGGCACAATGTACAATCCCTTTGCCGCCGCTTTTGGCGGGAAGTAGGGGGCGAATGGTGCCCGGCACTAAATAGAACATATTTGACATATTTTGCTATACAAAGTATAGTTAATTATATACAGTTAAGTAAGGAGTTTGGTATATGGCACAAGTCAATATTCGTATAGACGATGAATTAAAAATCCGCGCTGACAATATTTTTGAAGAATTAGGGTTAAACATGACAACCGCTTTTACAATGTTTATTCGCCAGACAATCAGGCAGGGCGGTATCCCTTTTAAGGTTACAACAAAGAAAGATCCATTTTACAATCCGGTCAACATGAAAATTTTGCGCCAGTCCATCAAAGAAGCCGAGGAAGGTAAACTAATTACCAAAACATGGGACGAATTACTGGCAATGGAAAAATGAATATATCATTTACTGAAACCGGCTGGCGTAATTATCTTTATTGGCAATCACAAGATAAAAAAACAATAAAACGTATTAACCAGCTTTTAAAAGATATCGAACGCAGTTGCAATGACGGAATTGGCAAACCTGAGGCATTAAAAGAAGATTTATCGGGGTGGTGGTCTCGCCGTATAGATGATACCAATAGATTAATTTACCGAATAGAAAACGATAAAATTGTTATTTCTTCTTGCCGGACACATTATGGTGACAGATGATTTTCCCTATCCCTCATAAAAAAGGCACCCCGCAGAACGCCTCTTTTCTCCCTTTGCTCTTTGCTCTTTGCTCTTTTCTATTTGCTATCTCCTCCGTGCCTCCGCGTGAACTCTTCTCCAAAAAATTCCTTCTTGAAAATTCCTCTTTATCATGCTATCTTCAACCTTATGACCATTACACAAACCGTAGACATACCTGCCGATAGGCGTATTACCCTTGAAGTCCCCCGTGAAGTACCGGCGGGAAAGGCGCAGGTTGAACTCAAAGTAACCCCCTTTGAGAACGAAGATGAAATTGCCGCTTATAAGGCAATGGCTGATGATACAGAACGCGAACAGGAAGCCCGCGAATGGTGTAATGCCTACTTTGGTCCTACCCGCAAATGACAAGAGGAAGTGTTTGGTGGGTAGATTTTGACCCTTCCGTTGGATCGGAAATAACCAAAACAAGACCGGCGGTAATCGTCAGCAATAACACAGCCAATAAATACCTTGCCAGGCTAGTTGTTATTCCACTTACCAGTAATGTCACCCGTATATATCCTGGTGAGGCTATTGTTACGGTAAATGGAATCAAAAACAAAGCAATGACCGACCAAATCATGAGCGCAGATAAAAGCCGCCTAAAGAATAAAGTGGCAGTGTTATCTGATGATGATATGTTTTCCATAGAAGAAGCCATGAAACTCTTTTTTAACCTCCAGTAAACACAGCCATTGCCGTAAAATAAATCGTAAAGCATTCATTCGATATTCCTCACACGGAGCTCACCGGAGTCTGTAGGAAAACCCCTTGTTTTTTTCACACGGAGAAACACGGAGGAATGGAGAACACGGAGGAAAAGTCTGAACTGGCTTATACAAATGGCCTATACTCCGAACCATTATGCGGCATTGT
>WRLP01000025.1 GCA_009777535.1 Treponema sp.
CGGAAGCCCTGAGGGAGCAAAAGGTTCATGCGGCATTTATTCTCTCATTGAAACAGCAAAGCAAAATGATTATGTTCCGGCCCATTATCTCAGGGCCCTTTTTGAAAAAGCCCCCTATGCTTCTACTTCGGAAGATTGGGAAAACCTCCTGCCCTGGAATATCTTTTCAAAATAATCTGAAAAACAAGCCTGAAAGTCATTCCCCTTGGCCTTTTTACCGCTAGAATTGACGCTTACTTTCTAAGTCGTCGTAACGCTCGGCTTTTTGGGCTTGATGATCTCTCAATGGACTATCTTATGACAAAGTCAATAGCAGATAATAAAACACCTGGAGATATTATCAGTGAAATGATTCGTGAACGAATTACGGCAACAGTTTAAATGTTAATTACCTAGTTAGCCGCAAACCGCATAATGAATAACGCCTCGAATAAAATCAGAAGAATTTTTTATCCGCGGATTACGCTAATTAGCGCGGAGAACACGGAAAAAATGAAATCCGCGTAATGTCTCCCTTGTTGTCCTTCGGAAAGCTTAGTCGACGAGCCGAGAGGAATGGATTTAAGGGCGCTTCGAACCGCGGACCCTCTTCCTCTCTCCCCCCACATCTAGCGTGGGCTGACAAATACCGGCACTATGAAATTTTGGTGTCAGGCACTGTGCCTGACCCTCTTCTCCGCGTAAATCAAGAGGGGAACCTTCGCTCACTTACGTTCGCTCGGTTGAGGATTCCGCGTAATCCGTGTAATCCGTGGACTCTTCTTCCCTATCCGCGTAATGTCTCCCTTGCTGTCCTTCGGACAGCTTAGTCGACGAGCCGAGAGGAATGGATTTAAGGGCGCTTCGAACCGCGGACCTGCGGTCCGACGGTTCTCCGCGCCCGGCGGCTTCCGCGGACTCTTCCTCCCTCCCCCCATATCTAGCGTGGGCTGACAAATACCGGCACTATGAAATTTTGGTGTCAGGCACCGTTGCGTACCTAAATAATCCGCGTAATCCGTGTAATCCGTGGACTCTTCTTCTCCGCGAAAATCCGCGGACCCTTCTTCCTCACTCAACAGCATTAGCATTAAAGTCAGCCAAATTTGCCCATACAAATTTACCGCTTTCCTTGGTCCTAAGATTAGTATAATTGGTAGCAAGCTGGGGTATGCCATTCACCAATGTGACTCCAGTGGAAAAACCACTAGTAGCGCCATTACCAAACTTTAGCCAATCTTCTTCGTTAAGCGATGGAACTGGTCGTGTTGCATCAGTACCCAAATATTTAGTATCAATACCAGTAAGATCAGCCCCAGTAACTTTTGCTTGTCCAGTATTATCGACAAATGCGCGATGGTTTGGTTGGAGAGATGCATGCCCGACCAGTGACCCGGCATATTTTTTTGAAATTATCACATTAGTATATGTAGCAGGAAATCCACTAACACCCGTATGAATGTATTCACCACCTAAGCCGCGAATATAAACAACTCCAAAAGCACCATAGCGTGTTTCACTTGAAATATCATGCCATATATTCAAATAACCTCTATTTGCAGTAGTCTGAGATATACCAAACAGGGTTGAGCTTATAGTTGTAAATTTTATATCTATAACTCCATTAAAATTACCGTCTATATATACAATATTATTATAATCTCCTATTAACCCTATGTTACGAGTTGGAATCAAGGATAAATAATTACTACCACTTAAGCTACTCCACTTATCCCCATCCCCTATAATATTCGTATTCTTAAATTCAGATATACCTAGGGATGAGATTAGGTAGTTGGCCATGGGGACGGTTAGGTTGCCGACATAGTCTGTGCGTGGCTCGCTTTGTTGATATCCACCGCCGGCAACAGCCGCCTTGCGATCGGCTGAATTGGCTGTGACTCCGCCGATGTTGCGGGAAGTGACGGCGCCGTTTGCGCTGCCGTCAAAGGTTAGGCCAGAGGTAGGCCAGACCGGGAGAAGGCTTTTATTATCTGTGCCGACTGTGCTACCGCTGCCATTAGGGTTGTAGTATGCAAGGACAAAGTCATACATGCCGTTTGCTGCGACATTGGGAACGGCAGAGCCGATACCCTGGACGCGGACGCGAGAGTGGTCAAGGAGTACATTGTCAGATGGATGTAAGCCATTATCTTTTAAAGCGGATTCATAAGCGGCCCAATCATTAACAATGGGATAATCATTAATAACACTACCCAATTCTTCATATGCAATACCCCCCTAAAATAGATATACTTTCCCAATTACCAGAAAACGATGAAATACTTCCACCCGATTCTTGTTTTAACCCAAAACCATGGAATGGGGCTTCCTCATAGTTTCTATTCAATTACAGCTATGTCAGTTGCGTTCACACCCTGGGCTGTCAAAGCCTCGCGTATGTAATGCACGTATGCTAGGGATATATCCGCCATTCCGGTCGAACTTAACTCGACATCCACGGCCCTTCCGGTAAGGTTTTGTGTAATAAAGCTGTTAAGCGAGCCTATTGTAACACTTGAGTAATCGGACGGATCGCCGTTGATTACAAGAGTTGCCTTTGCGCCGGGAGCTTCCGGTATAACAAGGACAGCCGCCGGGCCGTTTGTGCCGAGGGCTGCGATATTGAAAACTGCATCGCTGTCGCCGGTTATCGTATACGTTTCGCTCATAATGGGCGAATTGTTCATACCGTCCAATACGGCAATGGCCTTAATGGTGGTTGTTGTATTGATGTTTATAGCGTCCGTGTAGAGGACGCTGCCTGTCGTGGGCGTATTGCCGTCGAGGGTGTAGTAAATGTCAGCCCCGTCTGTGCCGCAGGAAAGGGTAACTGATACCAACTCGTCGAAAGTACCCCCTTGTGGGTCGGCGGTCGGAATGGCGACGGTATTGGGGTCGTCAATAGTATACTCCTCCGTCATTACCGCACTGTTGTTCATGCCGTCTTTTACGGCAATAGCTTTAAGGGTAGCAGTTGCGGCGATTTCTATCGCACTGGCGTAGGAGTTACTGCCTGTCGTGGGCGTGCTGTTGTCGAGTGTGTAGTAAATAGCCGCCCCGCCTGTAACACAGGAAAGGGCTACTGACACCGGAGCGGCGTAAGTCCCACCGGCAGGGGAAGCGGTCGGCGTGGCGACGGTATCGGTCGACGAACTGTCCGGATGCGGACAGCCGGCAAGAGCGAGTTGCAGACACAGCAGCGAAATGCACACTTTAGCGAATGACTTTTTCATGCTTAGAGTTTAGCAGGGGGCGGGGGAAGATGCAATTGGCGGCGGTCTTCAATGTTTCACGTGAAACATTGAAGACCCTATGCTGTTAAAACTTGGAGCGGTATTACATTTACTCCGTCTTTACGGCGGCAGGCAAAGCCGTTTGCACTAATAACCGTCAGCGCTGCGGGTTTCCCCATTTTTTTCTGGTCAATTTTGTCGGTAAAGCGAAGAAGGTTTGCGGCGGCTTCATCCTGGGCGCTGAATCCCATTTTTACTTCAAAAGCCGCCCAGGTATTATCCGGGTACTCAACTATTGCATCAATTTCCATGTTGCGGGAATCCCTATAGTGATAGATTTTTCCGTCATGCAAATCCGCATATATTCTTAAGTCGCGAATTACTAGTGATTCAAATAAAAAGCCGAAATAATTTAAATCCGAAAGCAGCTTGTCCGTGGAAAGAGCCAGTGTCCCGATAGCGAAGGAAGGATCAACAAAATGACGCTTGGGCGCTTTACGTAGCGTGTCTGCGGATCGGATATGTGTATTCCAGGCAGGGAGCTGTTCCACTACCATTAACCGTTCAAGAATATCCAAATACTCAGCGATTGTTTCGTCTGTTGATATGCCGGTATCTTTTGAGAGGGAAGATAAAGACGCCTCTGTAGAAATATTTCTGGACAGTGATTGCAAAAGCCTCATAACTTTTTGCGGCTCTCTTTTTTTTCCGGAAACTCTGTTGATATCAACCTCTGCTATTAATGCGGCATAATCCTGCATAAAACGTAAAGCCTCACGGCTGTTGGAATTCAATAGACTTGGCCAGCCCCCAATGGTGAGTCTTTCAGCTAATGTTTTTAAATCAAACTGTGCCGGCTCAGATTTAACAGGGCGGCCTTTCATCACATTCGACAGACTTACTTCCCCGGTAGACCAGCCTCTTTCGAAAAGCGACATTGGCCTCATTTTAATGATAGAGAAGCGTCCCGCACCTGAATGAAGGCGGGCACGTTCTTCCGGATTTGCAGAACCGGTAAGTATAAACTGGCCTTTCTTCTTTCTGTCATCAACCTCACGCCGGACATAGTTCCATATTTGGGGATGCTCCTGCCATTCATCAATAAGGCGGGGAACCGGCCCTTCCAGAACAGACCTGGGATTCATTTCCATACGCATGGATATATCTTCGTCTACATCGAGCCGTATACTGCTTTTTGCAGCCTGTAGCGCCGTTTCTGTTTTTCCGCAGCCCTTTGCACCCTGTATCAGGACCGCTCCGGAAAGACGGAGCCGGTCTTTTAAAGTAGTGTCGGCAAAGCGTTTTAGGTAAGAAGCCATAAATATTCCTGTTTTAAGTGTATTACACAACCGGGAAAATGTAAAGGTTTCAACCGGGAATTTGTAAGTATTTCAACCAGGAAAATGTGAATGTTTCAACCGGGATTTTGATCCACACAGACATCTACCCAGCCCTTGCATTGGGAGTACTCTTCCAGCTCTGCCATGGTAAGCTCTATTGCCGAATTGCCACTGCCGCAGGCTGGAAAAATTGTCTCGAAGCGTTTCATTGAATTGTCCAGATAAACATCTACTCCCTCTGGAAGGGCGAAAGGGCAAACGCCGCCAATGGCATGGCCGGTATATTCCAGGGCTTCATTGGGGCTTAGCATTTTCGGCTTAAACCCGAAATGAGTGCGAAATTTCTTATTGTCCAGCCTGTTGTCGCCGGCTGTAACAACCATCATTGCGCCATTGGCGCCGCTGTTGGCGCCGTTTCTAAGAGAGATGCTCTTTGCGATTCTTGCCGGAATTACCCCAAGTGCGGCAGCGGCAAGTTCCACAGTAGCGGTAGAGATGCCCATCTCGATAATATCTTTTTCCCTGTTCCAGCGGCTTAAATATTTGCGTACCTGTTCAATAGACATTACAATATTTATTATACTGAATTATCAAATTACACGCCAACAGTGTAAGGAGTATCTGAAATGCGTTATAAAATCTTATTATTTGCCGGCCTTGTACTGGCCGTATCCTGTACAAACTTAAAAAATATCGCCGTTAACTCGCCCGATTTAAGTAATATCGCTGATGGCATCTATCGTGGTAAATCAAAGGTGCATGTTGTAAGGGTAACGCTTGATGTTACGATGCAGGACGGAGCCATTTCTTCGATACAGATTATTCAACACTTTAACGGCAGGGGAAAAAAGGCCGAGGCCATTGTCCCCCAAATAATCGAAGCCCAAAGCCTGAATGTCGATGTTGTAAGCGGCGCTACAGGAAGCAGCAAGGCTATCTTAAAGGCTGTCGAAAACGCGCTTGCGGCAGACGATTGATACCAACAAATTCACTTATTACCATTCACCAGCCAGTCAATTAAATAAAGCTGGATTATCCCGTTGTGGTTTGCCCTGGATGGAATATCATCCAGGGTTAATAAATATTTTGGGTGATTATCCTTAATTCCAGTCAGACTTGACAGTTCCCGTGCCAGAGTATCCGGATCCAATACCGATGCTGCTACCTGATAATAATTAATCCCGTCAGAATCATTGTCCAACCCTTTCGCCCCAACAGCGACAAAATCAACTTCCTTATAGGCCACCTTACCTACAAAGACACAACGGAACCGTCGGCGCAGTTCCAAATACACGATGTTTTCAAGCTGATGTCCCATATCTGGTGATGATGTTTCCAGAAGCATATTTCTAATGCCCGTATCAACTATATAGTACTTGCCCAAAGTTTTTAAATACTGCTTTCCCTTTATATCATAACGTCCGGCATGGTAGAAAATAAAACTGTCCGTTAGATTTCGTAAATAGGCATCAACAGTATTAACTGAAATTTTCCTTCCTGATGAATTAATGGTATCGCTAATTCTTTTTATAGAAATAGGACTCCCCACAGAATGACTTAAGAATTTTATAATACTCTCCAACAGGGCAATATCAGTGGTGTCTGTGCGTTTTGCCACATCTTTCAATAAAATTGTATTGTAGATTCCATCAATATATGTTTTTATCATTCCCGGATTGGTACCCAGAGCCGCATTATAGGGAAAGGAACCATAACGCAGATACTCATTGAAAGCCGCTCTAAGGTCAGTAGATTTTTTCTGCGTGTTTGTGTTGGTAAAAGCCAGATACTCAGCAAAGGACAACGGCAGCATATTTATTTCCACATACCTGCCAGATAACAGTGTGGCCAGTTCTCCAGACAGCATATAGGCATTAGAACCAGTAATATATACATCAACATTTTCTTTAATAAACAGCCCGTCTATTGCTTTCTCAAAGCCAACGCACTGTTGCACTTCGTCAACAAAGATATAGGTATATCTATTTTTACAAAGTCTTTTTTGAATGTAAGAATAGAGCATCTGATGATTTAGCAGTGTTTCAAATTCAGGATCTTCCAGGTTTATTGAGATTATTTGATCTTCACCTACACCGTTGCCTTTAAGCCAATCTATGTATTGCAGTAATAGAGTTGATTTTCCGCATCTCCTTACGCCAGATATGACCTTAATTACCTGCTTTTCCCGCCAGGCTGCCAAATAAGCCAAATATTCATTTCGCTTTACCATTTTTTAATTATATCGTATTTTTAGCCATCTGTCAAGTTTTTTCTCATCAGAGAAAAAACTTGGATTATTTAAAAATTTTTTCTTTTACGATGCCACTCATCGGAAAACGTAGCGCCGTCAACGGCGATTAAGGGACACTATGTATGGGATATGTTCTCGCCTTTTTTCCCCGGTTAGTCCAAAACAAAAAGCATGGTTACATCAGCGCCGCCTTCGCCCTTTGATGAAAGCTCCAGGCTGCCTTTAACCAAATCCCATTTGTGGGTGTTTTGAATATAAGCGAAATAATCATGCTCTTTAAGTTTTTCCGGATGCGACAATGGGGCCATCATTGTAACAACAGCCGCTCTTACACTTATTGCCTGGTTTCTTCCAAGGGTGTAGGGAGCAGAATAGCGGTTTGGCGCACCAACACCGCCGAGTCTGTCCGTTTCAAAGGTCAGGGTAAAAATATCGCCGAACCCTTCAGCTATCAATACATTCCGGTCAAAATTGATGCTGTCGCCGTTTAACAGGACATCCGTCAGCTTCCATTCCTTCCCTGAAACATCAGAAAATTTTGGAGTGCTTTTACATCCAACAAGACACACGGCGACAAGCACAACCAGGATACATATATTCTTCTTCATGTTGATCCTCTCTCTACTCTGCAACAGCCTCGTCTTCCTTTACGATTCTGTCTAGTCCGATTACAAAATCCGGCTTATCAATACTCAGGATACGCACCCCCTGGGCAGCGCGTCCCATCACACGGATTTCTTTAACCTTGAGTTTAATCGATTTTCCCTGGCTTGTGATACACATTATGTCCTCGTTTTCCAGCACGCTGACACAGCCTACAATCTCTCCGGTTTTTTCCGTAACCGTATAAATCCTCTGGCCCCCGGTGCCGCGCCCATGCGATGAAAATTCGCTGAATTCAACCCGCTTTCCATAGCCAAATTCGGAAATTATCAGCATTTTTTCGACTTTTTCCGGCGGGCGGCCTTTACCGTCATCAACCCGCAATACGCCTGTAAGCTCATCGCCGGCAGTAAGTTTTATGCCGCTGATTCCCCGTGAGGATCGCCCCATCGCACGAACCTTGTCTTCGCTGGTTCTAAGGGCCTGCCCCCTGCGGGAAATAAGAACAATATCGTCCTTGCCCTGGGTTAAAAGGGCACTTACCAGTTTGTCGCCTTCATCAAGGTTAATAGCAATAACGCCCCTTGTTTTTGCATTGACGAATTCGCGGGTTTTTACCTTTTTTACAACGCCGCGGGCAGTCCCCATAAAAAGGAACTCGCTGTCGCTGAAATCCTTGAGCGATACTATCGCCGTAATATCCTCGTTCGGCGAAACCGTAAGCAGGCTCTTTATATGCGAACCCTTGCTTGTACGGCTGCCCTCCGGCAGTTCGTGTACCTTCATCCAGTATGCCTTACCTGCGCTGGTAATAAACATAATGTACTCGTGAGTTGAAGCAACAAAAATTTGCCCCACATAATCGTCTTCTGAAAGTTTTGCGCTCTGCATTCCCTTACCTCCACGTCCTTGATTTTTGTATGCGGAAACCGGAACCCGTTTCACATAACCTAAGTTAGAGATGAGAATCATCATCTCTTCTTTTCTTATAAGATCCTCAATATTGATATTTTCCACTTCGCCCTTAACTATCTCGGTGCGTCGCTCTTCTCCGTATTTTTCGGCAATCGTTTTTGTTTCATCTTTGATAACGCCGCGCAGTTTTTTTTCGTCTGCCAGCAGGGATTTTAAGTAAGCGATCTGAACTTTCAGTTCTTTCAGCTCCTGCTGGATTTTTTCAATTTCCAGCGAAGTAAGGCGGCCAAGGCGCATTTCGACGATTGCCTCGGACTGCGCCTCGGAAAGCTGGAAGCGCTCCTGCAATTTCAGCCGCGCCGTTGCAACATCGCGGCTTGCCTTTATAATAGCGACTACTTCGTCAATATTTTCAAGGGCAATAACCAGCCCTTCCAGAATATGTGCGCGTTCCTCGGCCTTGCGTAATTCATAGCGCGTCCGGCGTGTTATAACTTCTACACGGTGCTCTACAAAATGATAGACAAGCTCTTTAAGCGTGAGTAACTGAGGCCTGCCGCCGACCAGCGCCAAGTTGATAATTCCAAAGGAAGATTGAAGCTGCGTATTGGAAAAAAGCTGATTCAAGACAACTTTTACAATGGCGCCCTTTTTCAGCTCTATCACAATTCTGATGCCGTCGCGGTCTGATTCGTCGTTTGCATTCGCGATGCTGTCGATTACCTTGTCCCGCATTAACTGGCCGATTTTTTCCAGCAGCATGGCCTTGTTCACATTGTAAGGAATTTCCGTAAAGACAATTTTTTCTTTTCCGCCCTTTGATGTTTCAATATCGAATTTTCCCCTGACTAACAGCTTGCCCCGGCCGGTCTTATAGGCCTCTCGAATTCCGCGGCGGCCAAAAATTACCCCTCCGGTGGGGAAATCCGGGCCCTGTACAAGCTGCATCAACTCCTCGTTAGGTATTTCTGGGTTATCAATAAGGGCGCAGATTGCATCGCAGATTTCAATCAAGTTATGGGGCGCCATGTTGGTGGTCATACCGACCGCAATCCCGCTGGAGCCGTTTATCAGCAGATTGGGAATGGCCGACGGCAAAACCGACGGTTCCTTAAAGGAATCGTCATAATTGGGGACAAAATCCACGGTCTCTTTTTGGAGATCCTGGAGCATTTCGTCGCCGATTTTGGAGATTTTCGCTTCCGTGTAGCGCATGGCCGCCGGCGGATCGTCGTCGATTGAGCCGAAATTTCCCTGCCCCTTTATCAATGGGTAGCGGAGCGAAAAATCCTGGGCCATGCGCACTAGAGCATCGTAAATTGACATGTCGCCATGGGGGTGGTACTTACCCATGGTTTCGCCGACAATTAGGGCGCTTTTTTTTGTCCCTGCATTCGGCCTTAAACCAAGGCTGTCCATTGCGTACAATAGCCGGCGGTGTACAGGCTTTAGGCCGTCCCGTACATCAGGAAGCGCCCTGCTTACAATGACCGACATTGCATAATTTAGATAGTCAGTTTTTACTTCATCTTCTATTGCTACCGGAATTATTTTTCCCGCGGGAACAGGCGTATCTTTAGTATCAGCCACTGATGTGTTTCCTTCTTGTTATATTATTTTGCCTGTCCCAGTATACACTTTTTTACCAGAAAAATGAAGGGGGCGGAGTACCGGATACGCGCTGATTATTAATTTGGCAGATTTACCTTTACCAAAAAACCATTAGGCAGGGGGGTGAGTGTAATATTATCGTTTTTTTTACGAATATGCAGCCAGGGGATAAGATAGCCTGTTGCCGAGCCGATAATTGCTCCGGTCAGAACATCGCTTATAAAATGATTGCCGGAAAAAATACGGCTTGCGCTGATTGCTGCTGCCAGAGAATAAGCCGCAGCACACAAGGGAATTTTCCAGGAAGAATCGGGGTATTCAGAGAAAAAGGTAAACGTAAGAAATCCGGCGGAATTAAAGGCAAATGCGGAATGCCTGGAAGCCAAACTCTTGTAATACTCACTTTCCTGTCCGGCCGGAATGTCGCCAAAATAATTGTAAGGCCTGTACCTGGGATATGAATTTTTAACAATTTCGGTGATCCCGAATAAAAACAGAACAGATTCGGCATACATGATGCCGTAAACTGCCCAGGCGTCTATGTCCCTGTAATTTCCGGCCAGGGATAACAGAGGCAATGCAACCGCTCCGTAAACGGCAACATCACCGGCAATACTCAATGGCCTGTTGTATTCGTACATTAAGCCGCGATCAAAAATATTAACATTTTCCCTGTGCAGAACCGCATCTATGGAAGCATTGTTTGCAGAATTGTTGATAAAAAATGATGATACCGACAGACCCAGCGCGGCGGAGCCGATAATCAGGTCTTTTTTAAGATCATAATAAAAAACGCTTTGTGTAAAACCGTTATGCGTAATTATTAACAGGCAGAATAAAAAAAGTTTTCTCACTTTATTCAGAATTGCCATAGCCCAGCATCAGGGAAATTCCGGAAATTTCCAATTCCGGAAACCGGCGGCGAAAATCGTTTAGCAGCATGCCCTGTTTGGTTTGTAGAATTTGCTTCCATCCAGGGTGGTCTGCTTCAATTATCATGATGCCTCTGTCCAGTTCTTTTATTCTGGAGTGATCTGCGGCGGCGGCGATTCCGTTATTTTTAACAGCCTCTGTCCAAAAATCGAAAAACCTGGAATAACCCCGGGCTTTTTTCATCAGTCTTTCGTCAAAAATAACTGAAAGTACCTCACCGGCCTGCTTCATCTGAAAAGCGTAGCATCAGACGGTGGAAATGCCAAGCTCACTGTGAAAACTGCCCGTCATTTACATAATACACCAGGGTATTGGTATTGCGATAATTTTCGTACGGCTCCTCGGGGAGAAATGTATAAAAAGCCTGTTCATAGCCCGGCAAAACTGAGAGAAATCTCCGCCGCTTTTCACCGTCCATTTCAAGCAGTACATCGTCCAGCAGTAAAACCGGTTTTTTCCCGGTTGCTTCCGAAAAGCGGCGGAACTGAGCGACACGAAGCAGCAGGGCCAGGAGCCGCCGCTGACCGGTCGAGGCTTTTCCGGTAAACTCAGTGCCATTAAGGGAAATTACATAACGATCTCGATGCGGACCGGACATAGAAACACCTGAAGCCATGTCGGCGGCTCGCCGTTCCCTTAAAACAGAAAAAACATTCTCCATAGCGGCTTCTTTCCACGAGGGAATGTACCGCACGGTAATGCCGGAAATGCCGCAGACTTCCCTGTAAAGACGCCCAAAAACATCAGAAAACAGGTGAGCCGCCGTTTCCCGTTTTTCCATAAGATTTACTCCGTAATTTACAAGCTGCGGATCCAGGGCGTCTAAGACAGCATCCGAATTTCCGGCAAATCTGCGTGAAACACAGTCCCTTAGTAATGAATTCCGCGTTTTTAATACCCGCCGGTATCTGCGTAAATCGTCCAGATAAACCGGATCATAAAGACTTAAAACCTGATCAAAAAACCAGCGCCGCCGCTCCGGACTGCCCGATATAAACTCCATGTCTTCATGACAGAAAACAATGCAGGGAACGGCTTGTAAAAGATCTTTTCTGTCCTCTGCTTTCTTGCCGTCAATAAAAATATTTTTTTTTCCTTTTTCAAATTTTATCTGAACTTCGCCGCCGGCCGCGCCTGCTGTTTTAATTGACGCGGAAAAATCCTTTTCACCGTTACGCGCCAATTCACCGTCTCTGACCCCTCTGAAAGATGAAGCATAAGCGCAAAAATAAAGCGCCTCAAGAAAATTTGTTTTTCCCTGCCCGTTTTTACCGACTAAAAAAACATCTTTTGAATTTGTCGAAACATCCGCATCTGCAAGATTACGGAAAAATACGGTGTGCAGGGAAGAAATGAACATGATTTTCTCTGATTACCTGAAATTTCTAAAACTGCATCGGCATTACAATATGAAAAAAGTCCTTGGCCGGCAGTGGCTCCATTGTTATGGCCTTTTTTGCCTCTCCGGTAAAACGGATACTAACCTCTTCTTCCCTCATTGATTTTAAGGGTTCCTCAATATATCTGTAGTTAAAGGCAATATTATATTCTTCCCCGTCGTATTTACACGGAATTTCATCATCGGCCGTCCCTTTTTCTCCTTCTTCCGAGTAAATATTAATTTTCCCGGGAGATATTCCAAGATAAATTCTATACGTTTTTTGCTCAACCATCTGTGCAACACGGTGTAAGGCATTCAGCATTTCATCGCGCTTGAAAGAAAGGGAAAAAGGCTGATCTTCGGGAATAACTTTTTTATAATTGGGAAATGTTCCTTCTATGAGTGTAGAAGAAAATTTATATGATGCGAAATTTATGAATATCATTTTGTCATTAATAGAAATATTTACAAGCCCTTCATCGCCGGAGCGCTTAATAATTGTATTTAGAATTTTTGGAGGAATTATGATACCGGAAAAATCATTAATATCTTTTTTTATTTCCTTACTGATGTATGCTAAACGTCTTCCATCGGTTGCTATCATATTAATTTTATTATCAATTTTTTCCAAATAAACTCCGTTCATAAAATATTTTGTTTCATCGTCAGAAATTGCAAATACGGTTTGTTGTATCATTTCCTTAAAATCTTTAATAGACATATCAAAAAATAAGGAATTTGATACCGGAAATACCGGAAATTTATCTGAAGCAATACTTTTTATTTTATATTCCGGTTTTTTATGTGTTGTAGGTTTAACAATTATATTTATTCCGTCTTGATAAATTTCAATTTCATCATAGGGAAAAGAACTTATTATTCCAAGAAATATATCTCCAAAAACGGTTGTTGAACCGGGTTCAATAACCGTAACAGGAACCACGGTTTCAAAATTAACCTTCATATCTGTCGATTTAATAATAAGACTATCTTTAGCCGCTTCAATATATATGTTGGACAATATTGAAACAACATTTTTGGAGGAAATAATTTCCCTTGCAATTGAGATTTCTTTGAGAATTACTGATTTATCACATATAAATTTCATATTAACAACTCCTATTAATTTATTAATTTATATATATAATAGTAATAATAATAAGCGGCAGTAAATGTGGAAAAGCCGCTTAATTTCTTACATATCCTTAATTTATAATATTCACAACCCATGGATAAGTATGTACTTTTTACAGATTTTTCACAATATTTAAAAATATTCATATTTTATTCACCGTTTTTTAACAATTTATTCATTTTGAACTAAATTCCTTTATAGAACGTTTTAAGCTTTCTATAGTTGAATCCAATGTTGGATCGGTTAGAATTTTCCCTTTAATTTTTTCTATTGAATACATAACTGTTGTGTGATCACGGCCCCCAAATTCCTGACCAAGTTCCGTTGTTGAATAATCTGTCATCTCCCTACCTATATACATGGCGAGCTGCCGGGGATTTACAATATTTTGAGATCGTTTTTTTCCCTTTAGATCATTAGGAGTAAGACTAAAGTATTCAGCAACAACACGGATAATATTATCCAATGAGAGATTGGCCTGCCTTGGCGCATTAAAAGTATCTCTTAACCTTTGCTGGGCTACTTCCAAAGTAATGGGTTTACCCATCAATTCAGTGTAGGCAATAAGTGTGTTCAGGGCAGATATTAAATCACGCACATTGGAAGAAATATTTTTACTTACTAAATCAATTACTTCGTCCGGAATGGCAGCTCCGCGGCTTTCGGCAGTGGTCCTTAAAATGGCACAACGAACTTCATAACGCGGAGGCTGTAAATCGACCTTAAGGCTTTGTTCAAAACGGGTAATAAGCCTTTCGGAAAACTTTTTAAGTTCAGAGGGCGGCCGGTCGCAGGTAAAAACAAGCTGCTTTTTATTATTGAGCAATTCGTTAAAAGTATGAAAAAGCTCTTCCTGAACTCCTGGCTTATCCTGAAAAAACTGAATATCGTCGATTAAAAGTACATCAGTATATCTGAATTTATTTTTAAAAGCATTCATTTTACCGTCCTGAATGGCCTGAACATATTCATTTAAAAAATTTTCTGAAGTTGTATATATAACCTTGTTATCTGAATTTTCATATACATAGTTACCAATTGCCTGCATTAAATGTGTTTTTCCCAGGCCGACGCCGCCATAGATAAGAAACGGATTATATGCCTTGCCGGGATTCCTGCTTATCGCAATGGCGGCATTGGCGGCAAAACTGTTATTCTCCCCGATAATATATCTGTCAAAGATAAAATCGTCCCGCATTTGGAGATGTTTGCTCTTTTTTTCCTTTTTTGGTGCTTCCGGCGATGCTGCGGCTGATATTTTTGAATTTATTTCTTCTTTTTCCCTGTTGCCGCTGTCTTGAACCGGTATTTGCTGTTTATCGCCGGCGTCCTTTCCGGCCTTTTCGGATAAAATCTCGAATTTAAGGTCTATATCCCGGCCGCCAGCCGCCTTTTTCAGACTGGCCTTTATCGTATTTTGATAGCGTGATTTTACCCTGTCACGGTGAAACGAGGAAGGAGCCCCGATTATGACACAGTTCTCCCCTTCTTTTAGATATTTTAAGTCTGTAAACCATCCGCTGAACTCCTCCTCCCCCAGGTCAGTCCGCAGCTGGACAAGGGACTCATTCCAGAACCCCTTAAGATCCAAATTTGCCATCAACAAGCCTTTCAGTATCGATTATTAACACATTATCCACAAGGATAATATCATAAGTAAATACTTCTAATCTATATCTTCAAAAAAAATTTGTACTCTCCTCTTAATGTTTGAATAGTATAATTTTCGCTAATTTGTTATCCAATAAAGAATTAACGCAAAATAAACAAACAAAGGCAACGCTGTCCCTATCCTCCTGGCAGGTTAAAAGTTTAATCCCCGGTTTATCCGGATTTAATCCACAGGTTATACAAACACTGGCTTTCTGCGTGTTTAGACAATTAGAGTCAGAAAATGATTATAAGGTACATTTTCATAATTACGCAAGAGAAAAAAATCGAATCCTGTACTTTTTTTTGTGTTTTTGTTACGCTTAGATATGAGTTCTAATTATTCAGCACAAAATATTACGGTTTTGAAGGGTCTGGAGGCTGTACGTAAGCGACCGGGCATGTATATTGGTACCACGGGCATCGACGGTTTGCATCATTTGGTTTTTGAGGCCGTTGATAACTCTGTTGACGAGGCTATGGCTATTGATCCTGCCACCGGCAAGGGTTTTTGTAATGATATCCTGGTTGTCCTGGAGGAAAGCGATATAGTCCGGGTGGAGGACAATGGCCGGGGTATTCCGGTGGATATCCACCCGACCGAGCATGTAAGCGCCCTGGAGCTTGTTATGACAAGGCTCCACGCAGGCGGAAAATTCGATAAAAAGTCCTACAAGGTCTCCGGCGGCCTCCACGGCGTCGGCGTTTCGGTGGTAAACGCCCTTTCTGAGTGGTGTGAGGTTTTTGTCAATATCGATGGAAAGGTCTATACACAACGCTACAAAACTGGCGTTCCCGAAAAACCTGCCGGCGAAATCGGTACAACCGGCCTTCCCTATGCATACACCGCCGAGCGCCGCGGGACTGTCGTCCGCTGGAAAGCCGATGCTTCGGTTTTCGAGACCACAACATGCAATTTTGATGCCCTGTCCAACCGGCTTAGGGAGCTTGCATTTTTGAATAAGGGCCTCAGAATCACGATTAGGGATGAAAGGCTCTCCACCCCCAAGGTTAGCGAGTTTAAGTTTGAAGGCGGGCTTAAAAGTTTTGTTGAGTATCTGAACGAGAACAAATCCGTTCTTCACAAGGAGCCGGTTTTTATTGATGGTATCCGCGACGATGGAATGGGCGGCAATGTCGATGTGGAGTGCGCTATCCAGTATAACGACGGCTATAACGAGATAATGTTTTCGTTTGTGAATGACATTAATACCCGCGAAGGGGGCACTCACCTTGTGGGTTTTAAGTCCGCCCTTACCCGCACGTTGAACGAGTTTCTTAAAAAGTCCAAGCACTCCAAAAAGCTGGATGAAAGCCTTTCCGGCGATGATGTGCGGGAAGGGCTGACAGCGGTGCTTTCAGTTAAGGTGCCAAATCCGCAGTTCGAGGGACAGACGAAGGGAAAACTCGGCAATTCCGAGGTAAAAGGCATTGTTGAAACTTTCGTAAATGAGCAGTTGGAGCTTTTTTTTGATAAACATCCGGAAGTTATCAACAATATTCTGGAAAAATCCGTTCTGGCCGCAAGGGCCCGCATTGCCGCGCGCCAGGCAAGGGACGCGACCCGCCGTAAAAATGCAATGGACAGCGCCGGCCTACCGGGCAAACTTGCCGACTGTTCCGAAAAAGACCCGGCAAAGTGTGAACTTTTTATCGTTGAGGGCGACTCCGCCGGCGGTTCAGCGAAAGGCGGCCGCGACCGCCGTTTTCAGGCGATACTTCCGCTCTGGGGAAAGATGCTGAATGTAGAAAAGCAGCGCATCGAGAAGGTTATAACCAACGATAAACTCCAGCCCATCATCGCCAGCTTGGGCGCCGGCTGCGGCAATGAATTTGATGTTTCAAAAATACGCTATCACAAAGTTATCATAATGGCAGATGCCGATGTAGACGGCTCGCATATCCGTACGTTGCTTCTTACCTTCTTCTACCGTTACATGACCGAGCTTGTTGAGCGGGGACATATTTTTATTGCCATGCCTCCGCTTTATAAAATCAGTTACGATAAAAAATCATTCTATGCCTACGATGACGCCGAAAAGGACCGCATTCTTTCTGAATCCGGCAAAGATGTTGAAAAAGTTTCCGTTCAGCGCTACAAGGGCCTTGGCGAAATGAACCCCGATCAGTTATGCGACACCACAATGGATCCCGCCAAGCGAAATATTATACAGGTGCATCTTGATGACGGCGTGGAGGCGGAAAGAATTTTTACAACATTGATGGGCGAAGTTGTTGGGCCGCGCAGGGCATTCATAGAAGAAAATGCGCTGCTGGTTTCAAATCTTGATGTTTGACAATCATATAAGCTTTGATTTGTGAGGTGAAATTGTGCAGTATCGTCCCATCGGTAAAACCGGCATGTCCGCCAGCGTCATAGGTCTTGGCGCCGAACATCTTGAGGGCAAGCCATATAAAACTGTAGATACGGTGATCAACGCCGCCCTGGATCGGGATTTCAACATTATCGATGTTTTTATGGCAGGGGAAGAAGTGCGTAAAAATATCGGGCGGGCGCTGGGCGGACGGCGGGATAAAGTGCTGATCCAGGGGCATATCTGCTCAACAGACATTGATGAGCAGTTTGACCGCAGCCGGGATTTACCCACTGTTAAAAAATACTTCGAAAATTTGTTTCGCTGTCTTAATACTGACTATATAGATCTTGGAATGTTATTTTTTATTGATACGGAGCAGGATTTTTCCGATGTCTTCGAGACTGAAATTCTCAGTTATGCCCAGGATCTTAAACAACAGGGTCGTATCCGGGCGATCGGCGCCAGTTCGCACAATCCAATTACCGCCAGGCGGGTAGTAGAGGCCGGCGTTATCGATTTGCTCATGTTCAGCATCAACCCCGCATTCGATATGGCATCGGCAGATACCTATGTTATCGATTATATGGATAAAGCTCTGGATTTTGAGAAAAAACTGGATCGTGACAGGGCTGCCCTTTACCAGCTATGCGAACAAAAAGGAATAGCCATAACGGTAATGAAAACGCTGGGAGCGGGTAAACTCTTATCTGCGAAACAAACTCCTTTTTCCAAACCCTTGACCGTGGCCCAGTGCATACATTACGCACTGACCAGGCCTGCGGTGGTAAGTGCGCTCATTGGCTGCGCCTCACAGGAAGAAGTACAGGAAGCGGCGGCTTATTTTGAAAAAAGCGATGCAGAAAAGGATTACAGCTCTGTTCTTTCTGATTATCAGGGCGATTTTAGGGGGAGCTGTGTATATTGTAACCACTGTCTTCCCTGTCCTTCTGAAATAAATATTGCAGGCGTTCACAAGTATCTGGACATTGCCCTGTTGGATGCGGCGAACATTCCCGCAAGCGTTACAGATAATTACCGAACCCTGGAACGGCATGCTTCGGACTGTGTTAACTGCGGAAGCTGTGAAGATCGCTGTCCCTTTTCGGTGCCGGTAATGAAGAATATGGAAAAAGCCGCAAAATTGCTGGGTTGATAAGTATCTGCCCCGGTTTACAATAATGATATATACTGATGTTAAATTATGTTTAAACTAAAACGAGTATCAACCTTTTCTTTCCGGGGGCAATTGAATGTGTTCAGGGTGATGATTTTGATCATTCTCGTTTTACTTGTTATCCTGGTTGTGGGAACTGTCTACGCTTTTGCCCGTCCGTCCGGCTCCGGCCCTGTATTAAGGTTTGGAAGTACGAAAGCTTTTGACAGGCAGGAGAGCGGAGATGCATTAGTATATGACGGCGCCGGAATTTTTGCCGGAATCGGGCGCCTTAGAATTCCTTTAGTTAATTCCTCTACCTTGATCCTGTCTATCGCTTTCCCGTATCCTCCGGACGACCGGGCATTTACCGAAGAATTGGCCGCTAAAATCGGCGATTTTCGGGCAATAGCAAGCGATTATTTTTCATCTCTTGCCGCCGAAAGACTCAGTGTTTTGGACGAAGATGCGGCTAAAGCCGAAATATTAAGGCGGTACAATGCAATTTTGCGCCTGGGGAAAATATCAACCCTTTATTTTAACGATTTAATGATAATAGACTGAGAGGCCGCTGCAACCATATCGCTGATTTCTTGTCAAAACATGGACGAAGCTAGAAAAATAGGGTAGGGTGAAAGAAAACACATTCGTTTTGGGCAAAGGAGCCGGTTTTTATGGAGAATATGTCTTCTTCCGCTGCACAGGTTATCATCGCTATTATTCCCATTGTCGGGATAGTGATGGGCTCGGTCGTTATTTTTTTCTACTTGCTTTGGGATCACCGGCGAAGAACCCTGATTATTAAATCCGGGCATTACAGCCGTCCGGATTTTTCCCTTCTTTCGTTCAGCCTGCTTGCCGGATTGTTGTTAAGCGTCGTTGGGGTTACTGTAACCGTGCTGCTGGCGGTAATTGAGGGAAAATCCTATGGTCTGTTTGGTGGTTTAATCCCGCTGTCGACAGGCGCTGGTCTTCTTGCGTATTACATAATAAAGCGCGGCGACAAGCCAAATGGTTGATGGATCTCCGACAGGAGATAAAGACAGGGAAAACACTTCCGGCCTCGACGACCAGTTTATCATCAACCAGATTGCCGCTGGACGGAAGGATCTGTTCCGGCTGCTGGTTAGAAGGCATGAGCGGGCAGTTTACGGAATGGGGTTGAGCTTTTTCCGTAATCAGGAAGATGCTTCTGATTTTGTTCAGGAGGTGTTCTTAAAGGTATACAAAAACCTTTCCCGCTTTGAGGGGAGGAGCAGGTTTTCAACATGGTTATACAGGATCGCCTATAATGCGGCGATAAATGAAGTAACCAGAAGGAAGGAATACCGCAGCCTTGCGGAAGAAGACGAGAGAACACTAGACGGAGAGGATACTCCGGAAAAGGTGCTGCTTCGTAAAACTGCGAGGGAAGCTGTCCGCAGCGCGTTAAAAGACCTTCCGGAGCGGTACAGGATTTGTGTGGATATGTTTTTCTTTTATGACCTGTCATACCAGGAGATTGAAGTGATTACCGGCATACCGGTGAACACAATTAAATCTCATGTATTCAGGGCAAAGAAGATGTTAAGAGAAAAACTGGAGTTTGAGGACTGTCATAGGAGTTAAAATGAAGTGTTCAAAAATTCTTGATACTGTATATGAATATTCCGGCGAGGAATCGATCCCGTTGCTGCTGCATATTCAGGTGGCGCTGCATACATTGTTCTGCCAAAACTGCGCCCGGGAAATCAATCGCTTTTATTTATGCAGAAACATTCTTAGAGAGGATTTTCTGCCCCCTTCGCCGGGACTGGAAGATTCCATAATGGCCAGAATTGCCGCCCTGGGAGAACTGCAGGAAGCGGAAGAAACGTTCGAAATCCCCGGCGGCCTTACCACAAGGGGCTGGATTATTACCGGCTTTGTTATTCTGGTGTCGCTTGTAACCGCTTTCTTTGGCCTGGAGTTCAACAATATAGCCGGCGAAGCCGGAAAGTCTTTCATGCTGCCGATGGGCATTACCATTGGAATTGTACTGACCAGTTATGGAGCACTTTTTATAGGCAGCCATTTGAAGGAACTAAGCGAACGTTTCGGCTTGTGAAACCTGCTTTAGGCATACATTTTTGCTGCTACTATAGTTTTGGAAAAATCTCGTATAAAATGTAATTCCCATGTTAAATCGCCATGTTTTCCGGTGTTGTGCCGTCTTTGTGCTGGCGCTGACAGGCTGTATTCGCGATGAGCCTTCCCGCGCGGAATTTGTGCTGGGGACTGTCTGTAATATAACCCTGTTTGATCAGGCACGGGCACAGGTTTACCGCGATGTCTTCGCCCGTATTCGTGAAATAGAAAACCACATGAGTGTAAATCTGCCGAACTCTGATATTGCCCGCATCAACGCCGCCGCGGGAATAACGCCAGTGCAGGTACATGACGATGTGTTTTATGTAATAGAGCGCTCCCTTTATTTTGCCGGACTTTCCGGCGGCGCCTTAGACCCGGCGGTGGGGCCGCTTGTTTCCCTTTGGGGAATAGGGACTGACAATCCCCGCGTTCCCTCGCAGACGGAGATTGATTCGGTTCTGCCCCTTGTTAACTGGCAAAACATAGAACTCGATTACAGCGCACGCAGCGTTTTTTTGAAACAACCGGGCATGGCTCTGGATTTGGGGGCGATTGCCAAAGGTTTTGCCGCAGACGAAGCGGCGGCAATTATAAAAAAAGCGGGGCTAAAGCGGGCGATTATCGACCTTGGCGGGGACATTATTACAAGCGGCAAAAAGAGGGACAGGAGTTCCTGGAAAGTGGGCATTCAGGATCCGCTCGATAACCGGGGCTCCTACATAGGGGTTGTTACTGTCGGGGAGCAGGGTATTGTAACATCGGGAGTTTATGAACGGTATTTTGAGGCTGAGGGGGAGAGGTATCATCACATTTTTTCGCCGCAGCGGGGATTTCCGGCAGACAATGATCTAATGTCGGTTACAATAATTGCAGATAACGCCATGGATGCGGATGCGCTTTCGACGGCGGTATTTGTCCTTGGTTATGAAAAGGGAAGGGCGCTCGTCGATTCTCTTGATGGGTTCCAGGCGATCTTTGTTTTTAGAGACAATAACGTTAGGATTACGCCCGGCACCGACTTCGTCCTAACCAGCGAGGATTACCGGTTTTGAGTGGATTGTTATTTCTGTGGAACAGGGCTGGGCAAAAAAAAACCCCCCGGGAAAAGGAGGTGAGGAAACCCGGGAGGCTGCTGATGCACGGCAGCTGAACAGCAAGAGATGTATAATCATAGATGATTGATTAGAAAGCAGTTGTTGAAGAACTCATCTAAACCGTATCATCAGTCTATACAAAACCTAATGATTTTTAGCTCTAAGGTCAAGTATTTTTATCAAAATATTATGAATATAGCAATAATCTTTTAGGAACCATTTTTTGCCCAAATTTCATGAAATTTGCCCTTTGAGATTGCCCTGTTTGGCCGTTTATGTCATAATTTATGGTGTGAGGAATGTGTTTAAAACATTTAATTCAGGCCGGGCGACCTTCTTTTTGATGGTTTTTCTCTGCAGTATTCTTGCAGGGGGGGTCTTGAAGATAACTTCTCCGGTAATTTTACCCTTTACCATAGCATTATTGCTGGCATTCATAACGTATCCGATAATAAAATGGCTGGACAAGCTTCATTTACCCCGAATTGTATCGATTCTTTTGGTTATTTTGATAATTGTCACCGGTTTATACGGTTTTGGCATGGTTCTTATTACAGCCGGAAGAACGGTCATTGCCCAACGGTCTAATATCGAGAACCGTTTGCTGGAAATTTATGCCTGGACAGCGAATATTTTTGATTTTTCCTACAACGAAGACCTTAGTCTTTTTGAAAATTTATGGGCCCAGCTGGGGGTGCGTACCTGGCTCAGGACATTTACCTTCTCTTTTTCCAATTTCTTTTTCCAATTTCTTAGAAATGCCTTTTTGGTAGTCCTTTTTATGGCATTTTTCCTGGCGGAGGCAAGTTTTTTTAAGGAAAAACTTGTAGTTGCCTTTGAAAGCCGCTCGGATCGTATCAGAATGATAGCCGCCGATCTAATGAACAAGGTTACAAGGTACCTTACGGCAAAATTTTTCATTTCTCTTGGGAATGGTTTGATATTCGCTATTATTTTTCGATTGATCGGGCTTGATTTTGCGCTAATTTGGGGGCTCCTGGCATTTATTTTGAATTTTATTCCAACCCTTGGCAGCATTGTCGCCGGTATCATTATATCGCTATATGCCCTGGTTCAGTTTTGGCCGGAACCGGCGCCCATTATTATGGTGATTGCCGTTATACTTGGGGGTAATGTGATTACCGGAAATATCCTTGATCCTAAAATTATTGGGGATAATGTAGGCCTTTCCCCCCTTATGGTTTTAGCGTCTCTTTTGATATGGGGATATATCTGGGGTTTTGCCGGAATGGTCGTGGCCGTGCCCATGATGGTTACGGTTAAAATTGTCTGCGAGAATATCTCAATTTTGGAGCCAATTTCAATTCTTATGGGATCGCGAAAAGCTGTTCAGGCAAAAAAGGCGGATTTGGAAAAGGCTGAAGTTTAGATTATGCCTGTTCCCTGTTATCCGGATTTCAGCCCGATTAATCTTGATTTTAGGAATGAGATGCATCCGGGGCTTTCGTTAACACCCGATGGCGTATCTGAATTTACTTTTTCGGGTTTGTACCTTTTCAGAAATAAATATAAATACCGTGTTTCCAGAGATGAACAAAGCAGATGGTTTATAATCTCCGGTGAACAGCCTATTGTATCCGAAGCGCCTCAGCCGGGGAAAAAATTTTTTATGACTCCATGCGGCGCGCCGGATTATGATGTGCTGGAATCCCTCTTTGAAACGCATGACTACTGGAAAAATATTTCAGAATCTGTATTGTCGCCGGTACAGGAAGAAGTTGAAAAGCTTGGTATCGAGATTTCCGAAGATCGTGATAACTTCGATTATCTATATCTGCGTAAAGACTTGGCTGAACTGAAGGGAAAAAAATATCATAAAAAAAAGAATTTATTGAATCAGTTTTTAAGTGCATATCCCTTGCATGAACAAAAACCTATGACGGCGGCGCTTATTCCCGATGCTGTTGAAATTCTGGATCACTGGCGGCAAGATAAGGGCGGGGACGGCGATTACCAGGCGGCAAGGGAATCCCTGGAGCAGTTTGATTCCCTGTGTCTAAGAGGAGCGGTATTTTACGCCGATGGGAAGCCTGTTGCCTACTGCCTGGGGGAAAGCATTGCCAGGGGGAAAATGTTTGCAGTTCATTTTGAAAAGGGAATAGATGAATACAAGGGCATCTATCAATATATGAATCAGGCGTTTGCCCTGTCGCTGCCCGCCTTCTTTATCTGGATAAACCGTGAGCAGGACATCGGCGATGACGGCCTGCGCCAGGCAAAAACCAGCTACCGGCCTTCCGGCTTTGTTAGAAAATTCAAGGGTATTAAAAACGGAGAGCGCGCGAGCTTATGATTTATCTGACTAATTTCCACGCAATCGAAGAACGAATCAAATCCGGCAGGGCGTATGGCCCGCTCCTGCTGGCAAAGGCCGGGCCCCGCGCCAAAGAAATAGTTACGCTTGCGGTTAACAGTAAAATCCGTGTAGACCGTGTCGGTGCTTTCGACTTGGACAAACTTGCACCGGACAACCGGGGAATAGCCCTTGGGGTTGATGATATTGATGATGCCGGCGCGGACATCGATCTGGAAGATTTTATAAACGCCCTGGGCGAACGCCGCAGCGTGCTGGTACTTATTCTTGACGAGATAACCGATCCCCATAATTACGGCGCTATTCTTCGAAGCTGCGATCAATTCGGCGTTGACCTGGTTGTTAGCCGCAACAGGCGCAGCGCCAAACACGCCGCCGTTGTTTCCAAAACTTCGGCGGGGGCGGTCAGTTGGGTTCCTCAGGCTGAAACGCCGAACCTTGTCCGCGCCGCAGAGGATCTTAAAAATGCCGGCTTCTGGATTTACGGCGCGGACATGGGGGGAGAGCCTGTATATAAAAAGAATATGACCGGCAGGACGGTTCTGGTTCTTGGCAGCGAAGGGGCGGGGATTTCCCGCCTTTTAAGGGAGCGCTGCGACGGCATGGTGGGGATTCCTTCCCTGGGCAGGATTGATTCGCTAAATGTCTCAGTTGCCGCCGGCGTACTGCTCTACGAAGTGCAGCGGCAAAATCGGCATAACCCGGCCGTTCCTCTCTAACCTGTAAAAAATATCGGCAAATAGCGGCTGCGGAAGGAAAAAGTCCGCTATTGACGCCGCAGCCGGACGATGCCCGGCCCCTGACCGCAGCAAGGCCGCTATTGCCGGAAAGCGATCGAGCATTTTATCCCAAAATTTGGGCTTGGGGTATTCGTTATAGGCTGCGCCCTGATTTTCAGGGATTTCCGCCAAATTCCTCGCTATGCTGATCGCTTCCGGCAGGCCGCCGATGCTGTCGATAAGGCCGGCCCTGAGCGCTCCCTGGCCGGAAAATACCCGCCCCTGGGCGACGGCTTCAACCCTTTCGATTTCCATGCCGCGGCCGGCAGCGACTTTTGCGGTGAAGGTTCCGTAAATATCCAGCAGCAGGCTTCTGTAGCGCGCCTCTTCTTCCGCATTCAGATCACGTCTGGGCAGAATAAAACCTGTGAGCAAATCGGCGTGAGCGCCGCGCTGCAGCGAATCCACCGAAAAGCCAAGCCTGCTGTTAAGGCCGTTGTCGTAGAACCATGCGCTGATTACGCCGATGGAGCCAGTAAGGGTATACGGAGAAGCGGTGATGTGGCTGGCATTCATGGCCGCCCAGTAACCGCCCGACGCAGCCTGCTGCCCCATCGAAACCACTACAGGCTTTTTCTGTTTTGCATAACGCACAGCCTCGGCCACATAGTCGGCAGCATCCGCGCTTCCGCCCGGCGAATTGATCCGCAGCACTATTGCCCTGACTCTTTTTTTGTCGGCAAGTTCACGGATTGTCCGGCCGAGGCTGCGGGCTGCCATGCCCCGTTCCATGTCGGTCTGGCCGTTTGCGTAAACTATGGCAATTACAGGCGCCCTTCTGAAAATATTTCCCGCCCTTGCCGGCCTGTAGTTTTTGCGTGTTTTCATTAAATTTGACTCTGAATCTCCGTATAATACGAATTGTTCGACGGCGCGGCCTTCAATCTCCCTGATGGCTTCGGCAACAGCTTCTCCCCGCCCGACTCGATCGACAAGGTTTTGTTCCAGGGCGCTTTTCGATGAATATAAAAACCCCCGGTTCAGGATTGAATCGAATTCTTCGTCTGTCCACGAGCGGGCGTTTTTCAATGTATCTCTGGTAAGGTTAAAAATGTCGTCCAGATATTCGCCGTACTGTCTGCGGTCTGCCTCGGACATGGAGTCTCTTGTAAACATTTCGTTTGCGGATTTATATTCAAAGTAACGCAGCTCCCTGACGCCTATTCCCAGCTTTTCAAGACTGTGCTGCACATAACCCATGCCAAAGGCGTAGCCAAACATGCTCAGAAGCCCCTGGTCGTCCATTACGATTTTATCCGCAACCGAGGCAAGGCTGTAAAGGTCCATATCGGCGGAACTGATAAAGGCGCATATTTTCTTGCCGTTAGATTTGAAATTCTCCAGAGCGTTTCTCAGTTCCCAAAGATTTTCCCGTGTACTGCCAAAACCGGAAATGTTAAGAACAATGCCCTTAATATTTTTATCGCCGCCTGCCCTTTCGATTACTCTGAATACTTCCAGTTCCGGCTTTTGCCGGACAGAACGGATACTTCTTTGCACTGTCTGATTATTCAGATTAAGCTCAAGATATTGCTGTGAAAATAAAGGAAAAGACATCAGACAATACACCCCCAACAAAAAATATTTGCAGCTAATTTTCATTTTTTCCCCTGTTAGATTCTATCAGATTATTGATCAATGTTTCCAGGCGATAGCCGGAATTTTTTTCCGCAGCGGTGAAAACTTCATAAATTTCTTCCATGCGCCCGATGCGGTCGTGCCAGGAAAGGGAAGTGTTTATCGCATCCATGCTTTCCACGGCGATGAATAAATTTCCGAAGAACAGCAGATCATCGAACCCTTCCTTGTTGAACCAGGTAATATCGTCAAAAATGTTGATTCCCAAAATGCGCCTGAAATCCTCTTCAAGATAATTTTCCCCGATTACTGCTGCGGCAAATTTACCTGCGTCGAAATCAGCACCGGCTGCTGCATACTTTGTTCCTTCCATTGGCGCCGTCCGGCTGAGTACCGCCCTGGCTGTTTCGGCAAGCCGCCATGCTTCATCTCCAGCCGCACCGAATTTAATGTACTGCTCACGCAGCTTGCGTTCAAGATTCCAGTGATCAAACCCAAGACTGACAGCATGGCGGCCGGCGGCGCCCTTACCGATAGCAAGCCGCAGCAGTGTAAATAGGCTGTAACCAAGCACGGCGGCGCAAAGCTGCGGCCTGTTTTTTATTTGTTCCGCAATAATTTCCATAAGCCGTTTGGGCTGTTTGCGGCGCTCATCAGCATAGTCGGAGATTCTTATCAGTCTATTAATAATTGCTTCGAACTCATGCAGTATTTCATCTTTTTTGGGCCGGATAAATTTAACGGCGGCGCCATTTTGATCTTTTGGAATCCATGGCTCATAAGCACCGCCGGCGCCGTCAATGAAACTGAATACTGTTTCAAAAAAAGCCTGCGCCGGATCTTTCACGGACTCTATAAATGGTTTTTCCCGTCCGGAATTTTTCGGTCTTACAAAAAATTCATGCAGCCCATTAATTATTTCCGGGCTGAAAAGCTCCGCAAAGCGGTAATAAAGTTCACCAAGGTATATGTCCATTATTGCCGTCTGCGGATCGGAGACGCCCCTGCCCTGCAAATCGTTATTAAGCCTTGCCCAACGCCCCCGTTCATCGTCTTCGACTTCATGTATGTCCAGGAATACCTGGCATTCATATCCCTTAAGGCTTACAAAAAAGCCGTTCTCGGATACATCTTTGGAAGAACGGATAAACCAAAGATTTGAACGCTGCTCCCGCATAAGAGTGAAATATTTACTCTCGCCGTGCAGCGAGAGGGCTTCGCTAAGGCTGTCTCTGCGGACGCCTCCGCTGCCGTCCGGTATTGCAGGATCACTTACCCTGATCCAGCCCGTCGTCTCATAATACGAATTGTTATAAAAAATCAGAGCCCGTTCTTCGCCGCCGTGTATCCAGGCGCGGTTGGTATAGGCGAAAACATTTTCGTTCACGGAGCCGCCGGTTGTATACAGATCGTAAATTCTGAATCCTGCGCTGCCCGAAAAAAGAGAGCGGCGTTTCATTAGCGGAAAAATTTCACGCTCGTGGCGATCAACAAGATAGCCGTCGCTCTGTTCGTCCCTGTAAGAGCGGCGGTACTCCATTCCGTATTTTTCTTCAAGTCCTTCAATTTGTCCGTGTCCGAACATTGGCAGTCCGGGCATGGTAACAAGCAGTGTGCAAATGCCGAAATATTTATCGCCCTTGCCAAACTGGGCGACCGCTGTTTCCTCGTCGGGGTTGTTCATAAAATTTACAAAACGTTTAAGAATTTCAGGATCAAACTCGATAGTATTTTTTATTGTAGAGCGGTACTTTGCGTTTTCTTCGTTTTTAAGCATGTTCATGAATGCGGAATTGTAAACACGGTGCATACCCAGGGTGCGGACAAAGTAGCCTTCCATCATCCAAAAGGCTTCGGCAAGAAGCAGTGTGTTAGGCGCTTCAACGGCGCACCGGTCTACCACTTCCCGCCAGAACTCATTCGGAATGCGGCGGTTAAATTCATCGGTATTGATGGAATGTTCGGCCCTGCTTGCGATGGCTCCGCCGCTGCCTGGCGGCGGATACCACAGCCGCTGTATGTGCCTTTTTGCCAGAGTCATGGCAGCGTCAAAACGTACGATGGAAAATTGCCGGCACACTCCGATTATTGTGTTGATTACCGCTTCCCGCGCTTCGGGGTTAAGAAAATCAATCTGAGCCGTATCGTTCCAGGGGGTAGAAGTACCGTCGTTTCCGTGGTAGATGTAGCGGGTCTCTCCTGTGTGGTTGTTGATTCTTTTGAATACAACCGCCGCATCGCTGCGGGTAAAATAGTGTTCTTCTATTTGAACGGTGATGTCATCACGGCCGGAAAGGTTGCCGCAGTTGTAGTTGTAATTCGGAAACGGCGGCCATGGAAGCTGCAAAAAGCGCTCAGGGTGTTCGATGATCCAGCGGCTGTCGATGCCTGTGTGATTGGGAACCATATCAGAACCAAGGCGGATACCGCGCTGCATACAGCGTTCCCGCAGATTTGTCAGCGCTCCCCAGCCGCCCAGTTCGCCGGCAATGTCGTAATCGTGAAGACTGTAAGCAGACGCTGCCGCTTCGGGGTTGCCCATCCACTGCTTGATTGTCTTGCTGGCCGCACTCCTTTCCCACAGGCCGATGAGCCACAGGCCGGTAAAACCGCGGCCGGCCAGAATATCCAGTTCCTCGTCGGGGATTTGATCCAGGCGGGTAATTTCTCTTCCGTATTTTTGTGAAAGCTGAAAAAGCCAAACCAGGGTGCTTTTTGCCATCAACACGGTTTTGGGCATCCAGTCCTGATCTGGACTGAATCGTTCGTATTCATCGAGGCCGTCGTATCGCATAACCTCACTTGGGCCGGGCCCAAAGAAAGCCGGTTTTTCTTCTTCGCTTATAACGTCCAGACTGAGGAGCAGACGGGACATGTACTTTGACAATACAAGCCCCCAATTCCTGCGCATATAGTCAAGCTGGCCGGCAAGGGAATCCGGTGAGTTCAGGGCCGGCGCACGGAGCATGTCCCATAGATTCTGTCCGTTGGGGCCGAACACCGGCAGGCTTCTAAAATGGTTTTTTAATTCTTCGATGGCTGCGGGATAAATGGTTTTTGCCGCCAGGTCCTTTTCGTCAAACATGAATTTGAACGGCCTGAATGCCGGATTCAGGTTCGCCAGGGAAAGGAGCATTGTTTCTTCCAGGGAAAGGGCTCGGCAGCTTTCACCGTCTTCGCTGCCTTCAAGATACTCGCTTGTTTTTTTCTCCCCGTTGTAAACCTGCATGGGCGGGAACTGTTCTGAAAAGGAAAAAAGCAGGCCGCCGGTTTTGTTTTCGCCCAGGTTTGTTTCCAGTCTGCCAAGGGCTGTTTCAAAAGCATCGGGCTGTACCTGCTGTCTGTAAAGTGTAATTACATAGTGCAGAATTTCATCTATCAAGCCCATTGCATAAAGCTGGCCGGCTTTAATAAAGCGCTCAGGGCGGGCAGGGTCTTGTTTGTTATTGTAATTTGCCGCCAGTTCTCTTGCCTGCTTAAGGTCGGCAAGAATTACATTTCCTGTAAGGGAAAAAAGACTGTCCTTTAAGCCATATTCCCGCCGGATATCGCTGTTAATATGAAATTCCATGCGGACTTTGCGGACTGTCTTTCTGAATACGGAACAGCTCTTTTCAAGTCTGGTTAGTTTTAAGCGTATTCTCTGCATTAGTGCTCCTTATCTGTTAGCTTAAACCTCAAAGTCCAGCATCTGTTGAATTTGTTTTATTTCGTCGATACCAGGGAATACTTCCGCCAGCCTTAACCCCTTTTCTGTTAACTGAAATACGCACCGTTCGGTTACAAACAAGACTTTTTGGCCGCGCTTAACGGCGTTTTTACCGGAAAAACTTATAGCCGCAATTTCTTTTTTGAATTTTGGAACGGAGCCTTCCTGTAATATTTGTATAAGTCCGTCTTTTTTTACCGCAATAAGTCCTTTTGTATTGAAACTTAAACAGAATACAATAATTTTTGTTGCATGGGTGATATTGGCAAAACCGCCGATTCCGGCGTAACTTCCTTCCAGTTTGTGGGCGTTTACATTGCCTTCCCTGTCAACTTCCAGCCCTCCCAGAAAACAGATGTCTAGGCCGCCACCGTCGTAAAAGTCAAACTGGGTGGCCATGTCGCATATCATGTCGGCGCCGATTGTTGCGCCGAATGTAACGCCCGGAGCGGGAAGCCCGCCTACGCCGCCTGCTTCAACAGTAATGGCAACATCTTTTAATATGCCGAGTTTCGAGGCGTACTTCCCCACTGTTTCCGGAATACCAATGCCGATGTTGACGATTTGCCCGGGGCGCAGTTCCTTTGCAGCCCGCTCACATATTATATCGGTGGCCATATCGCCGTTATCTGCTTTTTTTATTACAGCGGTAGACAGTCTGTTCACATAATAGTCCATGTGTGTAGACGGAACGTGAACATCTCCGGACAGGGCGGGGTTGTATGCTATTGTTTCCGTTTTATTTTCGCTTACGACCACCATATCTACCAAAACTCCCGGAACAATTACATTTCGCGGACGTGAAAACACGTGGCTCACCTGATCTACCTGCACAATCACCTTGCCGCCGTTACGTTTTGTAGCCTGCGCCATGGCCAGTGCGTCTACTGTAAGGTACTCCTTCTCGAAAGATATATTTCCGTTTGGATCTGCGGTGGTTCCCTTGATAAAGGCAATATCTATTTTTGGCGTATATACAAGCAGATAATCTTTCCCTTCAATGCGCTGTATTTTTACCAGTTCTTTTTTGGATATTTCGTTCATGGCGCAGGTGTCTACACGCGGGTCTGCGAAAGTGCCGAGCCCAACCTCGCTCAGAACCCAGTCCTTGCCTGCAGCCGCTGCCCTAATGGCCTGCGACAATATTCCCAGCGGCAGACAGTACGCCTCAACCTTGCCGGCCATTATCATTTTTTTGGCGGCCGGAGTGCTGTTAAAATGGCTGGCAATAATCTCGCGGACGGCGCCGAGTTTTACATAACGGTCGGCAAAGCGGTTTTCGTCCCAGACGCCGAAACTTGCCGCACCGTATAAACTCAAGTTTTTCGGAGAGCCTGTTTCGGCAAACCGTTCATACAGGGCATCATGCAGGGCTTCCGGGTTGGAAAGGGCTAAAAAAGAGTTTATGGCAATGCAATCGCCGTCTTTGATGAATTCGATTGCCTCTCTTGCCGAGATGATCCTGAACACACTCGCCTCCTGACCGGTGTTATGCGCTATTTGCGGTGCGGCGTTTTAACCCAATGCTTTTTTAAGGGCTTCCGTCTTGTCTGTTTTTTCCCATGAAAACTCTGACCGGCCAAAATGACCGTAAGATGCTGTTTTGCGGTAAATTGGCCGGCGAAGATCCAGGGTCTTTATGATTCCCGCAGGACTTAGGTCGAAAACCTTTGCCGCCGCGGCCTCAATTTTTGCTTCCGGAACCTTTGCGGTTCCAAATGCGTCGACCATTACGGAAACGGGGAAAGGAACTCCAATGGCATAGGCAAGCTGAATTTCGCAGCGTTCGGCGAGACCGGCGGCTACAATGTTTTTTGCCATATAACGCGCCATGTAGGCGGCTGAACGGTCAACCTTTGTCGGATCCTTGCCGGAAAAGGAACCGCCGCCGTGGCGTCCCATGCCGCCGTAGGTGTCTACGATTATCTTGCGGCCGGTAAGGCCGGTATCGCCGAAGGGGCCGCCGACAACAAAACGGCCGGTGGGATTAATAAAGTACTTTGTCTTTTTGTCTAAAAGACCGGAAGGCTCCAGAATGGGTTTAATTATCTGTTCGATTATGCTTGATTCAATCTGTTTATGGTTAATATCAGGATCATGCTGATGCGAAACCACAACCGTATCAATGCGGACAGGCCGATACCCTTCGTATTCAACGGTAACCTGGCTTTTCGCATCGGGGCGCAGCCATTTAATAGTTTTGTTTTTTCTTAATTTCGCGGCATGAAGCAGTATTTTATGCGCAAGCATAACAGGCATGGGCATAAGCTCTTTCGTTTCGTTACACGCAAAGCCAAACATCATGCCCTGATCGCCGGCTCCCTGCTGGCCTGCAAATTTTTTAAGCCCTTTGCCGGAAACGCCCTGGCTTATGTCCGGTGACTGATTGTGAATCATGCTCAAGACAGCCATGGATTTGCAGTCCAGCCCGTAGGAAGGATCTGTGTAGCCGATATCCTCGGCAACTTTACGAACCACCTGCTGAAAGTCGACAAAAGTTTTTGTTGTTATCTCCCCGCCTATTAGCACCAGAGAAGTTGATGCAAAGGTTTCGCAGGCCACCCGGCTTTGCGGATCGTCTTTTAGGCACGCGTCCAGGATTGCATCGGAAATTTGATCGCAGAGCTTGTCGGGGTGTCCTTCCCCCACAGACTCGGAAGTAAAAAAATAACGCTTGTCTTTCATCTGTATCTCCAATTATTCAAAATTCAGGCCCATTACATCGTCTACCGGCATGGAAAAAACAAGACCGTGGGCATCTTTGTTAAGGCCGTGTTCTTCACAAATTGCCTGCATAATTTGGATTTTATTTTCCCTTTTGGTCAGAATAAAAATAATTTCCTTTTCGTCCTGAACCGATATGCCGAAAAATTTGACCGCCCCTTCGTGCGCCTGGCCGCGTGCCGACAATACCGTGCCGCCGGTGGCGCCGGCTTCACGGGCTGTTTTCATCAATTCATCACTGTAGCCCTGATTAACAATAGAGATGATGAGATCGTGTGAAAATTCGCCTGCCACAATTCCTCCTTCGTCCCTGGGATCAATATTTCCATTGGATTTTGATCCCGGTTCTGCGGTGATTTTTTCATTTTTAAGTATGCTTTGTTTAAAGACCAGTAACACCGGATCGTTGATTGCTGAAAGGGGAATTGTAAAAGATATTCCCGCACCGGGGCTGATGTGCCTCAGTTTCTTTCTGACTTCTTTCATCAATACCGGAACCATTACCGCCTGTTCCAGGCAGATAATAACCGCCTTTTCTTCGGCGCCGACCCCCAACAGATCGAGTATTTCAGAACTGGCGGTTCCTATTCCTTTGCAGTGAAAATGAAACCGCACTTTTTCTTCTGTAAAAATATTGGAAATAATATTGGCCTGGCTCCAGTCTACAACAAAAAACACTAACTTTAGGGTCGGCAGGCCGGGGCTAACAGCCGTTTCTGCCGGAGTCTCATGCCTGGACGAGAGCTTATTAAAAAATTTTGAGATTAGGTTTTTTTTGGCCACTTACTTCTCCACCTTAAAAACGGTTATTTTTCCCCAGTTAAAAACCTGTCCCGATGTACTGATGGCAGCTGTCTGCAGTTCTGTAAGGACGTTGGCTTCTTTCTGCTTCAGGCTGTAGATGAGTCCCATTAGCTGAATAACAACCAGGGGAGTCATGGCGACAATGGCGACAATGCCAAAGGCGTCTATCAGTAAATTGCCGCCCACGCCTTCGCAGGTTCCCATTGCGAACGGCAGCAGGAAGGTAGAAGTCATGGGACCGGAGGCGACGCCGCCTGAATCGAAAGCGATGCCGGTAAAAATACGGGGTACGAAAAAGGTAAGCAGTAAGGCGAAAAAATATCCCGGTATCAGAATATACATAATTGGAATACCGAATATTATCCGGCACATGGTAAGCGTTAAAGCTGCGGCCATGCCGATGGAAAGCCCGCGGTTCATCATTTTAACAGTGATCGTTCCGCCTGAAATTTCCTCCACCTGCTTGTTCAGTACGTGAACTGCCGGTTCAGCGGCCACGATGAAGTAGCCAATCAGGGCTCCAAGCGGCAGTAAAATTAATCTGAAAGGCGATGACGCAATCTGGAATCCCAGGAGCCTGCCTACCGGAAAAAAGCCTACGTTTACACCGGCCAGAAAAAGCACCAGCCCAATCAGGGTATAGAAAAAACCTACGGCGATGCGTCCAAGGTGGTGCCGGTGGAAACGCCTGGTAATAAGCTGGAACACGGCGAAACATAACACTATGGCCCCTATGGTCATGCACATTTCTTTAAAATAATGGGGCAACTCAAGGGCAAAGTATTTTGCTACTTCTCGTGATGTGGCTGCATCTTTAAAAATATAAGATTGTACATTTAATGTATCCGGCTTATAAAAAATACCCAACAGGAGAATTGCCATTATCGGCCCTACGCTGCACATCGCAACAATGCCAAAGCTGTCCTCCTGGGAATTTTTGTCGCTGCGAATGGAAGCCACACCCATGCCCAGAGCAAGCATAAACGGAACGGTAATGGGGCCGGTTGTAACACCGCCCGAATCAAAACCAACGGGAACAAAGGTGCTGTCAGAAAAATATGCAACTGCAAAGACAATAATGTAAAAAATGATCAGTAAAACTGAAAGCCTGATCTTAAACAGCGCCCTGAGTACGGCGAGCATCATGAAAACTGCCACGCCCACAGACACTGTTCCAATCAAAACAGTGGCCGGAATTGAAGGAGTCTGCCTTCCCAGTACCTGTAAATCCGGCTCGGCGATGGAAATGATGAATCCAATTACCAATGTAACAGAGATGATGATAAATAAATTAGACCTTTTCGTCATCTCGATACCGATGCCTTCCCCCATTGGCATCAGGGCCATATCTGCCCCAAGGGTGAAAAAACCCATTCCAATAACGAGAAGCGCCGCTCCAGTTAGAAACATCAGTATTGTTCCTGCCGGCAAAGGAGTTAAAAAAACGCTGATAATCAGTACAATTAAAGTAATGGGAAATACCGAAGTAAGAGCTTCGGCGATTTTTTCTTTTAATACCTTGTTTATTTTGTTCATAATACCGCTTAGTATCAGTATGTAGTATTAGAGGCTTCAAATCAATAATCCCGCCCCCTTAAAGGGCGGGATTATTGTTTTTTTTAAGGTATTAGTCTCGGGGTACACAACCCGCCCTTCAGGGTGGGTTGTGTACCCCTCGCTGCAAATCAACAGATTGTGGTAAAATTTACAGGCTAAAGTGTTTTTCTTCTATCAGCTTCAGCGTCTTGCGCAGATCTTCTTCCAGCGGCCTGTCATCTTCCAGCGGCCTGAAAAAACCGGCGATTTCATTATATGTGGTCTCTGTCCTTCCTAAATCACCGGATTTAAGTTCACCTTTTTTCAGCCTTAGATTGATGGCTTGGAAGGAAGCAAGCAGCGAAGCGGCCATTACCTGGGCGGTCAGCTTGTTAATTCTTGCACAGTCACGGGCGGCAATGGTTCCCATGCTAACCTTGTCCTGATTGTGACACTCGGTAGATCGGGAAAATACACTCGAAGGCATTGTGTTCTTTAAGGCTTCGGCAGTCCATGCTGATGCAGCGATCTGCACGGCCTTAAAGCCGTGGTTGCATGAAATATTATCTTTTGTGCCGGACAGATTCGCAGGCAGGCCGCGGTTATATTTGGAATCGACAAGAAGGGCAAGCTGGCGATCCAGCAGATCGGCAAGATTGGCGGTTATGTTTTTAAGCGAGTCCATTGCAAAGCAGATATGGCCGCCGTAAAAATGCCCTCCGTGGTATACCGACTGGGTTTCAGGATCGATCAGGGGGTTGTCGTTTGCACTGTTCATTTCGGTTTCGATAAAATTCCGTATTGTATCACTTGCATCGTAATACAGCCCGATTACATGGGGAGCGCAGCGTATCGAATATACGTCTTGAATTCTGGCCGGAGCTTCAGGCTTTCCCTGCGGCAGGCGCGGCAGAGCCGCCTCTATTTTTTCCGCCGCCAGGGCTTGTCCCGTATGGGGCTTTAACTCGAAGAGCCGTTTGTTAAAGTGATAGGCATTGCCCTTAAGCGCGATGGAATTCATTGCAGTAATGCGGCAGGCAAGGTCCGCCAGATACCCGGCATCGGAATACGCAAGCGCGGCGACAGCATTCATTACAGCGGTCCCGTTCATTATGGCGATGGCTTCCTTGGGACGGAATTGATACGGCGCCTTACCCAGGGAAGCAAGCACAACGGCGGAAGACTGAACATTGCCCTGATACATTACCTGCCTCTCCCCGATGAGCGCGCCCGCAAGGTACGAAAGTGGGGTTAGATCCCCCGAAGCGCCGACCGAACCTTCCTGCGGGACAAGGGGCAGGATATCATGCTCGATGAAAAATTCGATATAGCGAAGCATATCCATGCTGACGCCGGAATAGCCCTGTGCCAGTGTATTAAGCCTGATTATCATCATCGCCCTGACAGTTTCGCTGTCAAAATAATCCCCCATGCCGCAGCCGTGGAAGCGTGTTAAATTAACGGGCAGCTCGCGGTATTTTTCCGGGCTGACAATTTCTGTGCATGAATCGCCGTATCCGGTTGTTACGCCGTAGATTCCGCCGTACTTTTCCAGCATCTGATCAAGAAAGGCTGCGCCTGTTTCTATCTTTTCTGCAAATTCAGAAGATCGGCATAAACGCACCGTTATCCGCTTTTTTGCCGCGGCTGTAAGATTTTCGATTGTGAGCCTGTCGCGGCCGATTTCCAGTATCTGTTGATTCATCATCTCTCCATTAATGTCCAGCTAAGTTCTTCACGGCGAAAGCCATTGGGCTCCACACCATAAGTTCCGCCGCCGGCGGCTCCGCCCCTTATCAGGACTTTATCATAATAAACCCTTCCCGGGTACATTCCGGTAACGATAATAACTCCGTCCATTGTGCCGTTTTGAGCCATCGATGCGGTTGTATTCGTATTTCCGTTAAGGACAAAATAATGTCCCAGGGCCCTGTTATTATCAATATAAAAATCCGCATAATTTTCGTACTGCATTATGACCCTTCCGCCCAGACCGGCGACACGGGCTTGATAGGACAGGCTGCCGCTGATACCGCCCTGTACCTGCTCCGAGCCAAGTTTACTTGTTGTGCCGGGTTTGTTCATATATGTCAATTTTTGATGCGATGCTTTTATGGTTTTATTATACTCCTGCCAGTAACATTCATGCGTAAGCGCGCCATATCCCATAACGGTTTCGGAAAAAACGGCCGCCTCGCCGCCGGCATTCGAAAGCGCAATCCGGTAATAAAAAATTTTTCCCGGCGCCGCCGCGGGATTTTCGTCCATGAAGGAAAAAATTCCGCCGCCTTCCTGCACCGGTGTGGCGGAAATTCTTTCAAAGCCGGAATCCACCATGACCGAGCGATACACATGAAAGGCGCTGCCGCGCTGATCCGGCTGCCTCCAGCGAAGCCGCACCGGATAAACTCCGGAGGAATTAGGTCTGTATGTGCCGGTATTTTCCGCGCGGCTTGCTTCAAGACCGAATGATACTTCCTGAGAGTCTGCAAAAGACAGCGGGATGCATAAAAAAACAAAACATAATAATAGACGCACTTATTACCTGAATCTTGCTGGTTTCTGAATATCTACACTGACAGTATAAATCCCGCAGGTGGTTTCTTCAAGGAGGCGTAATAATGAGAAGGTGCCGCTCTTCTTCGAGAAAAGGCACAGGGCAGGGGATCGCTTCCCAACTGCCGCAAAATTTTTCCAGCGGCGCCATTTCTTCCTCGATTTTTTTTCTGCGTCCCTTGTAGGCGGCAAGGCAGCCGCCCTTTGCGCAGGCGCGAAAAAGCGCTTTTAGTAATTTTGGTTCCAGCGTTTGAAAAGCGCGAAAGGTGATGAGCTGAAAACTGCCGGGCGCTGTTCTTTCTATTTCCCCTTCTTCGACCGTTATGTTGGAAAGACCCAGCGATGCTTTTGTGTTCCACAAAAAACCCGCCCGGCGTCCCATTCGCTCTATAAGGGTTATGTAAAACCGAGGAAGGGCAATGGCAAGCGGAATACCCGGCAAGCCTGCGCCCGAGCCGGCATCGGCGATATTGTGCGAAGGCATTTTTACAAGCAGCCGGTAAATTATTCCCAGAGGAGCCAGGGAATCCAGAATATGTTTTATTATCAATTCTTTTAAGTCAGTTGTTCCAACCAGTCCGTAAGCAGGATTAAATGTTTCGATTTCGGCAATATATTTAGACAGGTGTGAAATTATTTCTTCATGGCGGGGCGCAATGACGGCTTCAATATCACTGTCGCCCTGCCTTAAAATGTTCACGCCTTCTTCCAGAATTGTTTTCATGCTAAATTAGTTTATGCGATAAAGAAAGGAGGGGCAATGATTACCATTCACGGAACGGGCTGCTGCCTGATGGATTATCTGTATGCTGCCTGCGATTTTTCTTCGGAATATTTCAAAAAAGCCATGTCTAAAAAAGAAGCGGACGGCGGCCTTAGCCCGGGCAAGCTGGTTTTTGCCGAGGATTTTGAACGGTTTATGGGCAAGCCCTACAATGCTGCGCTGGCGGAAATAACCGGCAAGCCGCCGGATTCGCACAACCTGGGAGGGCCATCGGTTGTTTCACTTGCCCATGCTGCCCAAATATTGGGAGATAAGGCGGCTGTAAGATACTTCGGCGTTAGGGGAAATGATAAACCGGCCGATTTTGTCGAGAGCGCGCTTAAAAAGATTCCTTTTAATGAATACCGGCTTGTGCGAAAGGATTACCCTTCGCCCCGGACTGATGTGCTTTCTGATCCAAATTATGATAACGGCCACGGTGAGCGCACATTTATCAATCTGATGGGCGCGGCGAATTATTTTTATCCTGATGATCTTGATAATGATTTTTTTAATGCTGATATTGTTGCGTTCGGAGCGACTGCCCTGCTTCCGCAAATCCATAAAAATTTAACCGGACTGCTTAAGCAGGCAAAAGAAACCGGAGCTGTTACCGTGGCGAATCTGGTCTACGATTTTCAGAGCGATATAAATTCACCGGGTAAAAAATGGAATTTGGGCGGGAAGGATGACGCATACCAGTATATTGATATTCTGATAGCCGATAAAGATGAAGCCTTAAAAACATCCGGCTGCGCAGACAGCGGCGGCTATTCCGTCCGGCACGCAATTCAATGGTTTATGTCCCATGGTACGGGAGCGGTAATTGTTACCGATGGTTCAAGGGGGATAAGCCTTGCCGCCGGAAAGGGAATATTTTCTCCCCTGGAGTTCTTGTCCATGCCGGTCTGCACGGAAATAGACCGCGAGCTGGCCGCTCACCCGCAGCGGAGGGGAGACACAACAGGCTGCGGGGACAATTTTGCAGGGGGCGTAATCGCCGGCATTGCAGAACAGTTATGCGCCGCTCCAGGGGAAGCGCTTGATTTAAGGGAGTGTGCAATACAGGGAACCGCTGCCGGCGGCTTTGCTTGTTTTACCATCGGCGGCACTTACTACGAGGAGAGCCCTGGCGAAAAGCGAAATAAACTTGAGCCATACATAGAGGCTTACCGGAGGCAGTTGGGGAAAAGGTAAGAGAGAGGAAAGAAAAGGCTACGGGGCCACCAGATGCGTTAATTGTTTTAAACAGCTATTTCAAATTCCGAAAATATTTTAGATTTTGACAGCAGAATTTCTTCTATACCTTCTTCTGATAATTCTTCGTTTATTGTTATCTCAACTAATTCCTTAAGATTCGTATATGTTTCCTCGTAAGTGTCGCCTTGAGTAAAACAACCCTTAATTTCCGGACAGAGGGCAAAATAATCCTAATAAAATCCTCGCCAAAGTCCTTACTGCCATGAACTGGTATTGGAACAGAGTGAATGCCGTTGCTATATATGTGATGACTACTTCCTTTTTAACGAATAAATTTGTAACCGTTGTTTTCTAAAAAACGGATTAGTTCTTGTGGTTTCATTGTCAAGCCCAAGGTGCAAACCTCTCTACCTGTTATTATATCACATTATTTTTAATTTTTATCACTAAATCCGTATAATCTGTGGACTTTTTAATCTCAATTTTTTTGTTAATTTTTAGCCAAAAGGCTAATTTTTTTTGCTAATAATGTGATATAATGGGTCTGGTAAGGAAGCCGGTTGCTTCCCTACCAGACCCTGCATTTTCTCCCGTTTCGTTGAAACGGTGCGAAAATGCAGTTTATAAGGAAATTTTTCAGAAACTGAAGTTTCCGAAAAATAACCCGCAATTATTTCGCGGGTTATAAACCATTAAAGTAAAGGAGTAGATTATGAGAAACAGTATTATTGACAAAGGAGGCGGAAGTATGGTAACCTGCAAGAGACCAGTCACCAGTCACCAGTCACCAGTCACCAGTCACCAGTCACCAGTCACCAGTCACCAG
>WRLP01000026.1 GCA_009777535.1 Treponema sp.
GACGATTACCTTTAGCACAGATGAAGCGGGCACGGCGTATTACGTGCAGCTGGCAAACGGAGCGAGCGCTCCCACAGGCGCTGCAGTGCGGGCGGGAACCTCGCTCGGTGCTGCGGCGGTTGGTGCGAACAGTAAGGGGGTAACCCTTACCGCAGGGGCAAGGGATATTTATGTGGTTGTTGAAGATGCTGCCGGCAATATCAGCGCCCCACTTAAAATCGAGGCGGTGGCGTACATTGCACCCGACACCACAGCGCCGGTGCTCTCAGATGGCAGCGTCAGCCGCACAAGCGACACGGCGGCGACTATCAGTTTTACCACTGATGAAGTAGGAACTGCATACTATGTCGAACTGACAAGCGGAGCGACAGCGCCCGCAAGCGCTACAGTGCGGGCGGGAACCTCGCTCGGCGCCGCAACTCTCGGAGCTAATTCCGGTAAAGCGGTAACCCTTACCGCAGGGGCAAGGGATATTTATGTGGTTGTTGAAGATGCTGCCGGCAATATCAGCGCCCCGCTTAAAATCGAGGCGGCGGCGTATGACTCCAGCGATCCCTGGGCAGGCTTTAGCGCAGGCCTTTACTTGGGTGCGCCGGAAAGCCTTAATTCATCAAGTACCCCCGAAGCCGTCGCCGCCAACGATCTAGCTGCCGCCGTTACCTATGCCAATGCAAACCCTGCCGAGTACACCCTGCTCTTGGATAGTGCAGTAACAATCACCATCGGCGCTCAGACATTGAATTCCGGAAATCTGACCTTGATTGGTTTGGGCAGCGTACGGACAATCAGTGCTTCCGCCACCGGCTACGTTCTTTTCACGGTAAATAGCGGCGCCAGCCTCACCCTTGGCAGCAATATCACCATTCAAGGACTGGGGACTTCTCATGCGTATCAACTCATTTCCATTACTGCAGGCGGCAAGCTTGTCATGAAGAACGGCTCCACACTAACCGGTAATACTTCGGTAGTAAACGGCGGGGCAGTAAGAGTAGACGGCGTATCCGCAGTCTTTGACATGGAAGGAGGAATCATACACGCTAACTATGTAACTAACGCTTCGGCCTCGGGTGGCGGCGTATGTGTAAATAATGGTGGAACTTTTAACATGCGTGGGACAGCGGAAATATCCGACAACCATGTAACCAATCCTTACGGCAATGGTAATGGCGGCGGCGTATTCATGTATGAAGGATCCTTCAACATGGAAGGCGGTACCATACGCGCTAACTCGGCAACTGGCACCACCACAGCCACAGGAGGTGGCGTATATTATTATGGAAGTGCAACAACCACCTTTTCAAAAATCGGCGGCACCATTTACGGTGACGGTGCGGGGGCGGACAGCAATGTCCTCATCGCTACTACCAACAAATACGGCTATGCTGCCCGTGTTTATTTCAATTCTGATCCCGGCGGATGGCGTGATCGCAATACTACCGCAGATCCGGGGGTAATCTTAAACGACCCGTCCAATAGCGGCTGGGAGTAATTTTCTAGGAGTGACAGTCCTATAATACAGGCAATCGCCCCCACGCATGAGATAAATGCAAGCGGGGTACTGGTGGCGAAGTAGGGAAAGGGACGACAAGAAAAATAAAAGTTAGAAGAAAAAGACAAGAAAGGGCGCCTGACCGACCGCTTGGTTCAGGCTGTCGGGGGGCGCCTTTTTTCGTGTTATAAATAAAGAGGATTTAACTATGTGAAATAATCCACTCTACCAACTCAGCTTTGGCAATTGAGCTGTTTGCAAGCCCCAGTCCAAGCGCTGCCAATTCTTTATTTGTACAAGTAATCTCTATGCCATTTGCTTTCAGAAAAATAATCATAACTGTTACACCAATGCGTTTGTTCCCATCAAGAAATGGATGATTCTTAATGAGAGAATAAGTCAAGTGAGCCGCTTTATCAATCAGCGTTGGATACAAGTCAACACCGTCAAAAGTCTGAAATGGTGCGTTTACTGACATATCAAGCAGGTTTTCATCTCTGATTCCAGAGCTGCCGCCAATTGTGCGTATCAATTCCGAATGAATAGTAATAACCGTCTCAATAGTGGGGCGAACAATTGGAGTCACTTTGCAAGTTCTTCAAGGGCTGGGCGATATTTATCTATGACTTCAGCAGTCATTGAAACAGCGTTTTCCTTCGATAAAGTGGTGTATACGGTACCTTCGTCTTCGGCTGCCGATCTAAATATGAGTATTACTTTTCCTGTCGGTATTTCACGAGGAACTTCAATGAGCAATCGCCGGTCAGCAGGTATTTCTACGGTTTGTGTAATTGTCATTTGAAAAATATAGCACGAAAAATAGGGAAAATCAATCGTCAGTTAAAGAGTAGAAACTAAAGTATTGAACCAGGCTGTAAAACGCAATGCTAGTCGTTTCCCGCCGGAATTTATGTTCCAACTGACGGAAGAAGAGTATATATCTTTGAGGTCACAAATTGTGACCTCAAAGAGTGGACGTGGCGGTCGTAGGTATTTGCCTTTTGTCTTTACCGAGCATGGCGTTGTCATGTTATCTTCTGTTTTGAATAGCAAGATCGCCACACAAATTAATATAACTGTTGTCAATGCATTTATAGAAATGCGCCATTATACCCTTTCAAGAACAGATGCCAATGCACAGATTGCCGAACTCCGTAAGCTGCTAATGCTCCATATTGAAAATACAGATAAAAAATTCACTGAGCATGACAAGGCTATCAGCCAAATTATCCGGGCCCTTAACAACTTAATAGAACAGCCCCCAAAAACCAAAAAAATAGGTTTTAACGCAGGGGAAAGAATTCCGAAATATAGAACTTGATATATAGACAGTAATACAGCAAACGGCACATCTACATTTACTGTAAGGGGTAGCGTATGCTAGCTTTTCTTTGCTCTTTTGTTTGTTCCGAGCTTGTTGATTCTTTGCAAAACTGATATATTTGAAAGGTATGCGGTAACGGTCACCGTTAGGAGTAGAATATGGAGTTAGAATATACTTACTGGCAAGATGATGAATATTTTGTAGGCTTTTTAAACGATTATCCCGAAGATTCCACTCAAGGGCTTTCATTAGCGGAACTTGAGGAGGCGCTTATCGAAGTTTACGAAATTAGGCAGGAAGAAAAACAACATCTTGCCAAAATCCGAAAAACCGGTAAGCTCCGTATTCCTGCATGAAAAGAGAACATTTACTACAAAAAATTAATGAATTGGGTGCTGTTTTCGTACGCCATGGCAGAAAACATGATATCTACGAAAATCCTCGCACACACAGATTAACTCAAGTACCAAGACACCCCAAAATAAATGATAATACCGCAAGGGATATAATCAACAAATTATCAAATTAAAAAGATTAAAATCACTGATTTTTGAAGTCCGAGGGCATCAGGCCATGCTGGATGAAGAATGGCTAAAATTTATCAAAGAGGGGACTACAAATCTTACTTTGCTCTTTGCTACTTGTTATTTGTTCTTTTGTCATAGGTGTCATGGTGTACTTCAAATGAAACGTATGCTGCTTATGATTATGTTGTGCGAAAAGATGGGTATAGAAAAGTAGAAAAAATAATTTTTCTATCTTAACTTTTTTTATATACTATGCTATACTTAATTGTCATGAAGAGCAAATTGGAAAAAATCTAAAAAGTCATATACGAAATTCGCGGGTACAAGGTAATGCTAGACAGTGATCTTGCTGCATTGTATGAAGTAGAAACTTTCAATTTAAATAAAGCAGTAAAACGAAATATTGGTCGATTTCCCAATGATTTTATGTTTCAAGTAACCAAAGAAGAATGGAAAAACTTGATATTCCAAATTGGAATATCAAGTAAACAGCACGGTGGTAGACGCTTTATGCCTTATGCTTTTACAGAGCAAGGAGTTGCAATGCTGGCGGCAGTTTTAAATAGCCAAAAAGCAATAGATGTTAATATCAGCATTATGCGTTCCTTTGTTCAATTGAGACACTATGTCTTTTCTAAGCCAGATACCAATGTTCAAATCGCCGAGCTCCGTAAATTGCTTCTGCTGTACATTGAAAAAAACGACAAGCGTGTAAACGATATTCTCATCGCTCTGAATAATTTAATTGCACAGCCGCCAAAGCCCGCTAAACGGATTGGATTTAATTCGGGTTAAGACCCCGCCAGCGTTCAACTACTTTGACAATTGCAGAAATGCGTACCCGAAAATGGTAACATGGGGTGGCAGAGGCAAGAGTGCCATGCCTGCATGGTGCTCTTGCCTCTGACAGGACCCCTGTTGCCTGCTTTAGGTACGTATTTCTGCCGTTACCATAGCCGTGGAAAAGCCTCAGTGAAAATCCCCCCACCTCTTGCCGGTTTCTACGCTCACGTTCAGGGGGATACGCAGGGTGACTGCCTGTTCCATCTCCGTCTTGACAATAGCGGATGTTTCGACGGCGACTTCTTCGGGGCATTCAAGAATTAGCTCGTCGTGTACCTGCAGCAGCAACCGAGCAGGGCTTTTTTTCGTGGTGAGCTGCTTGTCCAGTCTAAGCATGGCAGTTTTCACAATATCCGCCGCCGAGCCCTGGATGGGGGTGTTAACTGCAATGCGCTCGGCTGCGGATTTTTCGGTTTTGTTACGTGAATTGATTGTAGGTATATAACGGCGGCGGCCGAGTATTGTGCTGACATAACCGGTCTGTTCGGTCTTTTTTATCAATTCCTCGATAAAACGCCGCACGCCGGCATAGGTGTTAAAATACGCGCTGATAAAATTCGCTGCGTCTCCCCGGCTGATATTCAGTTCATTGGCAAGGCGGAAGGCGCTCATTCCGTACATTACACCAAAGTTAATCGTTTTTGCCATGCGGCGCTGCTCGCTTTGCACATCACCTTCGTTAATACCGAATATAAGGGTGGCAGTGCGCGTGTGCACATCACGGCCTTCCAGAAAAGCGCGGGTTAAATTCTCGTCTTGCGATAGGTGGGCGAGTATAACAAGCTCTATCTGGCTGTAATCTGCGGAAATTAACAGCGAGCCGGGTTTGGCAATAAAGGCTTCGCGGATACGGCGGCCTTCTTCCGCACGGATTGGGATATTTTGCAGATTGGGTTCCTTGCTGGAAAGCCGTCCTGTGGCGGTGCCGGTCTGCATAAAGTTTGTGTGCAGCCGCCCTTCGCTGTCAGCCATATTGGCCAGGGTATCAACGTATGTCGATTTTAATTTTGCCAATGTCCTGTGGCGCAGAATGAGTGCGGGAACCGGATCTTCGCGGGCAAGCTCTTCAAGAACGGCAACATCGGTTGAATAACCGGTCTTTATTTTTTTGCCCGGAGAAAGTTTGCGCTCTGTAAAAAGCACTTCCTGAAGCTGCTTGGTAGATGAAAGATTAAACTCATGGCCGACAATCTTCCAGGTCTCCGCCTGAATTTTTTCCAGTTCACCGGCAAGCTCCCCACCGTAGACGGTCAGCGCCTCCGGTTCGATTTTAATGCCGGCGCCTTCCATCTCGGCAAGAATGGGGAGCAGGGGCATTTCCAGTGTTTCAAAAAGATTAAAGGCTTCCGTTTTTTTCAGAAGGGGTTCTAGGTAATATTTTAATCTGATGCAAAAATCCGCGTCTTCGCCCGAGTAGCGAGTCGCGGTTTCCAGCGGAACTGAGTCAAAAGTGCTGCCCTTAGGCACAATTTGCGAAAACGCTATTGGCGTATAATTAAAAGTATGCGAAACAAGGGAGTCCAGTGCATAACTGCTGCGCTCCGGATCTGCAAGCCATGCGGCAACCATTGTGTCCCATATTCTGCACTGCCACCGCTGTATACCCCAGCCCCTGCTTACCTTGTAATCGTACTTGGCGTTATGCGCAGCAACAGTCATCGAGCTGTCGGCGAAAATGCCGGCAAATAGGCCGCGCACTTTTTCCGGCTCTATGAACTGCGAGCCGCCGGCATGGGGAGCAACAGGCACATAAAAAGCCTCTTTTGGTTTCAGCGCCAGGGAAACACCGATGGGTTTTGAATTCCATGCATCAAGAGAATCAGTTTCAAAATCAAAAGCCATAAGTTTTTGCTCTTTTGCCTTTTTTAGAATTGCTTCCAGTTCGGCAAGGTCGAGCACTGTTTTGTAAACACCGCCGCCAAGAAGGGAATTGTCTGCAGATGTGAAGTTATCTTCCGGCTGCTTGCCGGCATAATTGCTTTCGCCGCCGGCTGTTTCCGGCGCTTTCTGCGTAGACCCCGCAGCCGGATCAAGCTGTTTGGCGCTTTGCCTTATACCTTCGCGCAGAAGCACTTTTGCGCCGGCAGGGCGGTTCAGGTTTTCTACAGACAGCTCGTCAATGTTTTTTATTGACAGGGGTGCTTTGGTTTCCAGGCGGATAAGAGAGCGGGAAAAATAGGCGCTCTCTTTTCCATCGGCGAGTTTCTTTCCGGTAGAGCCTTCGATTGCGGCAATGTTCGCATAAATTTCATCCAGTGAGCCGTAACGCGCCATAAGTTTAACGGCGGTCTTTTCGCCGATTCCCTTGACGCCTGGAATATTATCCGATGCATCGCCGGTAAGGGAGAGAAGATCCAGCACTTTCCCCGGGCTTACTCCCCACTCGGCCTTTACTTCATTTGGGCCGATTAAATCCCAGGCAGGACCGGCGGCGGCTTCATTTTGCGTAACGGCCTTGGAATTTTTGGACGGCCGCAGTTCAAAGATTCCATCGCCGACAAGCTGCAGCAGGTCTTTATCCGAAGAAATGATATAGCACTGACGGCTTTCTTCGCGGCACTTTTCGGCAAGGGCGGCGATAATATCATCGGCTTCGAAGCCCTCTGCGCCAAGGCTTGGAACGCCAAGGGCTGCCAGAAACTCCTGCACAAGCGGAACCTGCTCGTGCAGGTCTTCCGGGGTTTTTTGCCTGTTCGCCTTGTATTCGTCATACATCTTGTGCCGGAAAGTGGGCCCTTTAGAATCAAAAACAGCGGCAAGCCGCAGGGGTTTATCGGGGGTTTCGCTTAACTTGCCGTCAGCACAAGCTGCCGGCGCTCCGTCATTCAACAGGCTGACAATGGTTCTGGCAAAACCGAATAAGGCGGAGACATTCTTTCCGGCGTTGTTTCGCAGCGGGCGGGTTAAAAAGGCAAAATACGAGCGGTAAATCAGGCCATAAGCGTCGATCAAATAAAGGGGAGCGGGATCTTTCACATTCTTATCGTATCACAATAATTACGGTAAAGCCAGAGCGGCTCCCTTGACAATGTTCATTTTACATTTCAGTATTATTAAAAATGAACGTCGTGCTAAAGGGGGATTAAAATGAAAAAGTTTTTATGGTTTGCCGCAGTTCTGGTTGTATTGGGAACTGCGGTCTCGTGCAGCGAGAAGGAATCCAACGAGGTATTGATTTTTACTTCCTCAGAGGATTTTCGTATTGAGTACCTTCAGGAACGGCTCAATGAGCAGTTTCCACAGTACTCTGTTTTAATCAATTACATGACAACGGGTAATCTGGCGGCAAAGCTGAAGGCCGAAGGATCGGCAACTGATTGCGATATTATCGGCGAATTGGAATCTGCGTATCTTGAAGGCATCATTGATAATCTTGCCGATCTTTCGTCTTACGACAGCTCTGCTTTTTTGGATGAACTGGTTCCCGCCCATAAAAGATACTATCCGTTTATCAAGAGCGCCGGCTGTATAATAATTAATGATAATTTTCTGGCAGCGCGAAATCTTGCAGTTCCCGCATCGTATCAGGATTTGATAAAACCGGAGTACAGGGGGATCATTTCCATGCCAAACCCAAAATCATCCGGAACCGGATATTTCTTTTTGAAAAATCTGGTAAATGTGTGGGGAGAAGAAGCGGCTTTTGAGTACTTCGATAAATTTGCGGATAACGTTTTGCAGTTTACTTCTTCCGGCTCAGGTCCTGTAAATGCCCTTATCCAGGGTGAAGCAGGCATTGGTCTTGGCATGACTTTTCAGGCGGTTACCGCCATCAACACCAGGGGAGTGCCCTTGACAATTCATTTTTTTGAGGAAGGGTCTCCATACACGATATACGGTATGGGAATTGTAAAGGGTAAGGAAACCAGAAAAGCGGTGCAGGAGGTGTTTGACTTTTATTTGAATACGCTGACACGCGAGGACAAGGAGCTTTTTGCGCCCGAGCAGATATTCAAGTTCCAGGAAAATACTGTTCCCAATTACCCGCAGAATATCAGGACAGCCGATATGCGGGGAATTGAAAGCCTCCCTGAAAAGGAAAGGCTTCTTGAAATGTGGGCACACTGACGAACAGGAGAGCGGCAGTGCCTGTCAAACTTGAGATTCAAAATCTCTCAAAGGTTTTTAACAAGCAGAAGGTGCTGCACGGGCTCAATTTTACTGTTAACGAGGGAGAGTTTCTCTCAATTCTGGGGCCTTCCGGCTGCGGAAAAACCACTATACTGCGCATCTTAATCGGATTGATCCAGCCAACATCGGGAAAGATATTAAAAGACGGAGTGGATATCACGGGAACCCCCGCATCCAGGCGGAACATGGGCATAGTTTTTCAGAATTATGCCCTTTTCCAGAATATGAGCGTTATGGGCAATGTGGAATATGCATTAAAATTCAACAGGGAATTTAAACCGCGTTCAAGGGAAATTGCCGAAAACATAATCGAACAGGTAGGGCTTAAAGAGCACATTCATAAAAAACCCTACAAACTTTCCGGCGGCCAGCAGCAGCGGGTCGCCATTGCAAGAACATTGGCCTTAAACCCCGAGATAATTCTTTTTGATGAGCCCATGTCCGCGCTGGACGCCGCCAAGCGGCTTTTGCTTCGTGACGAGATAAAGTATATCCAGAGGCAGTTTCACTCTACAATGATTTATATCACCCATGATCAGGAGGAGGCTTTTGCCCTTTCGGATCGCATTATGGTGATGGATAACGGGACTATTCAGCAGCTCGATACGCCTGACGCAATAATCGAAAGACCTGCCAATTCCTATATAAAAGAATTTGTAATTGATAACCTTCGCGTTAAAGTAAACTCTCTTGTTAAATATGTAAAACCGGAGACACAATGACCGCCTCTGTACGGACTGCCGGCTCCGGCTATTTTCAACAGTCAGATTTTGTCAAACTGCTGATAGGGGCTTTTCTTTTTATAACCGTGATCTGCCCGCTTGCCTTTATGCTTGCGAAAATGACCGGTTCGGATATTTCCGCTGTTATACGGCTGCCGCGTTTCAGGGAGGCCCTCTTTAATTCACTCCATACAGCCGCAGCCGCCACGGTAATTTCGATTGTACTCGCGTGGTTTTTTGCACTTTGCATTGTCCGCTCGAAAATGCTTTTTCGCGAAATTTTCTCGGTTTTTGTTACCCTGCCCATGCTTATTCCTTCGATTTCGCATGGCATGGGGCTGGTACTTTTGTTAGGCGCAAATGGAGTTATCACACGCACGTTTTCCCTTTCCGGTACAATTTACGGGTTTGGCGGAATTGTTCTTGGGTCGGTTTTGTACACATTTCCTGTGGCATTTCTTATGCTGGCGGATATTCTAAAATACGAAGACGGCTCTCCGTACGAGGCTGCCTCGGTTCTGGGAATTCCGGGGAAAAATCAGTTTTTTTCAATTACCTTTCCCTATCTTAGAAAACCCCTTATTGCCGTGGTTTTCGCTGTTTTTACAATGATTGTAACGGATTACGGCGTTCCACTGATGATTGGTGGAAGATATATCACCCTGCCGGTATTGATGTATCAGGAGGTGATAGGACTTTTGAATTTTAACCGCGGCAGTGTAATCGGCTCGTTTCTCCTGATTCCGGCTGTTGCTGCCTTTGTTTTCGATTTATTAAACCGCGACCGTGCAAATCAAAATTTTGTTGTTCAGGAAAAACAAACAGGTAAGAGCATTTTGCGTGATTCCGCGGCATTTTGTTATGTAATAATCGTATGTTTAATGATTGCTTTGCCAATAGCAGTTTTCGCTGTTCTTACCTTTATCAACAGTTATCCGGTGGATATGTCTTTATCGCTGCGTAACATAACAAGAACCTTGAACATGGGCGCCGGGCGGTACCTTGTCAATTCATTAATCATCGCAGCCTGGGTTGCCGTTTTGGGAACCGTCCTTTCATGGGTTATTGCCTATTTTACCGCCCGCACTCCGGGAAAATCATCACGTATGCTGCATCTTGTTTCAATTACTTCTCTTGCCATTCCCGGAATTGTACTCGGCCTTTCTTATGTGCTTTTTTTTAAGGGTACATTTATATACGGCAGCCTTGCCATGCTTGTTCTTGTCAATACAGTTCACTTTATGGCATCTCCGTATCTAATGGCGTATAACACTCTTGGAAAACTCAACATCAACCTCGAAGATGTCGGTCTTACCCTGGGCGTCGGCCGGCTGCGTATTATACGCGATGTGCTTATACCGCAGACCAGGCTCACAATTTTGGAAATGTTCTCCTATTTTTTTGTCAATTCCATGATGACCATTTCGGCGGTTTCATTTTTAAGCACGGTGCGGAACCGGCCTGTGTCTCTGATGATCACACAGTTCGAAGCCCAGCTTTTTCTGGAAGGAGCCGCCTTTATTTCGGTCATTATTCTGGGCAGTAATTTAATTGTTAAATTTTCTGTGTATATTATTACCAAAATATCAAGGCGAAAGGGTGAAATGCAATGAAACTAACACGGGCGCAATTCGATGTACTGTGCCTTCTTGAACAAAAAAAGAATGAAAAAACATTGAGCCAACGCAGCATTGCCGGTTTTACCGGACTTTCCGTTGGTACTGTAAACAAAACTCTTGTTTACCTGAGCGAAAGAGGATTGATAGATGACAATTGCATCAACAAAGCGGGGCTTAAAGCCCTTGAACCGTACCGTGTAAAGAGGGCGGTTTTTATTGCTGCGGGTTTTGGTTCCAGACTCATTCCAATCTCGCTTAACACCCCAAAACCCCTTGTACGCGTAAAAGGCGTTCGCATTATCGACACCCTGCTGGATGCAGTCTGCGCAGCAGGCATCGACGATATCGTAATTGTCCGCGGCTACCTGAGTGAACAGTTCGATCAATTAAAGTATAAATACCCAAACATTCAGTTTCTGGAAAATCCTCTCTACAACGAGGCGAATAATATTTCTTCGGCAATGTGCGCCCGCTATCTTCTGCAGAACGCCTATGTCCTTGAGTCCGACCTTTTTTTAAATAAGGCTGCTCTGATACAAAAATATCAGTTTGCAAGCAATTACCTGGGTGTTCCCGTCGAACGTACAGATGATTGGTGTTTTGAAACGCGCAACAAAATTATTACCCGTGTGCGGGTAGGGGGGCAGAACTGCTACCACATGTTCGGCATTTCCTACTGGAGCCAGGATGACGGCGCAAAACTGGCGGATCATATCAAACAGGTATACGAGATGCCCGGGGGCAAGGAGCGCTACTGGGATCAGGTTCCTCTTGAATACTTTATCAAGGAATACACGATAGAAGCGCGGGAATGCAGTATGGAAGACATTATAGAGATCGACACATTTAACGAACTAAAAAAAATTGATGACACATACCGCATATAGCTCAGGCTTCGAGAATTAAGCCTTCCCTGGCCATCATAACCTGCAGCCCGGATGCGCCCCCGTAGTTTTTTTCCAGTTCCTCCAGCCGCTTGTCGGTGCGGCCTGGTTCATGGTGGAAAAAGACCAGTTTTTTTACGCCGGCGTTTGCGGCCGAGTCGATTGCCTGTTCATAAGTGGAATGACCCCAGCCCAGATGTCTTGAGTATTCGTCCGTTGTGTACTGGGCATCATGAATCAAGATGTCTGCACCTTTGTAAAAATTCAGTATTTTTTTATTTTCTTCCGCTGCGGCAAGTTCCCCTTCTTTTGCCGCTTCTTCATTATATCCGGGATCGGCGGGGTCAACCGGGAAAAGATTTCGGAACGGCTCATGATCGTATGCGGCAATGATGGACTTGCCCATATATTCGAGGCGGTAAGAAAGACAAAGAATTGGGTGGTTCAGGTATTTGGAAGTAACCTTTAGGCCGCCGCCAAGGTCCAGCGTGGTCTCTATAATCTGCTCGTACTTTATGTCTGCGGCAAGTTCCCCCGCACGGACAGGCCAGTACCGGTAGGAAAGCTGGGCGCCGATGATCGTCTCCAGGCTGTCATCTTCAAATGTTACCGGGCCCCTAATGCGCAGCTTTGTTACAGGCAAAAAAATCGGAGTGAACAGGGGAAAACCCATAATATGATCCCAGTGGGTATGGGTAACAAAAATATCAGTGTCAATGCGGCCTTTTTTCTTAAAATCATTGGCCATAAGCCATTCGCCAAGCGCCCGAATGCCTGTGCCAAGGTCAATTATTACCAGTCTTTCATCAGCCCGTATCTCCAGGCAGGAGGTATTACCGCCGTATTTTACTGTATCCGGGCCGGGGCACGGTATCGAACCCCGTACACCCCAAAAGCGCACTGAAAGCATAGTCCATTATAGTATTGTTGAAAGTACTCCGCAATACTATAATATGAAGGCTTTGGGGGAATGAATTATGGCTGAAACCTTAACCACTTTTTTTGGCGATCATATAAAAAGGGCACTGACACTATCGAAAGTTCCGGGTGTAATTACCGAGCAGAATGTTTTTCAGGAGGGAGATCCCAATATACTGCCCATTTTGGACGATATGGTGGGAACTCTTGCTCTGCCCGGCTCCGGACTTGACGGCCTTGAAAACCTTGAGGAGCTTTTGGCATTGGCAGAGTCGGGAAAGTCATGCCTGCTCCTTACGGAGCATTACAGTAACCTTGATCTTTCGATTGTTTCTCTCATGGCAAGGCTGGCGGGAGGCCGTGGGGAAGACATTGGAAAGGCGCTTATCGCCATTGCAGGAACCAAACTTAACGAAGACAATCCGGGCGTTGCCGCATTTGCCGGCGCTTATACCCGGATCGTCATCTATCCCAGCCGCTACATGCATGATTCCAATGAAGAAAAAGATTTGGCCGAAATAGCCCGAAGTAATGCCATTAACAGGGCCGCCATGAAAGCCCTTAACGAGCAAAAGGTTAAGGGCAGGCTGATTCTGGTTTTTCCGGCAGGAACCCGTTACCGCTCCTGGGATCCGGAAACAAAAAAAGGCGTCCGCGAAATTGATTCCTATATCCGCTCTTTTGATTACATGTGCTTTATTGCCCTGAATGGGGCGATCCTTCATGTTCAGAAAACAGATATGCTGAATGATATTGTAACCAGGGATTTAATAAGGGTTACAGCCGGGCCTGTTGTTTCCTGCCAGGAATTCCGCGAAAGGATCAGGGCCGCTACACCCACTAGTAGAGATAAAAAACAGGCGGTCGTCGATGCAATCATGGCGGAACTGGAAAAGATGCACGCCGCCGCCGAAATAAAGAGACAGAAATTGCTAAGGGTTTAGCTTAGCTACCAGTTGTTCCCGCCGCCGTAGCCGCCGCGATCGCGGCGTGGTTTGTCCATAGCCTCGTTTACACGCAGCTGGCGACCGTCGTATTCGCGGCCGTTTGTGCCGGCGATTGCAGCGTTCGCTTCTTCGTCACTTCCCATTTCGATAAAGCCAAACCCCTTGGAGTTGCCAGTCTCGCGATCGAGAACGATCTTGGCGGATGTTACATTGCCAAAGCTGGAGAAATGATTCCGCAGACCATCTTCGGTGGTGCTGTAAGAGAGATTACCGACATACAGTTTCTTAGCCATTGAGAAAAATCCTTCTCCCGGATCAAACAGGAAATCCTGATATGATGCGTCCGGGCACGCTTATTCACGCCTGCAAAAGCGGGCGACTCAAACTCCCCCTGTTAAACCAACCGGAGAAAATAAGATGCTGATTGTTAAGGGAGAAAAAAGAAGTGCGAAAAACAGAAACAGAACCCCTAAACCCCCGTGAGCCTTTTCCGGGGCCACGGTAATACAAAAAATACAAGGTAAGAAAATACCCTAATGGAAATCTATCTTAAATTTTGATTTTTGTCAAGTTATTTTTTGTTTTTTAGGATTTTTTTAGGGTTCCTGTCATCCTAAACCCCATTACTCCGGTTTCGGGGCTTCGCTGTATATCAACTTGATCGCCGATTTAATGTTCCCTGCCGTCATTAAATTTGTCCCCTGTGGAGGGGCAGGAGGGGAATTTTCGGCTTTTTGCCTCGATTGGGGTTCTGAAGCCGGGCCCAAAAAGGAGCTAAACCCGAGATTTGCGGCTGTTTTAATGCGGCTGTCCAGCCGCCGAACGGGACGTATCTCGCCGGTAAGGGACAGTTCTCCCGCGATTACGAGGTCGGCAGGCAGGGGCAGGCCGGTTCTGGCCGAATAAAGAGCGCAGGCCAGCGCCAGCTCCACTCCTACTTCGGTGATGCGAATGCCGCCGGCTACATTCACATACAGATCCTGATCCGAAAGCCGCAGTCCAAGGTGCTTTTCCAGGGACGCTGAAACACGCGAAACCCTGCCGGAATCAACCTTATCGGAAAAAACCCGGCTTACAGCGCCCTTGGCCGGAATGGTCAGCGCCTGAATTTCTGTCAGTATGGTTCTTGAGCCTTCCAATACCGCGGCTGTTGCCACCCCCGGCGGCAGTTCTCCTTCCCTTCTTACAAGAAACAGACGGTCTGTATCTTCCACCGGAGTCAGTCCCTGCTCGCTCATTGTAAAAATACCGATTTCATCTACCGAGCCAAAACGGTTTTTTGCAGCGCGCAGGAAGCGGCATTCTTCCGCATTGTTCTGCTCAAAATAGAGCACCGTATCAACCATGTGCTCCAGGGTTTTTGGGCCTGCAATAAAACCTTCTTTTGTAACATGCGCTGTCAGAAACAATGCCGCATCATGTTCTTTTACCCACGAGATTAATTCAAACGTGCAGAATTTCATTTGATTTATTGTGCCAGGCGCCATATTTGCAGAATAAAGAGTCTGGGCGGAATCTACCATTACCAGCATTGGATTTGCCGCGTTAAGAATCGTTTCTATTTCTTCAAGACAGCCGGCGCAGAGAATTTCTATGCGATCAATATTGTTTTTCAAGCCGAGCCTGTCTGCCCTGAGTCTTATCTGGCCGGCGGATTCTTCGCCGGATATATAAAGAATGCGTCCTTTTGTTTTTACCGCTGCAGCGGTTTGCAGTAAAAGGGTGGACTTGCCGATTCCTGGTTCACCGCCCACCAGCACGGCCGAGCGTTTCATAATACCACCGCCCAAAACCCTGTCCAGTTCTGCAATGCCGCTGGATATGCGGCTTCCCTCCTGGGGATCCACCGCGGAAAGAGGCAGTGATTTGGGCAGGCTCCTGTTTGCCCTGCCGCTTAAAGCGCCATGACCGGAAGCCGCGCCGGCTGCTGTTTCGATCAGTGTATTCCATTCCCCGCATTCAGGGCACCGCCCCAGCCACTTTACTTCTTCATGGCCGCAGGCCGAGCACTTGTAGATAAGGGCCTTCTGCTTCTTCATTGTATCAGTATATCACTAGTGTTATACTGATACAAAGGAGGCATACATGCAGAAACAGGCAATCCATAAAAGGCAGCTTGGCGTAGTTGTTCCTGTCGGAGCGCTGCGCGGTAAAAGCAGCCTGGGTGTGGGTGAATTTCCTGACCTTGCGGAATTTGCCCATCTATGCAAAAAAATGAAAGTAGGGCTAATTCAGCTTTTGCCTGTAAATGACACAGGTTTTGAAAGCTCTCCGTATTCAAGCCTTACCGCATTTGGCCTGCACCCCCTTTATCTTAAAATAGAGGAGCTCGACGAATACAGCGAAGCCCCTCCCCAGGTAAAAAAACTTGTAGATGAGGCCAGGAGGAAATTTGATAATGATCCGCGCTTTTTACATCAGCAAATTCTAAAAGCAAAGATGGAGATTTTACATTCGCTCTATGATGTATGTAAAACCGCAATTCATAAAAAAGCGGATAACGGCAGTCTTTCAGCCTGGATTGATAAGAATTCCTGGGTCAGGGAATATGCCGTCTACCGCCGCTTAAAGGAAGTAAACGACGGAAAGAGCTGGAAGGAATGGCCTGAGTACAGAACAGTAAGGCCGCAGGATATCGAAGCCCTGTGGAACGATAAAAAATTACGCGAAGAGCACTTATTCTGGGTTTGGCTGCAGGAAGCTCTCGACAGGCAGTTTGCAATGGCTGCCGCCGCAGTAGCCGAAGCCGGGATTATTTTGAAAGGGGACCTGCCAATTCTGATGGGCGAGGATAGCTGTGATGTTTGGGCAAACCCTTCAATATTCATTCATGAGCTTTCTGCCGGCGCTCCTCCGGATATGTACAGCCCCGAAGGTCAAAATTGGGGATTCCCGATATATGACTGGCAGGCACAGGAAAAAGATGACTATGCCTGGTGGCGCAGGCGGCTTGCAATAGCTGGCAGATACTACCAGGCATACCGCATTGATCATGTGCTGGGATTTTTCCGCATCTGGGCCAGTTCATTTTCAGATTACTCCTCAGCTTTGGGACGGTATGTGCCTTATGCGCCGGTCAGCGCCAGAGATTTGAAAAACCTGGGCTTTGACAAGGGCAGAATCCGCTGGGTGTCCCAGCCTCACATCTCCACGGGGGAGCTTTGGGACGCATTGCGCGGTAATTGGGAAGGCAAGGCCGATGAGGCGGAAATTGCGGAAGCCGCAAAAAAAATTTTTTCCAAAGCCCTCGACAGGATCAACCAGGAAGATATGTGGCTTTTCAAAAAAAAGATAAAGGGAGAAAAGGATATCGATTCTCTTGGACTGCATCCTGCTGCCCGCAGCTTTTTGTTCAAGGCGTGGCATGACCGTATCTTTTACGAGTACGAAAAGAAAAAATATTTTCCGGTTTGGTATTACCGGAATTCGCGCCCATATAATTCGCTTACCGGAGAAGAAAAAAAGAACCTGGAAATTCTGCTGGAGAAACATCGTGTAAAATCGGAAAAAATATGGGAAACCCAGGGAAAGAAACTTCTTTCCGTCCTGGTTGAAGCATCAAGCATGCTGCCCTGCGCGGAAGACCTTGGCGCTGTGCCCTCCTGTGTTCCAAAAGTGCTGGCTAAACTTAAAATTCTGGGCTTAAGGGTTGTAAGATGGTCATGCAGATGGGAAGAAGACGGGCACCCTTTTATTCCGGTGGAAGATTATCCGCAGCTTAGCGTCTGTACCGCCGCCGTGCATGACAGTTCCACCGTCCGTGAATGGTGGGAAAAAGAAGTTGATCAAAGGCAGTTTTCCGGTTTTATCGGGGTTCCTTCCCTCCCCAATAAATACAATCCGGGTGTCGCCAGAACAATTTTATCAAAGATCGCAGCATCCCGTTCCCGTTTTCGGGTTTTTCAAATTCAGGATATTCTCCATCTCTCCAATAAATGGTACAGTGAAAATCCCGCTTCTGAACGCATAAATGTGCCCGGCACTTACAATGAATTTAACTGGACGTACCGGCTTCCTGCGGCGATTAAGGAAATCGAAAAGGATAAAGAGTTGATCCGGGCGGCCGCCGAATTGAGCAGGATAAAGCCCCTGAAGCAGCGGGTAACAGAAAAACCTTGAGTGTGTTACATTGACACTCATGTGTAAACAACTTAATAATGGGTAAGGACATAACAATGGCTGATAATAATTTTCAGGGTGGAATGGATCCGGAACTGGCTGCTTTACTTGGGACAGCCGGAGGGGGCGCCGATCTACCTCCTGAATTCGGAAGTGATACCCTGGACAGTAATTACGGCGGCCAGGATAACAAAGAGGCCCACGGTGTTGATTTGACCTCAGTTGGGTTTCCGGAAGTAAAAAAGCGCCTGGAAGCGAAGCCCAACAGTTATTTTAATGATCCCAATTATTACAAAACCGCTCTTTCCGGAGAGGGTGATATTTCCAAGCGTGTACACGGCACTTTACAGAAATATCTTACCGCCAAAGATCCAAAGGATCGCAGCGTTTACCGTCAGCAGTTTATCGCGCCGTTTTGGGAATTTCTTTCGGGTATTGCCCGAAAAGCGCCGGGAAATCTGCTGCAGCAAAAAAAGTTTTTACTCAGGTTTGGAATTCTGCACCCCACGCTTCTGAATGCCGAGGTAAGGAATTTTTTCGCCAGGGTTGTGGTGGAAAATGAACTTAACCAGCCGGTTTATTACCTGGACGAATGGCTGAAAGCGGTGGGAACCAGTGCCATAAGGCCTTCGACCACCGACGAGGTAAAAATTGCCCGAAGTAATAACCAGGCTAAAATGAATCAGGTGCTGGAAAAGGCCATGGGCAAACTGGACGGTTCCAGGGGCCTTCTAAGGGCAAAGAGCCAGGAACGCGCCGGGCTGGAATCGTATTTGCGGGATAAATTTCAGTTGATTTTTGAACACACCCCCGTTGATGAATTTGAAGAAGCCAGCATGCCCTACACCGAATCGCAAAAAAGGGCGTTCGCCGACATTCAGGAATTAATAAAAAGTTTGTTCAGGGTCGACCGCGAGCTTGAAATAAGCGTAAGGGATTTTTATCAGTCCGAATCGGAAGTCATTGGCCTGCGGCAGAAAATAGAAGATGAGGGAGCCTCCGTTGTTGTTGATATGGGCGCCATAGATACCGAATTCGAAACCATTCGCCAGATGGCGAAAATGTCGGTCGGACGGCAGGGAAATCATTTCCCGATACTAACCGGCGAATATTTTCACCTGCCTCCCGGCGAAGTCGGCATACGCGAAAATGTCATCTCCCTGCTTGCCCGCATCGAAAGCATCGATGCCGAGGCTTTTTGCCGGGTTCACAGAAATCAGCTTAACCGCATCGTTCCCTATGTAATATTACTCCCCGCTTACGGTGACAGCGGCATCTGCTGGGAGCCCTTTGACCGTTTTAACAGGGCTACCAGCCGTTCGCGGATCGTTATCCCCATGTATCCAAAAAACCTGTATCTTGCAGTACTTTCCGCCGTAGCCGATCTGCGCTGGCAGGTGTGTAAGGAAAAAGCGTCGTACTACTGGATGGAAGAAGGGCTCACCGGTTATTACTACCAGTGGTTCCAGTCCCAAAAACTGAAAGGCGATATAAAAGAATTTTTTATTCAGGATTATATTACATGGATGACAAAGGAAGCGGAGGGCATACAGAAACTGGACAAGGAAGTCCGCGGAACATTCTGGCGTTATATGCCATTTACCAAGGAAGTCAAGGAAAGGCTCAGGAACCGTAACCTTGTGTACCAGGAGCTTTATCAGCGGGACGTTAACCGCTCCATGTCCGACGGATATTGATCATATAAAGTGTACCAGGTTTTTTCCCTCTATAAAGCCGTTTGTACGCGCCACAAAGTAAGAAATAAATGCGCATAACATCACATCGATAAATGTTCCTATGGCAACCAGGTAAAATGCCAGCGGTTTCAGAATCAAATAACCGGCGCTGTATTCGCCGCCCCCGTAGGAAAGGCACAGTGCGGCAAGGGCGATAAAGGCGCCGTCGCCCGGATGGCGGGCAAGCAAAAGGGATATTAACAGGGCCTGCAGGCCGATGAGCAGCACGCTCAGCGGCGCGATCCGCAGATATGAATACGACTTGGTAATCACGATAAAGGCGGCTGCCGCAACCATTGCGCTGCCTCCGCGGCAAAATGCAGTACAGAGGCTCAAAGACAAAGTACAGGAGCGGCGCCGAACGCCGAAATTTTCCTTCAGGTGGCGCTGCAGCACCGGCAGGGAAAAAATTACATCGCCGGAAAAGAATGCCGTAATCGCCGGCCCCAAAAAGCCGTAGAGAATGAGCCATGGATTAACCCTTGGCTTCAGGAAATACAGGAACAACGGCAGTATGCCGAAACAGAAAACAAGGCTGAAACCGCCCAGCATAATTATTAAATCGCGGTAAACTTTTGCCTGTTGAATTCCGCTGAAACGGAACGCCCAATACGCTGAAAGCGCTATGATTATGAATCCCAGTATTTCCGAAAAGAATGATGCGATATGGTAAAAAATCCTGGAGAGGGAGTCGATCAGGGATATTACCGGCTTGGTATAATTCTTTTCGTAGTTAAGACCCATGCCCAAAAAGAAGGCAAACACGCAGACCGGTAAAAGATACTGGCCGTCGCCCGCCAATACACTCAGCATATTTTTCGGAAATACATCGAGGACACTCTGCGCGGTACCAAGACTGATCGCTTCAAGCTGTTCAGCCCTTTCTATGGGAATGCGGCCCGGCGAAAAAAACAGTGTTGTAAAAATCCCCAAAGTAATAACAAATGCCGACGCGCCAATAATGAATATAAAATTTTTTAATACCAGCGGCCAGAATTGATCATCCTGGCGAAGTTCGTAAACGGCAATGGTAAGCGAGAAAACTAAAACAGGCACTACCGCATACCGGCCTATCCCCAGGGCAAGTTTTTCCAGCCATTGCAGAAACGAAACGACATTCGGGCTTTCTGAAGGCAGCAGAAATCCAACAACAACTCCCAATATTGAGCCAAGCAGCAACTTTAGCCATACTTTCATGAATATAGGATAACGAATTTGGGGACGAAGTGCCTAGAGGCGGATAATGCGGGCGTCGGTAAGAACCTCAGGCCCGTCTTTGGTTATCAGAATATCGTTTTCCAGACGGCAGCCGCCGTAAGCGGCGTCATATAAACCAGGTTCCAGAGTAAGGATCATGTCCGGTTCAAGAACCCATTCATTGTCGCCGCGGTTCCTTATTATGGGGTATTCATGTTCATCAATACCGATGCCGTGGCCGAGTGAATGGGGCATTTTCTTTCTGGATTTTGCAAAAAGACTGTCTATTGCCGCTGCTAATTTTTTCGCCGGCATACCGTTACGTGCCATCGACAGTCCCAGTTTGTAGGCTTTTTCCACCATATTAATAATTTTTTCCTGCCCGGTATTCGGTTCGCGGGCAAAGGTAAGTGTAACATCGGTACCGTAAGAACCCAGCCTTACGCCAAAATCCAGAATGGAAAGGCCCTTTCCGGCAAAGGACGCATTTGTCCACGCGGGGAAGGCGTGAATGGCGTAACTCCTGTCGGGGCCGGCCGCCAGGGTTTCAAATGCGGTTCCCTCGCAGCCCAGTTTTCGCGCTTCAATTTCTATTAATATCGCCGCATCCGCTTCGGTTTTAATTTTGCCCTTGCGCACATTTTTTTCCAGCAGATCAATCAGCTCATTGGTAAGGGCGGCGGCCTTCCTTAAAATTTGTATTTCTTCTTCATCTTTTACAGCGCGCATCTTTTTAATCTCGACGGCGGCGCTGCGCTGGCGGCAAAGAATGTCATGGTCTGTAAGCTCTCCGACAAAATCAAGAAAAACCGGATACGGCGTTACGGAAGGTATTTCAATTTTTGAGCCGGCCTGAATGCCAAGCAATGCCGTTACAGCGGCAACGGCCTTTTGCGGGAGGCGGTCAAAATCATTGTAAGAGGCGATGAGTATGGACGGTTCACTCACATAATGCTTTGCAAGATTTATATCCCAGGCGGCCAATAGGGCCTTGCGATCGGCGGAAAGAAGGAGCAGGGCATCGCCGGGGTGTCCTGTAAGCCAGCGGATATTCCTGTCGCGGCGGCCTTCGGTATCTTCAAGCATTACAAGGGCGATGCCTTCAGCGGCCATCCAGTCCCACACTTTCTCAAGACGGCTCAGGTATTTAATTTGCGGGATTAACTTTTGCCGGCGCTGATTCATCGGGCGCCTTTTGGATTGGCGAATACTTCTGTGGCGGCTGAAATAATAGCATCTAACTCTTTATCGCCAATCCAGTAATGCATGGCAAAACGAAACCTGCCGTCGGCGGGCGGGGAAATCCTTATGCCCCTTTTCGCGAAGCCTTCAACTATATTTGCCGCTCCCTTGGCGTCCGTTCCGTAACTGAAAAAAACCATGTTAATGTCTACGGCTTTGCTGTCAATCTGAATTCCCTCGATGCCTTCAAGGGAGCGGGCAAGTTTTTTCGCCCTTTCATGATCGCCGGCAAGCAGGGGAGGGTGCTCTGTCAGGGCGACGATTCCCGCCGCAGCCAGAATCCCCGCCTGCCGCATTCCGCCGCCCATTACCTTTCGCTTCAGACGCGCGGCTTCGATAAAGTCCTTTGGCCCTGCCAGCATGGAACCGACGGGCGCGCACAGTCCCTTGGAAAGACAGAACATCACCGAGTCCGTCCTTGCCGCTATGTCGGCGGCGCTGCAGTTAAGGGCTGCGGCTGCGTTAAAAATACGCGCGCCGTCAAGGTGAACAGGCAGTCCCCACTCCGCGGCAAGGGACTTAACGGCGTCCATGTCTGCCAGTGATACAACCCGCCCCGAAGAGTGCGCATTTTCCATGCAGATCAAAGATGTTGCCGGCGCATGAAGATCCTGGCGGCGAAGCCGCTTTCGCAGTTCGGCGGGATTTAGCACGCCGTCGGGCGCCGATATGCAGCGAAGCTGCACGCCGGCAATTACCGCCGGAGCGCCGGCTTCGTGGGCAACAATGTGGCACTCTTCCCCCAGGGCCACTTCGCTGCCTCTGGGGCACCATGTAAACAGCGCCAGTTGATTCCCGAAAGTTCCCGACGGGACAAAAAGCGCTGCCTCCTTGCCCGCTATGCCGGCGCTCATCTCTTCAAGGCGCTTTATTGTGGGGTCGTCGTTATAAACATCATCACCAACCTCTGCGGCGGCCATTGCTTTGCGCATTGCTTCCGTTGGCTGGGTTACCGTATCGCTTCTTATGTCGATCATTGGGTGTACTATCTTTTCTCCTTTACCTTTTCTTTTTCTTTGGTTATTTTTTTATCCAGCTTATCCATCATTTTATCAATTGCCGGCGTAAGTTCAAAATCCTTTTCCTGAACATGAGTTGAAACCCCCCAGCGGAAATTAACAGTAGCCTCTGCGCTGAATTCCTTGCCCTTGGTAAGGGTAATCAGCAGATCCACGATCATGTTTTCGGCATTACGTATCCTTTCAATTTTTTTCTGGACATACTCCTTCGCATCATCGCGTAATGTAAAGTGTACTGCCTTGATTTCTGTGTTCATGTCATAACCTCCGGTATATTATTTCCGCTCATGGCGGATGTATGAAGAGCCCATGTCAAGTTCCTTTCGATATTTTGCCACAGTCCGGCGGGCCAGGGCAATTCCCTGCTGCTCCAGCATCCGTGAAATATCCTGATCCGTGTACCGTTTGTTTTCATCACCGATTATTTCCTTAATTATAGCCTTAACCCCTTCCTTGGAATACTGCGAACCGCCCGATCCCGTTCCGCTTATGGAATTGGTGAAAAAATACCGGATTTCAAAAATCCCCCACTCACACTCAAGATATTTACTGTTGGCAGTGCGGGAAACCGTTGCGTCGGAAAGCGACAATTCCCTGGCGATATCTCCCAGGGTAAGCGGTGCAAGGCTCTTGGGGCCGTCAATAAAAAACGGGCGCTGAAAATCCAGAATTGCCCTGACCACCCGCAGTAATGTTAAATTACGCTGATGCAGCTGCTGAATGAAAAGTCTGGCCTCCCTGATATTATCCCTTACAAATTCCCTTGCGGCCGCTCCATTGGGCAGTTTATTGAGTTTTTCAAAAAACGGGCTAATCCCCAGAACCGGAATTTCTTCGTCGTTAAGACTTATGGCAAAATCTCCGCTGTCATTTATTACCCTGATATCAGGGATAACATACTGAACCCTGCCGGGGGCAAAGTCTCTGCCGGGAAACGGAAAAAGGGTTTTGATGCGTTCGGAGAACAGGAGAATTTCGTTTTCTTCAATATTGATCTTTTGGGCAAGCTCGGAAAATCTTTCCCGTTCCAGAAGCTCAAGATGATCCAGCGCTTTTTCGATTCCGGCGGGCAAATCATGCAGAAAGCCAATCTGCACTTTTAATGACTCATGGTAATCGGCGGTACATGTTCCACGCGGCCGGAGACCCCTTACCAGGTCCATCGCCTCCTGAAGTCTGGGCGGGGGAGCTATGTCCGCCCCGGCGGAAACAGTCCTGAACAAGGTTTCCGGCGGCTCCTTGTGGAATCCGTCGTCGTCCAGGTTTTGAATCAGTGTTTCGGCAATTGCCCTAAGTTCATTATCAACGCATTCAAGCTGCAGCTGCCACAGCAGATGCTCCTGTAAAGTTTTCGGCCGTGTTAGAACCCCCTCAATAAAACGCCGGTGTTCTTCCGACGCTTCATTGCTGCCATAACCGGGAATTCCGGGGTCAGAGCTGGCCTCAAAATATTCATATTCATCTTTTCTTCCGCTTTCCGCTTCTTCAAGTGAAACCGTGCTTCGATCATCCAAAACCTCCAGCGCCGGATTCCGCTCAAGCTCCTGCCCTATCAATTCCCGCAGTTCCATAACCGGCATTTCCATCATTTTTATTGACTGGTAAACCTGGGGATTCATTCTAAGGCGCTGCTCCTGGTAAAAGGCCGGCCGCTGTAGCTGCATATTTTAATTCTAACCCGGAAAGTGAAAATGAGCAATCAAACCTGTCTTTGAACAATAATTTTGTATCAGATTAATTTATCTTGTGTTATGTTTATACCTATGGTAGAATCATCAGGAGGGAATTATGTCGTCAGATGTTCAGGAGTTTTATGCTTTTCCCGATGACGATGGTATAATAATACCGGGAGTTGATACGGAGAGGGGGCTTTCTTATTTTTGCGGAGAGCTTGATGTTTATATTCCCTGTCTCCGTTCGTTTGCTGAAAATACTCCGGCGGCTTTAGACAAGCTTCGCAACGTTTCGCGTGAGACATTGCCGGACTATATCATAAGAGTTCACGGACTGAAAGGCACGAGCGCGACCATAGGGTCGGAAACCATAAGAGAAACGGCCATGGCGCTGGAAAAATTGGCCAGAGCCGGCGATTTGGACGGTGTTCTGGCCGGCAAGGACAAGCTGATAGAAGATGCCGAGAAAATTGTCGCCAATATAAACGCATGGTTTGAAAAATTCGATAAAATTAATGCAAAACCATGCCTGGAAGTCCCCGACAGGAATGTTTTGGCCAGGCTGCGGCAGTGCTGTGAAAAATTAGATATGCAGGGCGTTGACAATGCCAAAGCCGAACTTGAATGCGCCATATACAGCAAAGATGACGGTTTGGTTAAATGGATAATTGACAGAATAAATGTGTCCGAATTGGCTGAGGTTGCCGCAAGGCTTGCAGAATACGAAAAGGAATTGGACAGATGAACAATGATAGAAAAAAAATTATCATTGTGGACGATAACCTTGAAAACCTTACAGCCATTAAAAATACATTGAAAGACATATACGATGTGTATCCGTCTTCAAACGCGTCCAAGATGTTCGATCTTATGGGCAGCTTCCTGCCGGATTTAATTCTGCTGGATGTGGACATGCCCGGTATCAATGGATACGAAGCGGCAAAGATGCTGAAGCACAATGAGAAATACAGGGAAATACCCGTCATATTCCTGACTTCCATGAATGACGCCGAGAGTGAATATAGGGGTTTAAGCCTTGGGGCCGTGGATTATATACACAAGCCCTTTGTCAGTACTCTGCTGCTGAAGCGCATCGAAACGCATCTTACCCTGATCGATGTTAAAAATGAATTGCAGGAATTGTTTAAGTTAAAAACAAGGGAAGCATGGCGGCGAAAATCGGAAACGGAAAGAGCATTGAAAATTTCTCAAATAAAGGGCGAATTCCTTTCCCGTATGAACCAGGAGATTCGCACTCCGTTAAACGCCATAATCGGTATGATCGGCATTGCGTCGGGCACAGATGATATTAAAAAAATAAAATATTGTCTTAACAGGGCGGGTAACGCGTCGAAGCATCTGCTCGGGATTGTCAATAATATACTTGATATGTCAAAAATTGAGGAAGATAAATTCGAGCTTTCGTACAGCGAATTTGATTTTGAAAAAATGCTGATGAGCGTTAACAATGTTACAAATGTCCACGCCGAAGAAAAATCCCAGGAAATTGTGATTGATGTAAACCCGAATGTTCCGGCGTTTATTGTCAGTGATGAATTAAGGCTGTCTCAGGTAATTACAAATCTTCTTACAAATGCAATCAAGTTTACGCCGGAAAACGGCAGAATAAAACTGAGTGTCGAAAAGATTGCCGCTTCCGGCGGCGAGATTACACTTAAATTTGAAGTTGCAGATAACGGCATCGGAATTTCAACAGAACAGCAGAAAAGGCTTTTAACATCTTATGGCCAGGGTGAAAACGGCGCAGAAAAAAACCCCGGGGCATCCGGACTCGGCCTTGCAATAACCAGGCGCATTGTAGCACTTATGCACGGCTCAATGTGGATAGAATCCGAGATTAACAAAGGCTCAAAATTTATATTTACAGCCAGGGTAAAAAAAGGAGCGGACAAGCAGTATGCGAGGTTGTCCGGAAAAATTAACAGGGAAGATATAAGAATTCTTGCCGTAGATGATTCGGTGGAGACCAGGGCTTATTTTACCCGTGTTATGGAGGCATGCTGTATTTCCAGCGAAACCGCCGCAACCGGCGCCGAAGCCGTTGAAATGATCAATAAAAATACCGGCAGGCCCTTTAACATATTTTTTGTTGACTGGAATATACCGGATATGGGCGGGATTGAACTTGTAAAAAAAATCAGGGAAATTGATAAAAAATCCATTGTAGTCATGTTTTCGATGACCGACCGGAGCGGCATCGAAAATGAAGCTGTAGCTGCCGGCGTAAAATATTTTATTTCAAAGCCGCTGTTCCAGTCCACTTTGATTAATGTCATTAACGATTGTATTGATATTGATTCGATGAAAACAGCCCGGTCTGTTTATGGCCCGGACAATGAAAAATATAATTTTACCGGGTATACCATACTGGTCGTAGAAGATGTTGAAATAAACAGGGAAATCCTGCTTGCTGTTTTGGAAAGAACAGGCATTTCCGTTGATTTTGCCGGAAATGGGCTGATTGCGGTTTCCATGTTTGAGAATAATCCTGTAAAATACAGCCTGATAGTAATGGATATTGATATGCCCGAAATGGACGGATACAAGGCGACTGAGTCGATACGATCGCTTGACATAAAACGGGCAAAAAGTATTCCGATAATTGCCATGACTGCAAAGGTGTTTCGGGAAGATATTGAAAGTTGCCTGGCGGCGGGAATGAATGACCATATCGGTAAGCCGATAGATCAGGTTAATCTGCTGGAAAAAATTGATAAGTATGTACATACGCCTGTATAAGGGCGGATTTTTATGGTATTATGAGGAAAAGGAGAGGAAAGAGAAATTATGAGGAGAAATACTGATAAATATTTACCGCTTATTCTGTTGGTTTTGATGGTTGTTCCATGTTTTCAGCTGCAAGCCCTGGATCTGCTGGTTCGTCCAAAGTTTTTTCTGTTTATACCCTCCGGGCAGGGCAATGAATCTTCCGGCGGCGACGAGCGCTACGGGCTCGGCGGGGGAGGAGACATAGGTTTTGATGTTGATTTTTCCACAATTCTGCCCAACCCGATAGGTCTTGGCTACACTGCCGGCCTGGAAGGGAGTATGGTTATCAACGAAATGCTTGGAGACGAACAGAAAAATGTGCAGATATATTCCTTTGGCGGCGTTCTGGGATTATATTACTTTCCAATGTCGCGTCTTTTCACGCGCGTCGATTTTGCCCTGGGGGCTTATCAGCCCATTCTTGATAAAACTAACGGTAAGACGGATTTTTTCTGGCGCTTCGGCGGCGAGGCGGGTTTCCGTTTTACTCCCGCCTTTACTCTTGCCGCCAATGCCGGCTGGCGGCATTTTTCGGCTGAGGGGGATACCTTCAATTCCGGCCTGAATGTCGGGCTTACCGCGCAGATTACCTTACAGACAGCCGCAGGAAGCGTGCGTGAAGGAATTGCCACAGTCCTTGATCAGGATGAAGCCGTTTACCCCGTTTTCATGCGGATATATCAATACAACCCGGTGGGAACCGTGGTCGTTCGCAATAATGAAAACGCCGAGATTCGTGATGTGCGCCTGAGTTTTCGCGCCGCCGGATATACCGCATCGGAATTCCCATGCGGCTCCATTGATCTTCTTCCCAGGGGCCGCAGCGTAGAACTGCCGATGTTGGCGGATTTCTCTCCCGAGGTCTTAAGTTTTACCGATACCGGCCGTGTATTGGGCGAACTGGTCGTCCGTTACCGGTTCCTGGGCAGGGAACGGGAAGCAGTGCGGACTGTAACCGTGGCGGTTAACAACCGCAATACCATGACGGCGGGCGACACTGAGTCGCTTGCGGCTTTCATCTCCCCGACACAACCCGATATAGAGGAATATGCAAAACATATAGCGGGGCTTTCCCGCGCTAACCGTCGTACCGGCCACAATCAGAATATGCAATATGCAATCTGGCTTTTGGAGGGATTGCGGGCTTCCGACATAAGGCTGGGCACGACTTATTCTTCCGAATCGGAAGCCCAGTTTCCGGCGGAGACTTTATCTTATGGAACAGGATCAAGCCGCGATCTGGCCCTGCTTTACGCCGCCGCTCTGGAAAGCGTTGGTATTCCTACAGCTTTTATCAAAACAGAAGATGATTTTCTTGTCGCTTTCTCACTCAATGTGAGCCAGAGCGGCGCGGAGACGCTGTTCAACGGTGTTGGAAGGATAGTCATTATAGACGATGAAGTATGGCTTCCGCTTTCCATGAATGCATTTAACAACGGGTTTACGGCAGCCTGGACGCAGGGCGCCGCCGGTTTAAGCAGAACCTTTGCCGAAGGCGGGGGCGCCGATTTTGTCATGGTGGAATATGCGTGGGCTGTATACCCTCCGGCGCCGCTTCCGGCCCAGGGCGGCCGTCTTGTCCGCACCAACACAGAGACTGCATTAAGGGAAGTAAACCGGGTTATGCAGCAATATATAGAACAGGAGTTGACGCCCGTAATAAGGCAGGTGCAGACGCAGGTAAATACGAGTTCTACCGCTGCCCTGCATAACCGGCTGGGGATACTGCTGGCGCGCGCTGGCCGTATCGCGGAAGCCAGGGCGAGTTATGAGCGTGCCGCCGGCATGGGCTCTGTCCCTGCCATGACAAACCGGGGTAATCTTGCGTTAATAGAGAGGGATTATGCCACAGCCGAACGCTGGTTCAGGCAGGCTCTTGGCAGGGAAAGCCAGAACAGGGCGGCGCTGCGGGGACTGGAACAAGTTGCCGAGAGGAGATAGTATTTAAGTATGAAGGGGGTTTTTATGAAAAGGACTATTATTTTTACAGTGATGATGGCAGCGCTGATTGCGTGTGCATTTGGGCAAAATTATACAGTGCAGAATGTTACAGGACGTGTAGAGAGGGAGGCCGGAAGCCAAAGGGTGGCTGTAAGGGCCGGTGATTCCCTGCCGGGCGATACGCTGATATATACCGGAGTTGGCGCTTCACTTGTTGTCAATAACGGTGAAAGGACGGTTACGGTTCAGGCTGCCCGCAGCGGCAGGCTGGAGGAACTGGCTGCCGCCGCTTCCGGGATTCGCATCAGCGGGAACATTGCCCGTGTTGACACCAGGGTGGTCAGCAGGACCACTGCCCAGGTGTCGACCGCTTCCGCCCGTGCAAGTGACGCCGCTCAGGACGAGGACATCGCCGCTGAATAGGGTAGAATGTCAGCTTGAAGAAAGAAAAAAAAGGAAAGTTGACAATGAATGTTAAATGTAAATTAATTCGAAGTAAGGCAGTATTGTTTGTTTTCTGCTTTTTGCTGGTTGTTCCCTGTTTTGCAGAGAATGAATTTTACCTGCAAGTTACGCCGGTTGTGGAGGCGCCACTGGGGTTGAAGCAATTCAGTCCCGGAATGGGGGCCGGAGTTTCACTGGATTGGGCATTCTTTCCTTTTTTAAAAGATTTTACCCTTGGAGTTTTTGCCGGTGGTGAATTTTTCAGTCTACCGGTGCAAACCGGAGATCCGCTGACGTTTGTAGAAGGCAAGGCGGGTCCGTTTGTACGCTATCATCCCTTTGATCGGTGGTCATTCTGTACCGGCTTAAGCGGCGGGTTTTATCAGTATTCACGCGGAGATGACAGCGGTACGCAGGGCCTTATGACATTCACCCTTGGCGTACAGTTTCACCTTTCTCCCCATTTTTCGCTGTTCACCGACGGGGCATATACCTACAGGGCTTTCAGCTCCTCTGAGTCTTTGTCCACTTTCGGCGCTTCTCTGGGTTTAAGGCTTAACCTTTCAGAAATAATGGGCGGAAGGGCTCGAATAAAAGTAGACAAGACAGAACAGTACAGGGTTTTTCCCGTCTCGTGGGCGTGGTATGAAAATAACCCTGTCGCAACGGTGAAAATAACAAATGAAGAACCCAATGCCATAACCGATGTGAATCTTTCTTTTTATATGGACAGCTATATGGGGCAGGGCTGGGTCTTTGCCTCGGTGCCGAGGCTGATTCAGGGCGAGAGTGTTGATGTGCCGGTAACCGCCCTGTTTAACGAAGCCATGCTTAGTCTGACAGAAACGGTAACTGCAAACGGCGAGATACAGGTACAGTACCGCAGCCTTGGTACGCGCAAGGATACTGTAATCCCGATACAGATGCCGATATTCCACCGGAATACCCTTTCCTGGGACGATGATCGCCGGGCGGCGGCATTTGTTTCCCCCAGGGACAGTTCAGCCCGTCTTTTTGCCCGCTATGTCGCAAGCGCTGTTGAAGGACAGACTCAAACCGGTGATGTGCCAAAAAATGTCCGTAACGCGGCTGCCATGTTTGAAGCCCTGCGGTTGTATGGCATGAGTTATGTGGTAGTGCCGGCGACAAGTTATAAGAGCGTATCTGCCGATGAATCAGTTTTGGATAATGTGAGCTATCCATACCAGGCGTTGCATTACCGCAGCGGCGATTGTTCGTATCTTGCGATACTTTTTTGCTCCTTACTGGAGGCTCTGGATATTGAGACGGCCTTTATCACGATACCCGGCCATATTTATGCGGCTTTTGAGGTTGGCAGCAATGACTGGCAGGCCGGAAGCAGCGATATAATAGAGATTGACGGCCGCCGCTGGCTGCCTGTTGAAATAACCGTTCCCGATGAAGGCTTTACACGGGCATGGCGGATTGGCGGCCGCCAATGGAGAACCGGCGGAGCCGAAGCGCAGTTGTACCCAATTCGTGAATGCTGGGAAATTTACCCGTCTGTTACCGTTCCGGCATCGGGGGATCATTCGCCGGAAATGCCGCTGCGTCCTGACATTATCAGGGCGATGGAAGCGGAAATCAGAAACCTGGGCAGATAAACAGCTGATATTTGTGCTGATTTCAGCCCTGTCCGCCCTTCTTTATCTTAAAAGCAAGCGCATCATCGCTGCCGCCCGTTTTCCGGTCAGTTGAATTTTTGTCGGCTGTAACAACATCTCCCTCATGTATTTTGCCCGCGATCATCATTTTTGCCAGCGGATTTTCCAGGTCGGCCTGAATTGTTCTTTTAAGTGGGCGCGCCCCAAACATGGGATCATATCCCCGCTCGGCAAGAAGCTCCTTCGCCGTATTTGTCAGCTTAAGAGTTATTTTCCGCTCTTCAAGCTGCCGTGAAAGCCGCGTTAGCTGAATATCAACTATCCTGCCTATTTCATTTTTTCCCAGCCGGTTGAATATTACCGTTTCGTCAATGCGGTTCAGAAACTCCGGCCTGAAACTTTTTTTCAGCAGCTCTGTGAGGGCATCCCTTATTGTTTCCGGTTTTTTTGCCGCGAGTATCAGATCGGAGCCGAGGTTACTCGTCATTATTACAATGACGTTTTTGAAGTCCACAACACGCCCCTGCCCGTCGGTAAGGCGGCCGTCATCGAGGATTTGCAGAAATACATTAAAAACTTCCGGGTGCGACTTTTCGATTTCATCGAAGAGGATCACGCTGTAGGGCCGCCGCCTGACAGCCTCTGTAAGCTGGCCGCCCTGCTCGTAACCCACATAACCCGGCGGGGCGCCGATCAGGCGGCTTACCGAATGTTTTTCTCCGTACTCGCTCATGTCGATTCTGGTAAGGGCTTTTTCATCGTTAAAAAGAAAATCCGCCAGTGTTTTGGCCAGCTCTGTTTTTCCCACGCCGGTCGGTCCCAAAAATAGGAAGGACCCCAGCGGGCGCCCCGCATCGGAAAGGCCGGCTTTGTTCCGCCTGATGGCATCGGCAACCGCGGCAAGGGCTTCGCTCTGCCCGACAACACGCTGTTCAAGCACTTTTTCCAGATCAAGGTATTTCTGCAGTTCGCCGGAAAGCATTTTGGAAACGGGAATACCAGTCCACGCGGATACCACGCCGGCAATGTCTTCCTCGCTTACCTCTTCGCGTAACAGGGCGGAAACGCCGCCTTCGCCTGTATCCTGTTTTTTTTCGATTTGGTCCGTAAGGGCGGCAAGCTGTTTCTGGGCTTCGGGAATTTTGCCGTGTTTTACCTCCGCCGCTTTCGATAGATTGCCCTCGCGTTCATAGCGGGTTTCCTCGATTTTTAATTCTTCAATCTGCTGTTTCAGCTTGTGTATTTTTTGAATTTCCTTTTTTTCTCCCTCCCAGCGCGCCTTCATCGCATCACGCTCGGCGGCAAGATCAGCAATTTCCTTCTCCAGCTTTGCCAACCGTTCCCTGGATGCCTTGTCCTCCTCGCGGGAGAGGGCCTGCTTTTCGATGGAAAGCTGCAATAACTTGCGCTCCAGCTTGTCCAGCTCGGTCGGGCGGCTGTCCAGTTCCATCTTTAGGCGGCTTGCAGCTTCATCCACCAGATCGATTGCCTTGTCTGGCAGAAAGCGGCTTGTAATGTAGCGGCTGGACAAAGCTGCCGCCGCAACCAGCGCCTCATCTTTTATTCTTACGCCGTGATGAACCTCGTATCGTTCTTTTAGCCCCCGCAGTATCGCTATTGTATCGGGCACCGACGGCTCTGATGTGTATATCTGCTGAAAGCGCCGCTCCAGGGCTGCGTCCTTTTCAATGTGCTTGCGATATTCGTCTAACGTCGTTGCGCCGATACAGCGAAGCTCGCCGCGCGAAAGGGCAGGCTTTAATAAATTGGAAGCATCGGTTGCGCCCTCGGCAGCGCCGGCGCCGACAAGTGTGTGCAATTCATCAATAAAAAGAATTATCTTTCCATCGCTTTCCTGAACCTCATGGATAACTGCCTTTAAGCGTTCCTCAAACTCACCGCGGAATTTCGCGCCGGCTACAAGCGAGCCCAAATCCAGCGCCAGTAGTTTTTTTCCTTTTAAGCCTTCGGGTACATCGCCTGCAACAATCCGCCGCGCAAGCCCCTCGGCAATCGCCGTCTTGCCCACACCCGGCTCGCCTATCAATACCGGATTGTTCTTGGTGCGCCTGGACAATACCTGCATACACCGGCGAATCTCCTCATCACGGCCTATCACGGGATCAAGTTTTTCCTGCCTTGCAAGAGAGGTCAGGTCGCGGCAGTAACGTTCCAGCACCTGATATTTTTCCTCCGGATTCTGATCGGTTACTCTTGTATTGCCGCGTACCTGTTTTAGTGCGCCCAGTATGGCGCTTTTGGTAACGCCGGCTTTCTTCAATACATCCGCTGCCTTGCCTTCTGCGGCGGCGATTGCAATCAGGATATGTTCGGCGGAGACAAACTCGTCTTTCAGCGCGGCGGCTTCGGCTCCGGCCTTGGCAATTACCTTGGCCGCCGCGGAGGAAAAGTAAACCTGTGCGGCTTCTCCATAAATCTTGGGTGTCTGTTTAACAAGGGCCTGAACCTTTTCGGTCAGGCGGGCGACGTCGCCGCAAATCCTCACAATGATGGGCTGCACAATCCCGTTTTCCTGCTGAAGCAGGGCCAGCAAAAAATGCTCGATTTCTATCTGCGAATGGTCTTCTTTTTGAGCTATATCAGAAGCCATATTCAGCGCTTCCTGGGCTTTTATTGTCAACTTTTCATAATCCATACTTAAAAGATACGGGAGGTTGCGTTCAATGTCCAGTTAGCCGGTAAGCCAGGATTGCCTTTCCATCCAATTCCCCCTATAATTACCCAAGCTTCAATTATCTTTTTATTTTTTACACATCAGCCTAAAAGGAACACTCATTAATTTCTGTGGAGGACAACGATGGAAGTTGTCTATATTTTTTGCGAATCTGCTTCTGTGCGGATTCCTTTTTTTAATTACGACAGGCGTTTATTCCTGCTGCTTGTATCCGCAGGCGGCGGTGTCTGGGACGGCGGCCGGAGGGAATTTGTTTTCAGGCGGAACGAAACCCCTGACCGGTTTCGCCGGATTGCTTCGTATCTGCCATACGTCTGGGTAGCGGATAACTCCCGCAAGCTTCTGTATGTATTTAGTTTAGAGGAAGCTCAGGAAGTATCCCGAGATATTTGCTCCGCCGGCGAAGGGCCCGGGGGCGATGGTATTTTTTCCATGCCGCCGCCGCCCGTGCCGGAAAAATTTACGGAACACTGGCGCAGCAAGCTTGAAGCCGAGATGCGCTCCAGAAAGTTAAGCCCCCGCACCATGAAGGCTTACATTTATTATAACCGGCTGTTTTGCAAAACTTTGCAGAAGCCCCCTGAGGAAATCAAGCCTGATGATATTACTCTATTTCTCGCGGCGATAGAAAAGAAAAGGGAGTACTCCGCATCATCGCTGAATCTTGCCATCAGTTCTATCAGATTTTTTTATAAAAATATTTTTAAAGATGATACTATCAGCGAGCATTATCGCCCCCATCATGATAAGCGTCTTCCATTGGTTCTCTCTAAGGCGGAAATCGGCAAAATCCTTGAAGCGGAAAAAAATCCAAAGCACCGCTTGTTGTTAATGTTAGCTTATTCTTCCGGCCTTCGTGTCAGCGAAGTTGTAGCTCTTAAGAAGGAACATATTGATCTGTCCCGCAAGGTGATTTATGTGGTGCAGGGGAAGGGGCGCAAGGATCGCTGCACCCTCCTTTCGGAAAAGGCCGCCGGTTTTATTACAGAGTACTGCGCTTTTTATGGAATAGAAACATGGCTTTTCCCCGGCCAACTCCCAAACCGCCCCCTTACAATCCGCTCCGCCCAGCACATATTCGACAAAGCAATCCGCCGCGCCGAAATCCCTAAAAAAATCTCTATTCATAGTCTGCGCCACACCTTCGCCACACACCTGTTGGAAAGCGGCACAGATATCCGGTATATCCAAAACCTTCTCGGGCACGTACACCTGCGCACCACCGAACGATACACCCACATCGCCCGCCGCAGCGTCCTCAAGATCCAAAGCCCCCTTGACACCATTGAGTGAAAAGTAGAGGATAATTAAAGCAAGGGAGTATTATATGGTTGATAGTATAGAAGAACGGAAAAAAAGAGTTAGTTATGCAAATTATATAATAAGAACCTTTGCATACGGGTTCAAAAGACCCGCACAAGAAATTGTAGAATACCTTGATGAATACGGCGGATTGCAATTTCTTCTCGATAATTATGAATACGAGCATACACAGTCCGAATACCACACGCACATGGCTCTTCTTGAAGTTTGCAGAAATAACGGAGGCTGGCTTTAAGTGCAGGTGTTCCATGGTAGCGAAATATATATATCTCTCTCACCCTGCCCACACTTTTGATATTGTGGAAGGACCTATTGCCGATGACAAAATGGTTGTCCAAATTCGGCTGTATGAGCAGGGTAAAATTTCTATTGAAAGTTTGATAGAAAGACTTACATACAGAGAGCCTACGCACCAAATTTGTTTCTGTACGCTTGCATCACTTTACGCCCTGGAACTTGTTGATAATGTAGAATTCTATTCCGCTATTGATGAAATAACCGGAGCTGTCCTTGAAGCGATGGTTGTAGACCTGAAAGTCCCTGAATCTTCTGCCATATAAACTTTTTACTCATCTGAGTTATATAATCAACAACCCCGCCCTGAAAGGACGGGGTATGTTGTTTAGGTAAGGTATTTGCTTCGGGGTTTAATACCTTTTTTAGCGCCCTGAAGGGCGGGGTATTAAACCCCTCGCATACAATAAACTTTCTGATACAGATACTTTGCTTTGGCGGGAATCCTGGCAGACTTTATATAAAATGCTCAATGATGAACTTGATTTGGCCATTAACCAGTAATAGCAACGCTTTTATTCGCAAGTCTGGTTTAATACCCCGCGGCTTGCCGCGGGGAGGTTCATTTTATGCTGCCAATCCTTTCCCGACTATGCCGGCCCCCGCTTTTAAGAACAGTTATATCCATACAAATTAAAGCCAAAGGATACCCATTGAAAATTGGTAAAAAGCCCCATTGACACTATGGATTAATAGGTACAAATTTGTGCTACCTACACAATATACCTAATTTTTGCCTTAACACGAAACTCCCTTCGTATTAAGGCCTTGGGTTTGCGTTAAAGACTATACATCTATCATTGAAGGGTAGGGTGTTCTTGAAATTCGGATATGGGGAGTTAAGCGAAATAAAATATGGTATTTTGAGTATTTATAATAGTCATATTTTTAACTATTGACATATTTTTGAATTTGATCAAGAATATAATGATTATGTAAATAATCAAATATTTGTAAAGGAGAAAAGAAATGGAAGACAAAAAATTTTTGATGGGAGCATTAATAATAATGCTAGTATTCGGAATGATGATTTTTGGATGTAGCAGTGATAAAAAATCATCTTTAGTTGGCGAATGGGATGTATGGTCGGGAGGAGTTGATTTTTTTAGTGTAACATCTCATTGTATCGACATTGCATCTAATGGGACACTTAAAAGGTATATTGGTGGTGGACCTGGTTATTCTGGTGATGGTGAAAATAAATGGTCTGTTAGTGGTAAACGACTAACAATAGTAAGCGATGGCGATAGTTATGAATTTACATTTAATGTAAAAGATGAAATGCTTACTATTATTGATAAAGATGGAAATGAAATGATTTTCAAAAAAAATAAATTTCAATGGTAAAGCGTATAAAAACCGCATATTTTACTTCGCTTAACAAACGGTTAACGCTACGCCGCCTGTTCGGCGGCTCGGGGTTCAGTCGGCTAGGTCATGGCTTTGCCATTCCCACGCCTCCTTCACCCACATTCCAGCCCACCGCAAACCTACGGTTTGCTTTATAAGGTGGGCTGGAATGTCGTCAACCTAGAACGTTATGCGAAAGGCTTGCTTGGTATGAAAAAAGAATTTATTTAGTATTTCATGCTGCCTACTACCTTCATGATGCATATTAAAACATATTAAGTTGGATTTATTCGCTTAAAACTATAAGATACTTACTTGATGCGTTTAATTTTTAATGAATTGAATTTATTAGATTAGGGCTGTAAGCATCCTACATGAAATGTCAGACTACACAGGGATTTGACTTTATCGTTTTAGGGCTGTAAGCACCCTACATGAAATGCTAGACTACACATAGGTTTGGCTTTATCGGATTAGGGCTTTAGGCGATTTACTTGCTATGTCTGCCTACATGGAAATGGACTTTATCGGAATATTACTCTAAGCAACCAACTTAATATGCATGGATATAAAGAAAAATGACTTCTTCGGGATTTTGCTATAGGCAGCATAAATAATATATCAGTTTACTAAAAAGAAACGATTGTATAAATAATAGGATAATAATAAAAGAAAAGCAAGCCCATCGCATAACAGGTCTGTTTACGCTTCGGCGCTGAAGCGCCTCGGGTTCCGTTCGGCTAGGTCATGGCTACGCCATTCCCACGCCTCACTCCACCACATTGGCGGTGGCGGTCTTGCTTCGCAAGCCCTTATATGCCGCCGCCAACGTCGTAAACAGCCGGAACGTTATGTGCAATACCGCAAAAATATCAAGGAAATGTATTGACAAAATAATCCTTTGAATATAAAATTAAATAAAATGAATAAAAGGGGTTATGAAAATGGGAAACAGTAATGATTTTGGAAAAATGATAAATATTTCCAGTATTTTTGGTATTTTGGTTTTCTTAACTACTCCAATTACAGTAGTATTGTATTTCATGTATAGTGGCACACCACCAGTTTGGAATGTTCTTTTAAGGACATTGGTAGCTATGTTTAGCCTTTTGTTTGTATTAATATTTTTTACATGTTTTCAAGAATTAATCAAACATTTGGTCAAAGAAAATAATTGGATAATAAAATTAATGTATAATACTGTATGTATTTATATAGCAATAAGCTTCGTTGCTCGTTCGTTAGAGGCAGGTGGAGTATTAAATCCAGAAGGTATAGCAGTAGATGCAACTCAAGATGGTTTATTAGCACAAGGAAATTATTTATTATTAGGTTCAATCAGTCGATTATTGATGGCTACTTTTATGACAATAATTGGAATATTAACGAACAAAATAAAAATATTTCCAAAATGGGCTGGTTTGATTGCAATAATAATTGGCTTAATAAATTTATCATTTATTCCCAGTATGTTTTTTGGAACAAATGCTGGAGATTTTTATAGCGCAATAGGTTGGGGAAATTCTGCATTTTCGGCGGGATTATATACAATATGGATACTATTAATAAGTATGGTTTTAATAAAAAATAAGAAAAAAATAGAAAATGAATATGAATAAGCGGTACTGCACATAACAGGTCTGTTTACGCTTCGCCGCCTCACGGCGGCTCGGGCTACGAAAAACCGCAGTCGGGCTGCGCCCTTTGTGCGGTTTTGTCTCCGCCACAGTTTGGGCAGGGGTCAATGCTTCGCATTGCCCTATAACCTGCCCAAACCGTCGTAAACAGCCGGAACGTTATATGCAATTGGGCACAAAAATT
>WRLP01000027.1 GCA_009777535.1 Treponema sp.
TGCAAAGACTCTACTATTTTTGAAGTGGACTGGGGACTGGGGCCTGGGGGCTGGGGACTGGGGACTGGGGACTGGGGACTGGGGACTGGGGACTGGGGACTGGGGACTGGGGACTGGTCTCTTGCAGTTTACCATACTACCGTCTCCTTTGTCAATAACAATACTGTTTCTCATAATTTGCTCCTTTTTATTCGGATAATCTTTCTAAAACCCAAGCTTCCTCTTATGGCGATTATATCACATTTATTTTATAAAATTTAAACCTTTTAACTAAAAATTTACAAAAACTTGAGATTATTTTAGCCACGAACTACATAAACAGATAGTGGTAAAAAAAAACTTGTATTCAGCCACGGGCTTCCACAGAAAAATAATCCGCGAAAATCCGTGGATCCTAATTCTTCTCTACTCCCGGACAAAAAACAATTCCCAAATTGCGTGATTCTTTGCAATTCCCTTTTGTTCAAACCTTGTCTGCGGGCGCCATGGCTGGGGCTCTGCAAACCCGCCGTAAGCATTGCGAAGGGTGGCCGTTGCTTCCAGTTCCGCCAGGGCATAATTCGCGTAATCTTCCCAGTCTGTAACCATATACAGGTACCCGCCGCTTACGAGCTTTCCGGCAAGGGTTTCGGTGAAGGGGCGCTGAACAAGGCGGCGTTTGTTATGTCTTTTCTTGGGCCAGGGATCCGGAAAGAAAATATGAATTGCTTCAAGCGACATATCCGCAATCATTTTCTCGATTACTTCAACCGCGTCATGTTCAATAATTCTTATATTGGAAAGATTACGTTTTTCGATTTCCCAAAGAAGCCGGCCTATTCCCGGACGATGAACCTCGACACCTAAATAGTTTTTACCAGGGGTTGCTTCGGCGATAATTGCCGTCGCAAGACCTGCGCCAAATCCTACTTCAACTGTTATCGGTTTTGTAACGCCAAATATTTCGCCCGGGTTTATATGCGCATCACAAAAAGGAACGATAAATTTTTCGCCACAAGCATAAGCTCTTTTTTGCGCTGCGGTAAAGCGGCCTGCACGAAGCACATAACTTTTATTCATTACCAACCACACCTTACTCAAAAAATTAAATATTTAAGAATTTTAACCACGAACCACACGAACAGACACAAAAGAAATTAAAAAGCTTTTCAAACCACGAGTTCGTGTTGGTTAGTGTGGTTAGTGGTAAAAAACAAAGAAGCATGCTTTACATGAATTACTAACGCAGGGGAACCGCGTTTGTAAAAGCGGAGCAGGAATATTCGGAATCTTCGACCCACAGGGCGGCGGTTCTGGCGCTGGTCGGAAGATTTAGTGTTCCAACAGCCCCCGAAAGAACACGAACCGTAGCCGTGGAAATATAATTGCCTTCGGCATCATAATAAATAAGGTGATTATTGGGCCACCTTGAATCTATTATGTACCTGCCGCCGCTTATATCAAGCGTGGGAAAAGGAAAGCGCATATTCCCGTCGAAACTGAAATTCCGTTCCGTCGATTCGCCGCCCTTGTTTACCAGAACTGCGCGAAACTGCCCCCTGGGAAGGCTTTCATTATCCTGAATGGCGATGCTCCTGGTTCCAATCCAGATTGTTTCATCCTGGGCGTAGCTAACCCAGTCTTCACTTTTAATATGCCAGCGCAGCTGTTCGCGATCATGGTACAAATAGAGTTCCCCCAGATTTTCGATTCCATCTTCATCGTTTGGAATGATAAAAAAAGAAAAACGTTCGAGGGGTTTTGTATCGCCTTCATAATAAACAAGCTCGATAAAACCATAGGTAATTTCCGGTTTTGCACGGGAACAGGAAGAAAAGACCGACGCCAGCGCACAGACCACGAGGACAAAAATCTGTAATTTTCCAAAACCGGATTTCATATTACTTCCTCTTTCTAAGCGATTCCACACATTCCCTCTTGAAAATTATAACAGAAACGCCGCGGTACTCAATTTCCTTTTTTAATATTGCCGCGTTTTCTTCCGCAAACTGCTTTTTTGCTTCCAGTTCAAAAATATGCTCGCTGTTTACTCCAAGACCAAGAATCAGGTTTTTTAATTGATCAGGTTGCATAATGGTAGGCTGGCAGCCTGTCATGGCAACAACAGAATTATCAAGAATGATGAGTGTTATGGGAATATTCGATGTTACAGCATCGATCAGACCGGATATGCCTGAATGTAAAAATGTGGAATCGCCGATAACGGCCAGGCTGTATTTAAGGCCCGACTGCGAAGCGCCCCCCGCCATTCCTATAGAGGCGCCCATGCAGACGATGCTTTCCACTGCCGAGTACGGCGGCAGCGCTCCAAGCGAGTAACAGCCGATATCTGAATTGATCCCTACATCGGGGTGACCGGGGCGCGGATCAATGGCCTGAACTGCCGTTCTTATGGCGTCATAACTTTCGATGTGGGGGCAGCCCCGGCATAACTGCGGCGGCCTTGGCGGCAATGGCAAGCTGCCCGAAACCGCCAGGGTTTTCCTCATACCTAAACCAAGCGCTTGCCGCACATTGTCAGGATCAAGTTCCCCGGCCTGCATTACCGGTTTCAGGCTGCCTCCTGCGATGCCGAAAAGCCTTTGGGCTATAAACGGCTGGCCTTCTTCAAAAACAAGAATCTCCTCCGCCGCGCCGCAAAGTTTTTGAATCAATTTTTCCGGCAGGGGATACGCGCCGATGTGCAGATGGGCCGGCTCCTTTTTGCCGCGCTTCTTTCGCATTGCAAGCAGGTCTTCAAGGTTTTCTTCGTAATAATTCCCGCCAAGCCCCGAAGTGATAATTGCAAGATCGCTTTTGGAATCTTTCGGCAGCCTTAATCTGTTTGCCGGATGCTTTTCAGCCCATGCGGCAATAACCTTCTGCTTTTCAAGAAGCGCAGCATAATTTTTTCTTGCATAGGCCGGAAGCAGTATCCATTTTTCCCTTTCAGTTGTTTTGGAAACCGGATTTTGCAAGCGGGCCTTCTTCGCTTTTATACCGGAGCGTGCGTGAGACAGGCGTGTGGCAAGGCGCAGCAATACCGGCACCTGGAAACGCTCCGAAACATCGAATGCTTCGCGCGTCATATCGTAGGCTTCCTGCTGGCTGCGCGGTTCAAGACATGGAACCAGTGCAAAATCAGCGTAAAAGCGGGAATCCTGCTCATTCTGCGAACTGTGCATTCCCGGATCGTCGGCAATGGCGATAACAAGGCCGCCCTTTATCCCGACAAGCGCGCTGTTAATAAATGGGTCTGCGGCGACATTAAGCCCGACATGTTTCATTGTAACAAGGGCCCTGCATCCGGCAAAGGAAGCGCCAAGGGCAGCTTCCAGGGCCGTCTTCTCGTTGGAACACCAACGGGCGGCCAGAGAGCCGTTTTTTTTGGATTCATCGATAAGAAACTGTAAAATTTCCGTGGACGGTGTGCCCGGATATCCGTAGGCGGCGCTGATTCCGGCGTGGATTGCACCTAACGCAACGGCCTCATCGCCCAGTAGTGCTAACTTTTCGTTACTCATTGTTAAACAATAGCAGATTCTTGGCATTTTTGTCTACATGAACGCCCTCCGGCGGCATTGACAAAAATATAAATAAAATGTACTGTTTTTTCAGTTCATGGATGAACAAAGCGAGGATTTTTTTCATGGTCATCAAGTTAGGTCTGTTGGTAATGTTTTTCGCGGTTACGATTTTTGTCGGAATTTATTTCCGTAAAAAAGCCGCAAGCGTCAACGATTTCGTGCTGGGCGGGCGGGCGGTCGGCCCATGGCTTACAGCTTTCGCTTACGGAACAACATATTTTTCCGCCGTTGTTTTTGTAGGGTACGCAGGTCAGTTCGGCTGGAGGTTCGGCACGGCAGCCGTGTGGATTGGCCTTGGCAACGCCTTTGTCGGTTCATTAATGCCGTGGTTCGTTCTCGGCCGCCGCACGCGCATCATGACAAATCACTTAAAAAGCGCGACAATGCCGGAATTTTTCGGTTCACGTTATATGTCTACAGCGCTGAAAATCGGCGCATCAATTATCGTTTTTATATTTCTTATTCCGTATACCGCATCTTTGTACAATGGTCTTTCGCGTCTCTTCGCCATGGCGTTTAACGCGGATTTTATATACTGCATTCTGGCGATGGCGATCCTTACCGCCATTTTTGTAGTCGCCGGCGGTTACTTTGCCACTGCAGCAAACAACTTCATACAGGGCTTTATCATGCTGGCCGGCATTGTCGTTATTATCGCCACGGTTCTGAAAGACAATGGCGGTTTTACGGCGGCCATACACTCACTTGCCCGCATCAATGTTGATGAAGGGGCATCGGTACCCGGTGTGTTTGCTTCCTTTTTCGGACCCGACCCGGTATCTTTACTGGGCGTCGTACTTCTTACATCAATCGGCACCTGGGGGTTGCCGCAGATGGTAGCCCGCTTCTACTCCATAAACAGTGAAAAAATGATAACCAAGGGAGCGATTGTATCCACCGTCTTCGCCCTTTTTGTAGCGGGCGGCAGTTATTTTCTCGGCAGCTTCGGCCGCTTGTACGCTAGTGTCGTGGAGCGAAATGCAAATGGCGCGGTCATATTCGATTCCATTGTACCTACAATTATTTCGGGGTTTTCCGATTTATTGATTGGCATAGTTATACTCCTGGTGTTTGCAGCGTCCATATCAACGCTTGCCTCCCTTGTCATGGCTTCGGCCACTACACTTACGCTGGATTTTTTGAAAGGCCATGTGATAAAGAAGATGGACGATAAGAAACAGCTTGTTATCATTCGTTTTTTAATCGTGGTATTTATCATTATTTCATCAATAATAGCTATTTTCCAATACAGAGGGGGAATAACATTTATCGCCCAGCTTATGGGGATATCGTGGGGCGCCCTTGCCGGCTCCTTCCTTGCACCCTTCCTGTATGGACTTTACTGGAGGCGGACGAGCAGGCTGTCAGTTTGGTGCTGCTTCCTGTTCAGTACCACTCTGATGATCCTGAATATCTTTTTCAGAAGTTCTTTCCCGGCAATTTTACAGTCGCCAATCAATGCCGGAGCGTTTGCCATGCTTGCAGGGCTTGTTATCGTACCGGCGGTAAGCATGCTTTCCAAAGCGCCTGAAAAAACAGTCGTGGATAATTGCTTCTCCTGCTACGAGGAAATTGTCAGCGTAAAAGTAAGGGACGATCTGGGAAATAAATAAGGCTTCGGCTATTGACCTTTTCCCGGCGGTTCTGCATACTTATAATTATTCTATCACTATAGGAGAGTAACAGTGCCCTGCGGACGAAAACGCAAACTACGGAAGATTGCCACACACAAACGCAAGAAGAAACTGCGGAAAAACAGACATAAGAACAAGTAGTTAAGGCCTGGCTCTTACATAACCTTAACCGTTTTAAGGTAAACCTTGACTAATATGCAAAATAATGAATCCCTTTTATCCCGAATAAATTCCCCCGGTGATCTAAAAGCCCTAAAGTCCGGGGAACTGGGCGCCCTGGCGGAAGAAATCCGGCGGCTCATTGTCTCTACTGTCGCAAAAAACGGCGGGCATCTTGCCTCGAATTTGGGCGTGGTGGAACTGACTATTGCCCTTCACCGGGCATTCAATTCACCCGAAGACAGAATTATTTGGGATGTTGGCCATCAGTGTTATGCTCATAAGCTGTTAACAGGGCGTTTCGATTCTTTTCCCTCATTGCGCAAAGCCGGCGGCGTTTCCGGTTTTCCCAAGCGAAGCGAAAGCACTCACGATGTTTTTAACACCGGTCATGCGTCTACTTCCATCTCGGCCGCCCTGGGAATCCTTGCGGCGGAACGCCTGCTTGGAGGCAAGGGGTATATAATAGCAGTTATCGGCGACGGCGCCCTCACAGGCGGGCTTGCATACGAAGCGCTTTCACATGCCGGACACCTTGGCCTTCCCCTGATCGTAATACTCAACGACAACAAAATGTCGATAAGCCCGAATGTGGGGGGGCTTTCCAAGTATTTAAGCCGCCTGTCCATGAAGGCAAAATATCAAACTTTTCGCAGACATTTTGATGCCATGGCAAAGCGGATACCCTTTATCGGGGATATGTTTTTTGATTTGGTGTTAAGGCTGAAGCGGGCGGTTAAGGCGGTTTTCTACACCGACAATTTTTTTGTAGATTTGGGGTTCGAGTATGTGGGGCCAATCGAAGGCCATCATTTGGAGACGCTGAGCGGTGTTTTTACCGATGTAAAAAAACTTGGCCGGCCGGTTGTAATCCATGTTATAACACGCAAGGGCAAGGGGTATGGTTATGCTGAAGATGATCCCGGCTCATACCATGGCGTCGACTCATTTTCTGTTGAAGGCGGCATTGAAGGCCGGAGCGTCGAGGAAAAAAGGCCGGCTTTTACAGAGGTTTTCGGCAGGGCAATGCTCGATCTGGCGGCGCGGGATAACCGGATAACAGCCCTTACAGCCGCTATGGAAAAGGGCACCGGGCTTGCTTCTTTCAAACAGGCTTTTCCTTCACGCCTGTTCGACGTAGGCATTGCCGAAGAGCACGCGATTACATTTGCCGCAGGGCTTGCGTCCCGCGGCTTAAAGCCGGTAGCAGCCATCTACTCGACTTTTATTCAGCGTTCTGTGGATCAGGTTATACATGATACAGCCCTGCAAAAACTGCCTGTAATTTTGGCGCTGGACAGGGCCGGCCTTGTCGGCGGTGACGGCGAAACCCATCAGGGTCTGTTTGACATAGCGCTGTTCCGCTGCGTGCCGAATACCACAATACTCGCGCCCGCCGGAGAAAGTGAAATGCGGATCATGCTGGAGTGGGCATTAAGCCGCAATGAAGGCCCTGTGATAATCCGTTACCCCAAGGCCCGCTGCCCGCAGGAAACTCCCGCTTTTTCGCTTCCGATAGAAACAGGGCGCGGTGTCTGGCATTCCAGGGGAACAAAGGGGCAGCTCTGCCTGGCCTTTACCGGCTCGCTTTACAATGAAGTAACGGAAGCGGCAGAGCTCCTGCGGCAGCGGGGAATTGAGGCAGACCTTTACAATCTGCGTTTCCTGAAACCGGTTGACGAAGATTTCCTTGCCGGTTTGATGAACAGCTATGAGCTTGTCTGCTTTATAGAAGAAGGGATACGCGACGGCGGATTTGGCGAATATGCGGCGGCTCTTGGGCGCAGAAGGGGCTGTGCCGCAAAAGTAGAAGTTCTGGCCGTGGAAAGCGGTTTTGCGGAAAAAGGGCTGGCCTTGGGGACAAGGGAGCAGCTTCTGGCTGTTAACGCTCTGGACGGCAAGGGTATCGCAAAGCAGATTGAACTGCGGTATGTGGTGCGCGGCTCTCAAGTGTGATACATTTATAGTTGATGGCATGGTTTCAGAAATTACTTTCGATATATGATTTAATCCGCCCAATCCTCGATGTAGCCATACTCGCTTTTCTGCTGTACAAGGGTTATGAACTCTTTGCCAAAACACAGGCCCTGCAGCTTGTTAAAGGCGCAGGGTTTCTCGCCCTGGTTTACGGCGTCGCCTTTCTTTTCAAACTTACGACAATTCAATGGGTGCTTACCGTTATCGCGCCGGGACTGATTATCGCCATTGCCATTGTTTTTCAGCCTGAACTTCGCAAGATCATAATCCGACTGGGACAGACAGAATTTTTTCGCCCGGATACAAAGCCGCGAATAGGGCAGCTGGAAGCCGTCGTTACGGCGGCGGAACTGCTCTCGCGGCAAAAACGGGGAATGCTGGTAGTCTTTCCCCGTAAAACAAATATAAAGGACATAATCGAAACAGGCACAAGAATAAACGCGGAAATATCTTCCAGCCTGATTATCGCAATATTTGAATTTGACGGTCAACTGCACGACGGCGCCATGGTTATACAGAACAATAAAATCGCCGCCGCCGGATGTTTTCTGCCGCTGTCAGAACAGCAGGATATTCACAAAAATTTCGGAACAAGGCACAGGGCAAGCCTTGGGGTATCCGAACAGTCAGATGCTGTAACCCTTGTAGTATCCGAAGAAACCGGAGCCATTTCCCTTGCTTACGACGCAAAACTCTATTACGATCTTTCGCCCATCGAAGTTACGCGCAAACTAAAGGAATTGATGGATCGCGGGGGACGGAAAGAAAATGAATAGCAAAAAACTGCTGGCGGCTATAACGGATAAATGGCCCGCCAAGGTACTCTCTGTGGCCGCGGCTCTCTTTCTTATGCTGTTTCACAGAATGAGCAATCTTGAAACCCGCTTTTATTCATCTCCTCTTCAGATAGAAACCGGCACGGACCTTATCCCTGCCAGCCCCCATACAAGGGTTATTAAGGTTGGATTACGCGGCGAGGCAAATGTCATTCGTCCGGTTTTTGATGAAGATATTGAGCCCTACATCGATCTGAAAAAATATACATCGGAGGGCTGGTACCAGGTGCCCGTGCAGGTACGCAGAAAAGGAAGCGCCGTTGGCATCGAAGGACTGGAAATATCGGTAGATCCGGCGGAGATATCCCTGCGGGTCGAGGAAAAGATCAGCAGAAGTATTCCAGTAAGACCTGTTTTCAGGGGAACAGTTGCCGATGGTTATGAACTTGCGGGGCAGTCCTTTAGCCCCGCAGGCATTTTTGTCGAGGGCCCGCGCGGCGCCCTGGAATTAATAACCGGCTTTCAAACCGATTACATCGATCTGGAAGGGCGAAGCGATGATTTTTCCGTGTTTGTATACGTTATTAATCATGACCCCTTTGTTGTTATCAGGGGGAACGGAATGACCGAGTTCCGGGGGCATGTGCGCCCACTGCCGCCGGTGGAAGAAGAAATTGAAGAAGAAATACAGGAGACTGAAACCGATGACAGATGATCATGATCTTAAACTGACTTTCCTTTCAAAAAAAGAGTATGAGTGTCCGGTTTGCGAAACGGCATTTCATAAAGAAGAACTCTTGTCCGGCGGCGGCAGACTGATAGCAGGCGCTCTTACAGAGGAACTTCACCGCCTTTACGAGCCGTCTGCAAAATACGGCGAAGTGTTCCCGCTTGTTTACCAGGCGGTAGTGTGCCCCAAATGCTGGTATGCATCGATGGAATCTGATTTTTCACAGATATCTGCTGATATAAAAGAAAAGCTGGAGAAAGACTGCGATAAGCGAATGGAAGAAACCCTGCTTATTTTTCCAAATCTGGATTTTAATGAAAGCCGTACTCTCATGGAAGGCGCCGCTTCTCAGTATCTTGCTTTACGCTGTTATGATTTTTTCGGCAAGGAAGCCTCTCCTACAATAAAACAGGGGCTTGCTTCATTGCGGTGTGCATGGCTGCTAGACGAGATACACAAAAAATATCCCGACCAGCACTATGACTGGCTTGCGGAACTTTTCCGCAGAAAGGCCCAGTACCTTTACAACGAAGCCCTTGCCCGCGAACAGACAGGTAAGGAAGCCCTTTCGGGCCTGAAGATACTTGGGCCAGACACAGACAAGAACTATTCCTACGAGGGAATGTTATATCTTTGCGCCTATTTACGCTACAAGTACGGCCCGTCTCATGATGAAGCGCAGAGAAAAACATCGCTTGAAGATGCCCGAAGGACAATAGCAAAACTCTTCGGCATGGGAAAACGTTCAAAAGAAAAGCCCGGCGCCTTCCTCGATCTTGCAAGAACAGTCTATGACGCCATTAACAGGGACCTTGGCGGCTATGAAGAATGACAAACAATGAAAAGACAGACAGCAGAAATATAAGGCTGCTCATTGCATACGACGGTACCGATTTTTGCGGGTGGCAGAGGCAGGATTCAGGGCGGACAGTGCAGGGCGTCATAGAAGAAGCCCTGGAAAAGATACACAAACAGCCGGTAAATTTAACCGGCTGCGGACGCACCGACTCCGGCGTCCATGCCGCTGGCCAGGTCGCCAACTTTTACACAAATATCGCCAGCATGGAAGCGCACCGTTTTGTGCCCGCCCTTAACAGCCTGCTGCCAAAAGATGTGCGCATACTGGATGCACGGCAGGTTCCAAATGAGTTTCACGCCCGTTTCGACGCCGTTATGCGCACATACCGCTATTTTTTTACCGCCGGCCGCCCCGCCCTGCCCCATGAAAGCCGCTACTGTCTGCAGTTATGGCGTTATCCGCAAATAGAGCTGCTTAATGCCTATGGCCGGCTGCTGCACGGGGAAAAGGACTGCACAATCTTCGCCGGGGCGGGCGATAAAAGCCGCTCCAAATGCAGATACATCTTCGGCTCCCACTTTTATGCCGAGGGCGCTCGCCTTGTTTTCGAAATAAGCGCAAATGCCTTTCTATTGAACATGGTCCGATCCATAGCGGGCACTTTTTTGTTCTACGAAGAGAAAAATACGGCTCCCGAAAAACTTGGGGAAATAATCGCCTCGCAGAATCGCAGCCTTGCGGGCCCTACCCTGCCGCCGCAGGGGCTTTTTCTTTGGAAAGCCGGGTATTAAAATACATTGTAAAGGAGAGAACATGGGCAATTTAATCATAAACGGCGCCAGTGTGCCGAATATCCCCTGGGAAGACAGGCCGGCTTCAAGCAACCCCAAAAAAGAAATAATGTGGCGGTATTCAAAAAACCCCGTAATCCCCAGGGATTTAACCCTTTATTCAAACAGTATTTTTAACAGCGCGGTTGTTCCGTTCAACGGCGAGTTTGCCGGGGTTTTCCGCTGTGATGACACCTCCCGCCACATGGACATTAATGCAGGACGCAGCAAGGACGGCATTAATTGGGTAATAGATGATCATCCGGTTAAATTTATCAAAACAGATCCCCAGCTGCCGGATTCTGAATACAAGTACGACCCGCGCGTGGTTTTTATAGAGGACCGGTATTATATAATCTGGTGCAACGGCTACAATGGCCCGTGTCTTGGAATGGCATATACGCACGACTTTGAAAAATTTTATCAAATGGAAAATCCGTTAATGCCCTACAACCGCAACGGCGTGTTATTTCCGCGAAAGATCGGCGGCAATTACGCAATGTACCACCGCCCAAGCGATGCAGGCCACACGGCATTCGGGGACATTTGGTACTCGCAGAGCCCCAACCTTGTTTACTGGGGAAAACACCGCCATGTAATGTCGCCTAACGCCGGGTGGCAGAGTACAAAAATCGGTGCCGGCCCCTGTCCAATCGAAACTACCGAAGGCTGGCTTGTCTTCTACCACGGGGTTTTAACAAGCTGCAACGGTTTTGTGTACTCCTTCGGCGCAGCGCTTACGGACATTGATGAACCCTGGAAGGTAATAGCGCGCGCAAGACCGTACATTATTAACCCGCGCGAAATTTATGAAGTTACAGGCGATGTGCCCAATGTAACCTTCCCCGTGGCAGCGCTGGCAGACAAAGACACAGGAAGGATTGCGATTTACTACGGCTGCGCCGATACAACGACCGGCCTTGTATTTGGTTACATCGATGAAATTGTCGCATGGGTAAAGGCAAATAAAATGTGACAGCCCGGTGTTTTACCGGAAAACAGGGAATTTTGCGCACTCACGCACATTGACACAGTTTTTCACGCCTGTTACACTTTATTTGAGCGGGATTCCCCTTAAAACCGCCAATTTACGGCTATTTTGGGGCATACTGCCAGCGCGAGAGTGGTGGAACTGGCAGACACGCCAGACTTAGGATCTGGTGCCTATGGTATATGGGTTCAAGTCCCATCTCTCGCAAACTCCCTAATATATTAACGTGGGAGTTATTTGGAAATTTCTGGAGAAATTTCTATACGATAGATGGGACTTGAAGGGTTCAGCGCGCCGAGCGAATGCGAAGGTAAGGCGCACAGGACGTGCGCCGCCAGCGCTGAACCCCGGCCTGGAGACCCGAAGCAGGGACGCTGAGGGTCGGAAGGCAAGTCCCATCTCTCGCAAACTCCCTAATATTAAAATGTGTTTATAAAGAGGAATACTGTGGTCGCAGAAAAAGAAATTACCCGTTTGGAAAAATCCAATGTTCGTTTAAGTTTGACCATCCCCAAAGATGATGTCCGCGCCAAATACCAGGAAATGCTGAAAGAATACGCCGGCAGCGTGCAGCTTCCCGGTTTTAGAAAGGGGAAAGTCCCGCAGCAGGTACTGGAGCGAAAATTCGCTGATGCCCTTAAAAGCGACGCTGTCAGCCGCATAATTGAATCGGCGCTTACCGATGTTTTCGGTGACGAAAACATGCCGCGCAGCGAGAGGCCTCTACCCTACTCCACCCCCAGGCTGGATGACGAACCAACCCTCGATTTTGAGCAGGACCTGAAATTCTCGGTTGTTTATGATGTGCTTCCCGAAGTTAAGGTCGGTAAATGGAAAGGGCTCGAAGCTGAAATTCCAAAATGCGAAGTTGACAAAGAAGATATCGATCGTGAACTGGAAGCAATCCGGGAGCGAAACGCAATTGTTCTGGACAGGGATGAAGGGGCAAAGGCTGCCGGCGGTGATGTTGTAACCGTAGATTACCGGATACTCGAAGAAAATGGTGAAGTTTTATCCGGCAACGAGCGAAAGGATTTTGTTTTTACCCTGGGGTCGAAAGAAAATATTTATCAATTTGATGATGAAATTACCGGAATGAAAAAAGGCGATACAAAAGAATTTGAAAAAACATTCCCGGCCGATTTTATGGAGCCAAGCCTGGCCGGAAACAAGAAGAAATTCCAGCTGTCCCTTACATCACTAAAAGAAAAGAAGCTGCCGGATCTGGATGATGAGCTTGCCCAGGATGTAGATGAAAAATATAAAACTCTTGCCGATCTTAAAAACAGCATCACCGAGCGCCTGAATAAAAACCTTGAAAAAAAGATGCGTGATATAAAAATAGACAGGCTGCTGCAGATAATAACCGGAAATACTCCCGTTGTCCTGCCCGATTCAATGGTGCGCATGGAAATAGAAAACCGATGGCGCAAATTGGGACGGCTTTACGGCATGAACGCAGATGACATTATGAAACTTATGGCGCAAAGCGGAAAGGGGCCCGGTGAAATCGAAAATGAATGGAGAGCATCGGCCGAAAAAGCCCTTCATTCCCGCTTAATCGTGGAAACCCTTATGGAAGAACAGAATTTTGAAATAACCGAAGAAGATATGGAGGGAGAATATTCAAGAATAGCAGCCGATAATGATGTAGACATCGAAGAAATCAAGGAAAGATACCGGGAAGACAATATGAAGGAATACCTTAGGGAAGAAATAAAGGAATATAGGCTTTTTAATATAATTTTGGCGGAAAATACGCTAAAAACCGGAAAAAAGGAGAAATATCTAGACCTCATCAGGAATAATGGTTAGATTGTACTGTACCATGGAAGAAAAAATGAGCAACCTGGTCCCCATTGTGGTAGAACAAACCAGTACCGGTGAACGTTCTTACGACATATTTTCCCGGCTGTTAAAAGACCGGATTGTATTTCTGGACGGAGATATTAATGATGTATCCGCAGATTTGGTCGTTGCGCAGCTTCTGTTTCTGGACGGTCAGGATACGGAGAAGGATATTAACCTGTACATCAACTCCCCGGGCGGCTCGGTAACCGCCGGGCTTGCCGTATACGATACTATTCAGTACGTAAAATCCGATGTGCAGACCATTTGCCTTGGTCAAGCCGCAAGCATGGCCGCCCTCATTTTGTCCGCCGGAACGCACGGCAAACGCATGGTTCTGCCGTCTTCACGGGTGCTGATCCATCAGCCCTGGGGCGGCGCTCATGGGCAAGCCCGGGACATAGGCATTCAGGCAAGGGAGATACTGCGCCTTAAAAAAATGACAATAAATTATTTCGCTGAACATACAGGTAAAACAACCGAACAAATCGCCGCGGATATGGAAAGGGATTTTTTCATGTCGGCGGAAGATGCCGTAACATACGGAATAGCAGATTCGGTTTTAAGGAGAGGGAAAAATGGCGAAACTTCGTAATGGCCCGGGGGCTTTTGAGAGAGTCTGCTCATTTTGCGGCAAGAGCGGCGACATGGCGCGCCGGCTTATCGCAGGGCCAAATGATATTTTTATCTGCGATGAATGCGTAGATGTATGCCGCAAAATTCTCAGCGAGGAAAGCCGCGATCTTTCCACACAGTTTACCGGCGATATACCCACTCCCAGAGAAATTAAATCCTATCTGGATCAATTTATTATAGGCCAGGAAAACGCAAAAAAAGTTCTGTCGGTTGCGGTTTACAATCATTACAAGCGAATCGCGAATCCCTCCAAGGAACCGGAAGAAGTAGAAATAGAAAAATCAAATGTTTTATTGATAGGGCCGACCGGAACAGGCAAAACCCTGCTTGCGAAAATTCTCGCGAAAAAACTTAAAGTTCCCTTTGCCCTTGTGGACGCCACTACATTAACCGAGGCAGGCTATGTCGGCGAAGACGTTGAAAACATACTGTTAAAACTGATCCAAAGCGCCGGAGGCAATATTGCCGCCGCAGAACGTGGCATTGTCTACATTGACGAAATCGATAAAATTTCCCGCAAGGGAGAAAATGTTTCCATTACCCGTGATGTTTCCGGCGAGGGCGTGCAGCAGGCCCTCTTAAAAATAATCGAGGGAACTGTAGCATCTGTTCCGCCGCAGGGCGGCAGAAAGCACCCTAATCAGGAAATGATCCGCATTGACACCACAAACATTCTTTTTATCTGCGGCGGCGCCTTTGTCGGGCTGGATAAATACATCGCAAGGCGTGTTGTACAGCATCCTCTGGGCTTTGGGGCGAATACATCAGGCGGCGAAAAAAGCATGAAGGAACTTTTCGATGCCATGCATCCCGACGATTTAATCCAGTACGGCATGATACCGGAATTTATAGGCAGGCTTCCCATTACCGTAAGCCTGGAGGAGCTTAAACGGGAAGAACTAAGGCGGATAATTACCGAGCCGCGCAATGCTATTGTAAGGCAGTTCCAGGCTTCCATGGCCATTGATGATGTCAAGCTGGAGTTTACCGAAGCCGCGATTGATGCGATCGCCGATATGGCAATTAAACAAAAAACCGGTGCGCGTGGATTGAGGGCGATTGTCGAAAAACTCATGACAGACATCATGTTTGACATACCTTCGATCAAGGGCGGCAAGCATGTAGTAATAACACAGAATACAGTGGAAAAAGCCGAGCCGCCGGAAATTCTTACACTGCAGAAAAGCGCGTAACGCGCTGCGGGCGCTGCCCTTATGAAACCAGGCGGAAAAAAGCCCGGACTGCTTTCCGGTTTCTTTTCGGGAATAAAGGAAAATGTTTCCCTTTTGCTGGATCCCGTCTCCGCCGGCGCCGCGCTGCAAGCCGAAGACTTTCCCCTGCTTCCGCTGAGGGACCTGGTGCTTTTTCCGCAGACCGTCGTGCCGCTTTTTATCACCTATTTACCGGGCATGATCGCCCTGGAACAGGCGATAGCCAGGGACAACCGCCTTTTTGCCGCATGCCTTAAAAAGCATGAGCGCATAACAGATGAAGACGAGCCGTGCAGTACCGGCACAGTAGTCAGAATTATTCAGCACCTTAAACTCCCCGACAACACCTACAGGGTTGTACTTCAGGGTGAATACAGGGGTACGATCACCGCTTTAAATTCTCAAAATGGTCTTTCCATGGTGCGGGTAGAGCCTCTTAAAATAACCGGCCTTTCCGATCCACTGAACACGGAAGACCTGGGACTGATGCGCAGCTTGCAGAAGTCATTTGTTCAGTATGCCGAATACTCAAAAAAAATAAACACCGACACTCTTTCTGCCGCCGAAAGAACGGAAAATCCTGAACGCCTTGCCAATCTTATCTGCAACGCTTCCTATCTTAAATCAGGGCAAAAAACAGAACTCCTCGGCATGGCCGACACAAGGGAAAGGCTGCTGGCGATTCTTGAAACCCTGGAAAGGGAAAACGAAATATACAGCGTTCAGAAAAATATTTCCGGCAAGGTAAGGAGCAGGATAGACAGGCATCAGCGTGAATACATTCTTCATGAACAGCTAAAGGAAATCAACAAGGAACTGGGCAAGGATAAAATTGAAGATGAATTCGCGCTTTTGGAAAAAAGCATTGCCGAAAAATCGCCGCCCACCGAGGTTATCGCGAAAACAAGCAAGGAAATTGCCAGGCTCCGTAAACTCCAGCCCCTTTCGCCTGAAGCCGGCGTTTTGCGAGGCTACCTTGAATGGATCTCTGACCTGCCCTGGAGCGGCTCATCTGTTGATTCTGGGGATCTTGCCGAAGCGGGAAAAATTCTCGATGAGGATCACTTTGGAATGCGCAAAGCAAAGGATCGCATTTTGGAATTTATCGCGGTAAGGCAGTTGTTGAGTTGGGGAATGGGGAATGGGGAACAGGGAACAGGGATTGTAGATAAAACTGAGGAGTCCTCAACTCCCAGTCCCCAGTCCCCAGTCCCCAGCCCCCAGTCCCCAGTCCCCAGTCCCCAATCCATTAAAGGCCCAATCCTGTGCTTTATCGGGCCGCCTGGAACGGGCAAGACCTCGCTTGGCAAATCTGTAGCCCGCGCTCTTGGGCGGCGCTTTGTCCGCATCTCCCTGGGAGGCGTCAGGGACGAAGCCGAAATACGCGGACACAGAAAAACTTATGTCGGCGCGCTGCCGGGCAAAATTATTCAGTCCATGCGTAAGGCTGGAACAGTTAACCCTGTCTTCCTTCTTGATGAAATAGACAAACTGTCCAGCGACTTCAGAGGCGATCCGGCTTCGGCGCTTTTGGAGGTACTCGATCCCGAACAAAACTCAACTTTTCAGGATCATTATCTGGAAGTGCCCTTCGATCTTTCCAGAGTGCTGTTTATTACCACGGCAAATTCCCTGCATACAATCCCCTACCCGCTTTTGGATCGCATGGAAATTATCGAGGTTCCCGGGTACGGGGAAAACGAAAAACTTGCCATTGCCAAACAATTTTTGGTTCCCAAAGAACTGCGGGAAAACGGCCTTTCAGAGTCGAAAATAATTTTTAAAGATGATGCAATAAGAGATATTATCCGCTACTGGACAATGGAGTCGGGGGTGCGCGGACTGGAACGCGAAATAGCCCGCTGTATCAGGAGAATTGCACGTCACGCGGTAAACAAGGGATATGGCAGTGACAAGCCTGTAACTTCTTTCGGAAAAACACTCACGCCGAAAATTCTTGAAAAGCTGCTTGGCAGGCGAAAGCACAAAAACGATGTTGTCTACAAGGAAGCTCATATTGGCGTAACATACGGGCTTGCCTGGACGGAAACCGGAGGAACCATTCTTCCCGTGGAAACGCTTCGTTATGAGGGCGGCGGAGAGCTTCTTATAACGGGGAATCTCGGCGATGTAATGAAAGAGAGCGCCAGCATCGCCCTTTCATACCTGCGAAGCGTAAAGGAACGCTATAATTTTGACGTCAAAAACTTAAATAAAACCGACTTTCACATTCATGTACCGGAAGGCGCCATTCCCAAAGACGGCCCTTCTGCCGGCATCACCCTTGCGTCTTCCCTGCTTTCCACCCTGTGCCGAAAGCCCCCCCTCCCCGGTGTCGCGATGACAGGGGAGCTTACCCTTACCGGCCGCATTCTTCCCATCGGCGGCCTAAAGGAAAAACTGTTAGCCGCCGTAAGAAATAAAATGGTAAAGGTGCTGCTTCCAAAAGATAACAGGGAAGAATGGAACGAACTGGATAAGGATATCCGCGAGGCTATCCAGGTTGAATTTGTTGAAAATGCCGATGAAGTATTTTCCCTTTTGTTTGACGAAGAAATATCAAAAAAACCCTGACCCTACCTGGCCGCCGTCTCGTGTATTATCTGCAAAGTACGTTCCACGCAGCGATCCCACGAAAAGGCCTGAGCGCGCTCAATACCAAGCAGGCGGCATTCACGGTTAATCTCGTGATTGGTGGTTACGGTTACCATGCGGTCTGCCATATCCTCGGCGTTGAATGGATCGAAGTAAAGCGCGGCATGATCCGCCGCCTCGGGCAATGAAGCTGCGCGGGCACAGATAACGGGTACCCCGCAGGCCATGGCTTCCAGTGCCCCCATGCCGAACCCTTCGTACATGGAAGGGAAAACCGCAAAATCGGCTGCCGAATAAAGCTCGGGCAGGCTTGTGGAGGGAAAGTGTCCGGTAAAAAATATGTCGCCCCTGTAGGGGGAAGCCGCCGCGGCCTCTTTAACCTTAAAGGCATTGGTCCTGTCTTCACCGGCAATAACGAGGCGATGGGGATACTTCGTCCGTTCCTTAAAGATGCCGAAGGCCTCAATCAGCCTAACATGATTTTTAACAGGGTGGTCGATGCGGGATACATACAGTACATAGGGCCTGCGAAAACTGAATGGCTGAATAAGGAGTACCTCGTCATTGCGGGGCCTTGGATAAAAGGCCGAATGATCTATGCCGTTGGGCACTACCTCTATCCTGTTTTCCCTTACATGGGCGCCTTCCACCAGTTCCTGCTTAACCCATTCGCTTACAGCAATAATCCTGTCCAGTCTGCGCAGCGAATTTGGTATCACCATTCTAAGAACCGCTCCCAGTTCTTCCCTTGTCCGCCTGGTACCCCAGAAAGCGGCCATATCATGCACCACGCCTATGGTCGGACAGGGTGATTTGTATGGGGGCCTTCTGTGGGCAGCCGGAAAAAAACAGGCATCAAAAAGCCGCTTCTTCGCAAATTTGGGATACTTAAAAAGGTGCCACAAAGAATTGGCTGTTCTGCCGCTTATTCTGCACCTGGAAATAAACTGAAAATTCGGCGCTTCTTCGCTGAAAGCATACCGGTCGTATTCCCAGCCGAAAAGCTCAAAAAGAGCATCCGACGGGGGTATTCTTTTTAAGAACTGGGATAAGTAAATGCCCACTCCTGACTTACCGCCATCACAGGCAAAAGTATCTATCCCTATCTTCATTAAATTCTCCTGATACTTGGTAGATTATACCACAAATAAGTAGTGATGGGGAGCGACACAAAGGGAAACAACCTGATTATTTCTTCCAATCGCTTAATTCGTGAAAATCCGTAGCCTTTTCGTAAAATATTTCGAAAAAATTATACTTGCCACACAATATATAGTGTGGTAGAATCAAACAACCGCTATATGTGTTGCGCTATATTTTGCGGCGGATACGCTGTATGTATGGCGCTATATATAGTGCTTATGTAACAAAAGGACACAATATGCGCTGCCCGCATTGCGGCACTATCGAAGACAAGGTTGTAGAATCCCGTACCCTGGCCAATGGTGATGCCATACGCCGCCGGCGGGAGTGCATAAGCTGCAGTTACAGATTCACGAGTTATGAGCGGATTGATGAAAGACAGTTCATGATTGTAAAGCGGGACGGCAGAAGGGAGCCGTTCGACCGTCTTAAACTCGAGCGCGGCGTAGAGCGGGCTCTGGAAAAAAGGCCATTTTCACAGATGCAGATCGAAAACCTTATCAACGAAATCGAGGATGCCGCCGCAATATTGAGCAAGGGCAGCAGGGAAATATCAAGTTCCATAATCGGAGATCAGGTGCTGGAACGGCTGGAAGCAATGGACAAGGTTGCCTACGTCCGTTTTGCCTCGGTTTACCGGCACTTCAGCGATTTGGACGAATTTATAAGGGAGATAAACAAAGTAGGACATACCTGACCTTGAGGCAACATTCCTGCCGGCCTTGGGGTGGGGCCCTCGATTGGGAAGGCCGGCAGTGTCCCTCTTCGCCCGCGCGAAGGGGTTCAGCCGGGCCGCCTGACCACTTAATGTGACTGGATTAAGTTAATAAACAGTAATGTAAATCGTTGTTACGAAAAACATTACCAAAGACTTCTTTCCAGTGGCATTAAGTGGTCAGGCGGTCTTTTTTTCTTTGCTATGGCTGTATTCCCATTCCGGCGCATTTTTGTTAAATGACATAAAACTATTTTTATTTTTCTGGCTTAAATGCTTGCACTCCTTCATATTCTGTATACTAATGCCGTAGGTCTTCAAAGGCGGTTATCCTCGTAGGTGGTAAGCCGCCGCCAGTTCCTGGCACAGGCCTCACAAAAAAGTATTCAGGGTAATGATAGTCTTTATTGTACACTACTTCGTAAGCTGCAAAATAAGGTGATTCGTGTTGCGGAGGAATACTCTGAATTTCCCATTCCAGGGCTGCGTAAAGCTGGGATATTGTTAAAGGTATACGAAACATGAAACCCAGCTCCTCAATAAATTCGTCTAGTTGGGCAAGCGATTCTGAATCCACAGGCAATCCATCAATTTCCTTAACTTCTGCTTCTCTGTCCGGAAATACCTTAATGGTAAGCAATGGGCCCCATATAGGCGGCCTTACCGGATGTTGCACCGTGTAACAGTAGTGTGCTAAACCTAAATTTTCCCAAGCGGATTTATTTTCCTGAAATTCTGCGAAGAATGCTTCGAAGTCAAATTTGACGTTCTGTTCATAGTCTCTATTTGGGCAAGCAGCAAAAAGAGAGGAAAGAGCTGTAATTATCATCAGTGTTCTTCTCATATTACAGCCTTCTGGGTATAACGAGCCATGTCCCTGTTGAATAGTTTCTATCACCTGATTTTATATCTGTCATGTTCAGATGATTTCTATTGGCTGCTGCATCAAAAATACCATACATATACCATCCGCTGTATCCGTAATTATTTCCATCCCAGCCCATATTGCAATGCACCATTAAAACATTGTTTAAGGTAATCCTTCTTGTTGTTGTCTGTCCGGTGATTCTATGGCGGTAATATTCCTCGATCCACGTTACGGCACCATATCCGTCAATAACCCAGACATGCCCAATATCTCCTGCCGCATTTCCTCCGCGTGCGAGAATCGGTCTATTATTATTTATTGCACTTCTAATAATATCCAAGTTTGCATGATATTGGATTGAAAAATTGTTACTTGTTCCTGATAGTGTTGTTGCCGATCCTTCATATAAAATAACATAGCCAAAATTCCTGAATGCTGGAGCATAAGATCCTGTTTGTGAAACTGTCACTGTTGGCCTGGGATCACTTTTTATCTCCCGAAAGACATGATACATAAGCGCAGCAACTTGTCCTTTTGCGGCTGCCGAGGATGTATTGGTGATAGTTTGCATGCCTCTAATGGTAGAAAGGTTATACTGTCCATTCCATGTCCCCATGTTCATCGTTGATGATGTCGCATCAGTGAATGCAGGTGCTGTTCTTGTTCTAGATGCTGCATTTGGATTCATAAAGTTGTGATACGCAATAATCTGTGCAACAGCAGTCACACCGCAGCCTGCCAGATATAATTGTCCATTCGGATCGTTTCTGTAATAATGCTTAATGTAATTATTATACGCAAATCCGGTAGCAGTGTAACCTCGTGATCCTTGTCCCCATTGAGTCTGCAAGATTGGACTTTTTTGAATTTGCAAATTGCTCGAGTGCCCGGTCAATATCCAGTCATTGGGGTTTAGAGTTATACCAGGAGCAACAACTCTTGCAATGCCTGGTATTTCGTCTTCATACAGTGCATTAAGCGCAGCCTCTGCTTCATTATCGGTAATGTCGTTGTATTCATGAACAACAGCATCTATGTATTCATTTAAACTTTCACGCAAGAATGCGGCATGCTCACTGTCAGAGTCCGCAAGGGATTCCTGGGTAATTGCCAGTATATGTCCAATCCGCATATCATCGCTTGCTAGTATAAACCATTCACCGTCAGCCCCATCACCAATAGCAAATTCAAACACTTCAACTACTTCTGTTTCACTGGAAATAACGGAACGTCCTCTACTTCCGCCCCCGCCAAATCGTTCTGATATTTCAAATCCGTTTTTGGCGTTTGTAGGAACGCCTCTTGTACCAGTAATTTTGCCTGCGGTGATAGCTGAACGCCCTGTAGCTTGGTTCGCCATTGTCTGGTTAAACGTATTTAAGACGATTTGGGAGAGGTCGGAGATGTCGATCTGATGTGCCTCCCGCGTTTTTAACAAAGCCAAGTCTGTACGTCTTGAATGGTTTCCCTCATTATTGGCATGGTCCCCATTGCTTTCGTCAATATCTGAGAGGTGATCTGCGCCGACAGATGATTCTGGCCCAAATACATGGCAACTTGCAAGTGATATTCCAAAAATCAAAACTAGAACTAATGCAACATACAGTATTACTTTTTTCATATTACTTAATACCCCCATAGCTTTTGATCCGCATAGCACGGTCTTTTTTTACTATGGCTGTATTCCCATTCCGGTGCACTGTGCGTTAGCCGCCACGTAGTCGGCGCCGAGGGCGGGGTCAACTTCAATCGAGCTGCTTTCGCCGCTTATATGGGCCCTCCATGCGTCCAGAGGTGCGCTATCTAAAATGCTGCCCGGTCTGTTATCTGTAAAGGTTGCGTTTTTACCGGCAACATAATAACAGTTATTGTTCATCGTTGGATTACCGGACAGAGCGGAAAGATCATGGGAGTAAACATTGCCGGCCGGGATATAACGAATATCTATCATTCTGTCGTTGTAGGAAGAAGGCTGGCTTACAATATTATGATGAATACTTGGATTGATATTTGGAGGACAGCCGGCTGGATTTTCTTCATCCTGGGTCGCAACGCCAAAGTAAATCGGGCTGTGGTACAACCCTGTGCCGTAACTAACGGCGTTGACTATTGTATTGTTATAAACCTGGGCGTCCATGGAGGCATATAAACCAATGCCCTCCCAGCCCGTATCTATAGTCAGATTATTTCGGACAATACCCCGGACATTTTCATAATATTTCGGGTTTACAGCAATATCAAAAAACTCCGGGCTGGTATCAAACCCGACCATTATTCCGGCGCCATAAGTACGTTCGATACGGTTGTTTTCGATTAACGCGTCAACCGCCCCGCCTTTGGCATAGACTCCGTTTGAACAAATATCATGGATATAGTTATTGTGAACATGCATTCTGGCGCCGTTGACATTGTCAATGCCTTCAGAATTGCGTTCTCCGGAATTAAAATCAGGATGACCGCTGTGTTCCCGTCCGGAATTATATATTTCGTTGTAACGAATGGTAATGTCATCACAGCCCGGCTTGATTTTGATCACATCGTTTCTGGAATCATGCAGCACGCAGTCTTCAATGATGATATTGGACGCTCCGCTTCGGTCAGCCTGCTCCCAGTCCCATTTAGTATCAAAACCAACGGCATAAAAACCTCCCATTACTTCGACACTTTGCAATTTACCGCCTGTTACAATACCGTTAGTATCCTCATCTTCGGCATAGAACTCAACGCCTGAGTGTTCATCATTTCCCGGATTAAAAGTGGTCAGATCAATAATCGCCCATTCGCCCTTTGCGGATTTTATTGTGATGTTTGATCTTCGTACACGAACATCACGTCCTTCCCGGTATGTGCCGCCGCGCAGAATTATCGTGGAGCCGGAGGGGGCGCCTTCCAAAGCAGCATTGATGCTCTTATAGGGCGCGCTGATGGAGCCGTCTGCGATGGAATCATTGCCGTCCGGAGAAACATAGATACCGTCTGCAGGGTCGTTGCCGCCGGTATTTGCTCGCGGCCCGACATCGCCAAATTGCGAAATTTGGCCGGACCAGGGAGATGTGCCCGTATGTCCCGGCGGATTTGTTCCATTTCCGTCAACATCGCCGCAGCCGCAAAAGACCGCACACGATACAACAATCACCGCAATTTTCAACAATAAACACAACTTTTTCATTTTTCCCGCCTTTTTTATCGTGATTTACATTATAATACAGAAGCATCAATATGACACCCGATGAAAAACTAAAAACAGCCCATTTCCTCGATTTGGCCGCGGATTTTCTTGGCTCAGGGTATAAAAGCCAGGCCAAGGATTATCAATTTGATGAAAACAATGTCCCACAAACACCGGAAAAGACAGCAGATGATACCCTTGAACAAATCGCGGCGGAAATAAAAGTGTGCAGGGCCTGTGCGCTCTGTGAGAAAAGAACCAATGCGGCTCCCGGCGAGGGGGCGCAAAAACCGCTTGTAATGGTAATCGGCGAAGGGCCCGGCGCGGACGAAGATGCAGCAGGCAGGCCGTTTGTAGGCAGGGCCGGCCAGCTATTGGACAAAATGCTCGCTTCCATCGGGCTTTCGCGTAACAAAAATTGCTTTATTGCCAATGTGGTTAAATGCAGGCCGCCGGGCAACCGCGACCCGCTGCCGGAAGAAACCGCAGCCTGCGCCCCCTTCCTAGAAAGGCAGATAAAACTGCTGCAACCTAAATTCATTCTGTGCGCCGGCAGGATTGCCGCCCGCTCCCTGCTTAAAACAGAAGAAACACTGGGAAAACTAAGGGGAAAATTTCTTGACCTGGAAGCCGCCGGCGCGGCAATTCCCATGCTTGTTACATATCACCCGAGCGCGCTGCTGCGCAACGAAGAGTACAAGCGGCCTGCCTGGGAGGATCTTAAACTGTTACGCGCCAGGCTTGAAGAAGCGGGGCTGATTTCCGGTGCATCAAAAGGAGAAGGCTAAGGGTGGCTGCCTTCTTCGATTTGGTTTTTGACATTCCATCAGAACAAAGTTTCAGTTATCGTATTGATGAAAAGGGCGAGGCATCTGTCGGGAAGCGCGCCATGGTTCCCTTCGGCCTGGGCAACCGCGACACACTGGGTTTTATTACCGCCTGCCGGGAATGTCCGCCAGAGGGCATCAGCGAATCATCGGTTAAGACAATCCGCCGCGTAGTGGACAAACAGCCCGTATTTGCCGGTGATGAAATAGAGCTGGCACGCTGGATGGCATCGTACTACCTGTGCGGCATAGGGCAGGCCCTGGCCGCGATGATCCCCTCCGGCAGGCGGCTTAAGGGTTATCCTGCCATTCCCGGCGATCCGGAGGATTTTAATCCGGGCAGCCACGATCTTTCCGAAGAGCAGCGCTCTGCGTTAGACGCCATCATTGCCGGCATGCCGAGGCAGGGAAACCTGCCGGAAATGTTTTATCTGTACGGAATTACCGGATCGGGCAAAACCGAAGTATTCCTGCGCGCCGCCGAACATATTCTTAAAACCGGTAAATCCGCGATTTATCTCGTGCCGGAAATTTCACTGACCCACCAGACCGCCGGACTAATCGGGGAGCGTTTTGGCGCCCAGGCGGCAACTCTGCATTCGGCGATGAGTCCGAGTTCACGCCTCGAAGAATGGATGAGGATCCGCAGCGGCGAGGTGCGCATTGTAGTCGGCCCGCGCAGCGCTGTGTTTGCGCCCGTAAAAGATTTGGCCCTGATAATTATTGACGAGGAACATGACGGCTCCTACAAATCGGGTAACACCCCCCGCTATCACGCCCGACAGGCGGCGATACACAGATGCTCAATATCAGGTGCAAAACTTGTTATGGGTTCGGCAACCCCATCTGTGGAATCCTGGAAATTGATGGCAGACGGGTTAATCAAAAGACTTAATCTTTCCCGCCGCCTGTCGGGCGGGAAGATGCCGTCGATAGAACCGGTTCCGTTGAATCATACAGGCGGCTGCCTTACCAGCGAATTGAAAGATGAAATCCTTAAGAGCGCGCAGATGGGCAGGCAGAGTATTCTCTTTTTGAACCGCAGGGGTTTCGCCCATTTTTACCATTGCCGCAGCTGCGGCTGGGAACAGAAGTGCCGCCATTGCTCGGTTTCCCTTACCTGGCATAAAAGCCGCGGCAGGGCTGTTTGCCACTACTGCGGCTATACCGAGCCGCCGCCAAAGGCCTGCCCAGGCTGTGGCTCTCTTGAAGCCGGCTGGCGTAATTTCGGCACAGAAATGATCGAGGAAGAACTGGGGCGCACCTTTCCCGATTTGCGTATCCGGCGGGCAGATGCAGATTCAACGGCAAAAAAGGGAAGCCTTGCCGAAACCCTGGATTTATTCAGGGAGGGCAAATTGGATGTGCTTCTTGGCACGCAGATGGTTGCCAAGGGGTTGAATTTCCCGGGCGTGCGGCTGGTAGGAGTGGTTCTGGCGGATACCGGCCTGCATCTGCCCGATTTCCGTGCCGCAGAGCGAACTTTTTCGTTAATTGTGCAGGTTGCCGGCCGGGCGGGACGTTTTTTCCCTGACGGCAAGGTCATTGTCCAAACCCTGCGCATGGGCGATCCGGTGATTGCCCGCTCCTGCGCCCTGGACGTGGAAGGCTTTTTCAACGCCGAACTGAAACAGCGGCAGGCGCTCAATTTTCCTCCTTATTCGAGGCTTGTCCGCTTTACCATTCGGGCGAAGGACGGGCGCAGGGCGGACGCGGCGATTAACCGCCTTGCCTCCCTGGCACAGCCCCTGCTGCCGCCGGAAACTGACATGCTCGGCCCGGCGGACTGCCCCATCGCGATAATTGCCGGAAACCACCGGCGGCAGCTAATTCTGCGCGGCGCTTCGATGGCCGCCCTTCACGCCGCCGCGCGCCGGCTGCTTGCCTGCTACGAAAAAGGCCGCGATGCGAGAGTCTATCTGGAAGTAGATATTGATCCTGTAAACGTGTTGTAAAGAAGCTGCGGAACTTTAAGCCTCTGGACAAAAAATTGCTGAAAAGAGATAATTCTTCTATTCGACTTTTTTTATATTAAGGAGTATTTATGTCGGAAAAATCATCAAGCGGCCGCGCCCAATGGGCCTCCAATTTGGGCTTTATTCTGGCTGCGGCTGGATCGGCAGTCGGGTTGGGAAACATCTGGAAGTTTCCCGGAAAAGCCTACGAAGGCGGCGGTGCGGCGTTTCTAATCATCTACCTGGCGATAGTCGCCGTAATCGGTACCACGGTTATGCTGGCCGAATTCGTTATCGGGCGCCACACACAGAAAGACACCATCGGCTCTTATGCGCAGCTTAAACCAAAATGGAAGGGGTTGGGTATTTTAGGCGTTGTTACAGCCTTTATCATTCTTGCCTATTATTTCCAGGTTGGCGGCTGGGTCATGTATTACATTTACAGCTACCTGTTTAAGTCCGGTGAAGTCCTGGCCAATCCCCTGCACTATTTTTATAACATGCTCGGTTACGATGCGGTAGGCGGAACCACTTTCTTCCCGGTAGCCGGCGCCATTGTATTCCCGTTTATCTTCATTGCGCTTAACGTTATTATCGTTATCGGCGGTGTGCAAAAGGGTATTGAAAAGTTCAACAAAATCGGCATGCCGGCTCTGTTTGTTCTGCTTGTTATCCTTATGGTACGCTCCATGACACTTCCTGGTGCCGGAGCGGGTATAACATATATGCTCACACCCGATTTTTCCAAGGTAACAGGCGAAACCTTCCTGGTTGCGCTTGGGCAGGCCTTCTTCTCCCTCTCTCTTGGTATGTCAATCATGATCACATACGGCTCTTATCTGAAGAAGGAAGAAAACCTGGCAAAGAATACCGCTCTTGTCTGCGGAATGGATACACTCATTGCCTTCCTTGCGGCCTTTATGATCATTCCGGCTGTCTTTGCCACACTGGGCGCGGAAGGCGTCGGTAAGGGCGGCGGTTTCGCATTCGTGGCGCTGGCCGGAGTTTTCCAGGCTATGCCCGGGGGCGTGTTCTTCGGGGTGTTATTCTATCTGTTGTTGTGGTTCGCAGCCATGACTTCAGCCATGTCGCTGCTTGAAGGCCAGGTAGCGGCATTGACAGAGCAAAAAAATATGGATCGCAAAAAGGCTACAATTATTCTTGCCGGAACCATGTTCCTTGTCGGTATTTTCTACACCATTTCCCAGGCTGCATTTAATATCAAGGGTGTGTGGTTTGACTTTACCAATGGCGTAACCCAACCTGTGATGGGCGATTTTATGGAATTCCTTACCGACCGCCTGCTTATCCCGATCAATGCTTTAACGGCATGTCTGTTGGCCGGCTGGATCTGGGGCGCCAAAAACGGCGTTGCGGAAATCGAACAAGGCGGCAAGTTCCCCTTCAAACTGGGCGGAGCCTGGTCGGCATCGGTTAAATTTATCGCTCCGATCGCGATTGCCATTATCATTCTGGCCGGAATCATAATGGGCAAAATGATAAGTTAACAAAAACTTATATGGTAAAGCCGCGGAGTCTGTTCTGCGGCTTTTTTTTTGCCAAAAGACTAATGCACCACAGCATCTGCGCGCCATATATAAAGTAAAAGTTAGAAGATACTTTACCTTTTACTTTTTAATTATTATCTTTTTATGGAGGGTATAAATGGCTGTAACATCAACAGAAACACTTAACTTTGAAAAGGTCTGGGCAATGTTCCAGGAAACCAGGGAGCAGATGAAGGAATCATTCCAGAAATCACGGGAAGAATTTGACCGGGGAATGAAGGAAACCAGAGAAGAGATGAAAAAAGCGGATATGGAGCTTAAAGAGCAAATGAAAGAAACCGACCGGCAGATCAGCAGGCTTGGCAACCGTTTTGGGGAACTTGCCGAACATCTGGTTGCTCCAAACATAAAGGAAAAATTCAGGGCTTTGGGCTATAAGTTTGAACAAGTCTCGCTTGACCATAATATTTCTGACGAGAATGGGCGCTGTCTGGCGGAGATTGACATACTGCTTGAAAACGGCGACATAGCCATGGTGGTAGAGGTAAAAGCAAAACCGCGCGAAAATGACGTAGACGATCATGTAAACCGGATTGAGATACTTCGCCAGCGCGCCGATGCCCGCAATGACAGACGCAAGTTTCAGGGCGCCATTGCCGGAGCGATAATGAGCGATTCTGTGCGCAATTATGCCCACAAGGCGGGCTTCTATGTGATAGAGCAAACCGGGGATACTGTGAAGATAAACAAACCTGACGGCTTCATTCCCAGGGAATGGTAAGGGAAAAGTTAGATGTCCTTTTCCCTTTTAGTCTACTGCACCTGGCGTGCCATTAATCCTTGTTTTCCCTTCAAAGTCCGTGGTTGGGAAGCCCGCAGGGGGGCTGGTAATAAAATTACCCAACCCAGCCACCGGTACAAAGGTGGTTGTATTGAATGGATCACCGGTAATGCCCAACCCAGCCGGCGGCGCCCCTTCGAAAGTCCTATCATCTGTATCAAAAACCCAGCCGCAGTCATTAGGCCCGGTACCTGAAGGCCAATCGACCACATTGTAACCGTTGGAGAAAACTCCGTAATTACGATCACGCACTACAGGGAAATAAGAATCGCCATCATCATCAACAGCGGTATTTCCATAAAAAAGATTCCCTGTCAGTACCAAATCAGCAAAATAATAATTGTAAATTGCGCCGCCGCCGAAAGAACCTGTATTGTTATTATGAAAAGTACAGCCACTTACGATCAAGGTTCCTGAATTGAAAATGGCACCTCCTTCTGCGGCACCGCTTGTAGTCTTATTTCCGCTGAAAATACAGGATTCCAGGGTTAAGTCTCCGCTGTTATTAATCGCACCACTATAGCCACTTGCCAAGCCGTCCTTAAAATGAATGCGGCTTATTATTACATTATCCGCCTCGTTACGCATCAATTGTCCATCATACGTCCAGCTATTATTTTTAGTCAGGGTTATGCCATTACCCTCAATGGTCACTTCTTTATCTACCATCAGGGTGCTGTTAAGCCGAATCTCGCTTGTGCCAGTCGTAACAACCCCATCTTTGAACTTTATAACCTCACCATCTTCGGCTATTGACAGAGCATAACGCAGGGTTACATTGGTTATGCTGCCAGCCGAATCACTCAAGGCTGTAACAGGAGGCAGGGAGAATTTTGCCTCCACCTTGGTGTGACTGCCAATATTCAGCGTCAGTGAATTATTTGTTTCAGGATGGGAACTTCCGTCAACCAGCCATTCTGAAAAATCACAATCACCATACCCGGTTGCCGTCAGGGTAACAGAACCGGAAACAAGCCCGTCCGCATCAGGTTTGTTGACACTTGTTACTTCTATTCTGCCCCTAACGTTTTCAACCAGATCCAGATAATAACCGCTTCCTGCAGCCATTGCCTGCACCGCGCCGGCTCTGGCATTGTTTGGAATGTCATTGCCATAAAAATCCTTTGCCGGGTAATCATTGGCAGGAATATTAACGTCCGCATCATTGGTAAGAAGCCTGAAAGTAATGGGGGAGAAGGGAAGAACGTTTATTAACTTATCTCCTGTCCCGAAAGTCCAGCCGCAATTGGTAGGTCCGATACCTGAGGGCCAGTCAACCACATTGTAGCTACTGAAATCAACGCTAGAAGTTACCACATTTGAATTATATTCGCCTAGACCGGTATTTCCATAAAACAAATTCCCTATTAAATGTAAGATTCCATCATTATCAATAGCGCCTCCTAAATCTCCATTACAAATGTTTTTATAAAAAGTGCAGCCCTTTATAGTTAAAGTGGATTCGGGGTTATTATATATCGCCCCGCCCCAAAGTCGTGCCACATTACCGCTGAAAATACAGGACTCCAGGGTTAAAACCCCATTGTTATTAATCGCTCCGCCATCGTCAGCTCTGCCGTCCTTAAAATGTACACGGCGAATTGTAGCTTTAGCTTCGTTACGGAGCAGTTGGCTATACCTATCCACTGTTACCCAACTCCCGCTTTTGATAAGGGTTATGCCGTTTCCTTCGATGGTTACATTTTTGTCTATTACCAGGCCGCTGTTCAACTCAGTTGTGTTCTCGCCCGCTGTTACTCCGCTTAAACTAATAACATCGCCGTCCTCCGCGATCGAAAGAGCATAACGCAGAGTTACATTTGTCATACTGCCATTCGTGTCGGATAGAGATGTAACAGGAGGCAGGGAGAATACTGCTCTTACCCATGTAGGTTTATTCAGAGTCAGGCTAAGTGTGGAGGTGCTTACTGTATTGACACCATCAACTTCCCATCCTATAAAACTATTACTGCCTGCTGCATTTGCTTGTAGTATAATTTGCCCTGAAACAAGTCCATCTGTATCTCGGCTGCCTGATATTATTATTATTGTACCCTTTGCTGTTTCGGCCAGATCAAGGTAAAAACCACTGCCTGCACTTTCCTGTACTGCGCCGGCAGCCGCGCCAACGGCAATTACACTGCCGTTGAAATCCTTCTTTGGATAACCGTTAGTTGTCATGAAGACCGTCGGTATATTAACTGTCGCCCCATTGCTAAGGAGCCGGAAAGTTTTGGGAGATATTGGCAGCTCTGTAACATGAGTGTCACCGGTTAGAAAAGACCAGCCGCATTGGGCAGCGTTGGATCCTTCAGACCGGTCAACAACATTGTAGCCCATTGATATAGTAGTCCCCGTGCCAGGATAAATCACCGAATAGTTCCCTGAGCCATCTCTGTCAAAATCAGTATTGCCATAGAAAATATTACCAGCAAAGAATAATTTGTCTTCATTGCATATAGCACCGCCGCCTTTTTCAGCACTGTTTTTATAAAAAGTACAGCCATTCACCGTCATTGTACCATTGTTATAAATGGCGCCGCCGCCGCTTGAGGCCTTATTCCCGCTGAATATGCAGGATTGAAGGGTTAGGGTTTCACCGTTTCTTATTGCGCCTCCATAATCAGCCCTACCGTCCTTAAAATAAACGCGGCTAATTTTTACATCTAAGCCTGAAGGATTACCATAAGCCTCCTTCACTACCACCAGTTGGTCGTTTCCACCATCGCCTGTAGTCTCAGTCCCATTCAGTGTATTACTAAATGAAGCGCTCCTGGTCAGGGTTACGCCGTTTCCTTCTATGGTGATGCTTTTATCAATCATAAGACTGCTTTTTAACTCTATTACACTGCCCGGCCCAAGCATAACCATTATTACCCCTGCTTCGGTGTTTTCCAGAACATGGCGCAGGCTTCCCGGTATCGTCGTGTCTGAAGAATCAGGAGCGTAGTCACGGTCATTTGTTACCACATTGGCGCGAAATTCAGTGGGAACAAAAGTATAATCAACAACAGTGGTCATATTTGCATAAATATGCACCACTTCTGTTCTTCCCGCAAAGGCATAATCATCATCGCTTAACAGCACCGTTAGCAGATAAAAGCCGGCTGGAATATTAGTCTTTTCACCGTCAAAAGGATTTTGTGGGGGATTCGCTAAAAATTCTTCAAGAAGGTTAAACACGCTATCTTCATCCAATATTTTGCCAAGCGTAAATTTTTCCACTGTAGCATTGGGGGGAAAGCCCAGCCTGAAGTTCAAGGTACCATATCCATCTTCGATTTTGGGTTCAAGAGAAATGGAAACAGAATCGGAATCCCTCTCTCTTATTGTAAAAGGCTCGCTTTCTCCCTCCGCCGCCAGGCTCCCCTCATCTTCACCTATGTAGGCTTTTACTGTCAGCACATAGGTTCCGGTTTGAAGCAGAAAAGGGTCAGTAATATTTTCCGGAGACCGGGACTCCTCCAGAACCACCTCGCCTTCTATGGTAAAAATAAACGTTAGATGATCAAAAAGGTCTATAGTCCGCCCAGGCACGGCAGTCCGCGCACTGCCGTGGGAAAAGCTTACCCGCAGCAAACCGAAACCGGCGGGTATATAATCTTTATTACCGCCGGAAGATTTATTATGATCGGGCTGAAAGATATTCTGACAGCCGGAAAAAATCATTAAACAGGCAAGTAATAACGAACAAATTGTTAAAATCCTTGTTTTTTTCATTTTTTTCTCCTATTATGGGGTAACTTCAAAGGTAATTTTGGTTGAATACGGTACGTCATCTTTGAATACCGTTACAATAAGCTCAAAGCTGCCTGTATTGTATTCCATAGCGTAAATGGTAATTGACCCATTATTATTTCCGCTCATAAGCTGTCCGAACATATAAAATTCTATACTATCGTAATTATCCGGATCCACCACAGATATCTCCTGAAATTGTTTGGTACCTGTTTTTGATATCTCAAAATTAAGAGCTGAAGAAATCGGGATAACCATTTCTTCATCGCCATCCCAAAAATTAAATTCTATTTTGGGTTGTTCGATATCTTCTTCCTCCTCAATCCACTCCATCGTAATCGAAACTGTATTATTCCCTGCCTTTATTCTCACACTTTCTTCTGAGCCTGCGGCCACTAGAACATTATCATCCGAAAAGGCTTCCACCTTTATGTCATAACGCCCCGGAGTCAGGGTTTCCCGCACTATCATTTCCCCTCGCCGTGCGTCTCTTTCCCTTACCACCCCGCCCGATGCATCGCTGATTGTTATTTTGTGGTAAAGGTCCTCAGGCTGGAAATTATCCGCGGCACTCCGGCTGCCCGAGCCGCCCAGATGCAGGGTAAGCGCTGCTTCGTCTCCTTCCCAGGCGCTGAAACACCCGGCAAGGGTAAATACGGCGCAAACCAGCAGCAGGGGGATTTGTTTTAAGGCTGTTATTTTCATGGTCTTTCCTTTTTGAATAGGTCTAAATTTCGGTAAAACAAAGGAGGAATTTAATACAAGCAATATATCATAATCCGGGGCAAATTTCAATGGGAAAAAATTATGTGAAGTCGATATGGGTATCCGCCGGTGAATTCAGCAACATCCATATTTGTGATTAGAATACCATTGGGTAAAAATACGTCTACCCGATAAATGGGAACAACAGCAACTCCATGAGCACCGCGAATTTTGCCCATTTTAAAAGACTTTAATTGCGCCCCTTCGGCAAAACGGCGGCTTATACATGAACCAGTTGCGCCAGTATCAACCAAAGCCATTGACTTCATGCCTATTCGCCTATCTTTTGGATAGCCGTCTATGGGAACCGGTACCCCAATTTGCATTTCAATTATTACAGCTTGTCTCTGATTTTCTGGCAAGTGAACCGTTACAGCATTAGTTCCCAAAAGACACCGCCTGATTATAATACATCATGGTATCTTCTTCCTCGGTAATACAGTCTTGTATAATAAAATCACCCATTGAAAATCCGCCCCTTTTTGCGGCTGAAAGAGCGGCATCGGTATTGGGAAAATAGCCTATCACAGAGTTGTTCTTTATAAGGACACACTCATCTGAATGATTGGCGATAATGGAATCGCGGTTTTCATCAAACCACTTATACAAATCATCTAAATTTGCCATGCGTTTTCCTGTCTGCTTTGAATATAACCCAACCAACCTTTAAATTCAAGGCCTTGTTTTACCGGTGATATACACTGTAATTGAGAGAATTATGAGTATTACTCTAGAAAAAAGCCGGAAATTCCAGGCGTACTTGCCTACGGAGTAACCCCATTGCAGGCAGGGGCACGAGCATTAGCATTGCATGCCATTAACAGCACCGCCACGGACGGCGGTGCTGTTACGTTAATTCATTATGGGGAGATCGTTAAACCAAGTCATTTCGTTCCAGTTAATGGTTTCCCCTACACCATCGGTAAACTGAATAGCAGTTTTAAAACGTCGTTCCGTCTTGTCTGTTGCCGGATTATAGGCCCCGATTTCAACAAAGAATGTTCCGGTCCTGGTAAAGTCATCTGGATTGGTTCCATTCTTCAAAAGTATTAATTCCGCCCTTATCGGCGATTTCTCTTCTGCAATAGGTAAGGTACCCAAAGGGGCTACATCTGTTAAATACTGCATCTGGCTTGTCAGACTGGTCCCGCTCCAATCAAAGACATAAAGGGTTGTGTAGTAATTGGCAAGGCTCATACCAAGATCGGTTAGGGGAAGCCCTTCTATTGTTATGCTGCCTCCCGTGGGTGCACTGGCTGTAAAAGTTGCGGTCAAAGTTTTATCACTATCCATAACAATGGTAACAGGGTTCGTTGTACTGGTTGCCGCACCTGACCACCCTGTAAATGTATAGTTTGAATTAGGAATTGCCGTCACGGTGACCGAACTTCCCGCATCATAACTCTCTTTATCCGGATTAAGTGAAATGGTACCTCCGGTTATCGGAGAGGCATTAGTCGTAAGAGTGTAAGTTGTACCGCCGTTTTCACTGGCGGGCGTTAATGCAGTCGGAGCGGGATCTGTTCCACCGCTGCCATCCCATGTAATCGTACCTGACATGGCGCTGATATTTGCTCCTGCCACTGTCACTGTAAATGTTGAAGCGCTTCCGGTAGATGGCTGTAGTGTAAGAGTTCCGCCAATACCGGACACCGTACCTGTGCTTTTCTTTGTGTCGCTGCTTCTTGTTAATTCATAAGAATCTCCTTCCCGGGCTGCATAGCGGGTGGTGTTTTCAGTTATTTTCAACGTATACCTTACAGTACCAGCATAACCGAAATAACTTACAATTTCAGGATCGCCGCTTGGTGTAGATGAATCGCCATTATCACCACACCCAATCAGGATAGAAACAAGTATAACCCCAACAATGAAGATTAACTTTCCAAACTGATTTTTCTTTTTCATATAAAACTCCTTGGTAATTTCCGCCGCAAGACGGTACAAATATTTATAATATGCCAACGGCACATAAATATTTTTATCTTCATAAAATAAATTACCGGAAGCAAATGTCCGGCAAACAGCGAATGTGTGAGTAAAAATTCTGAAAAATTATGAGCGTGTGTTAGGTGAAACTTAATGGGGGGGGGGGGGGGGGGGTGATTGGGGTAGCTAAGAATCTGCCAACTTCTTATAAAGGAATGTATTCCATGGAGTCACTCGTGGAAATGCCTTAGGACATAATGGTATAAGATCTTCACTCTTCTGGGATGTTACGCAACATATATTTCTAGCTAGTTATCCAACGTTTCGGTACAATATATCGGTCCCACTTTCAAGAATACAGCAGTCCATTGAAGATGGGACCGATATGTTGTCCCGAAACGTCGGGTACCTAACTACGAATCTACGCTACGTAACATCTCAGAAGAGCAAAGATGCCATTCACAAAGTGGCGGAAGCCTGAGGTCATGTTATAAACTGATGTGTTTACCGTATTGTGTATATGGCGTGACGTCGGTCAAGATTAAGATAGATATGCTATTAAAAATATTA
>WRLP01000028.1 GCA_009777535.1 Treponema sp.
TGGCCTACGCCGTATTAACATTACTCCAACAACCCGCTCACCGGTTCGCGGGCTTTTACCTGGCGGGCCTGAGGCCATTACTTAAAAGTTATGACCTTTACTTGGCCTACGCCGTATTAACATTACTCCAACAACCCGCTCACCGGTTCGCGGGCTTTTACCTGGCGGGCCTGAGGCCATTACTTAAAAGTTATGACCTTTACTTGGCCTACGCCGCGTTAACAATACTCCAACAACCCGCTCACCGGTTCGCGGGCTTTTTCCTGGCGGGGGGGATTCGAATCACCCATCAGGTAGAAGCTTGGAGTTTTGCTATGCAAAACTCCAAGGTCAAAATCCAAAGGATTTTGACCACGTTTCCGGAGCAGGGGGGATTCGGGGTTCCGGTCGTAAACGTCCTGTTTACTCCCTCCACCCCCGCCTGCGCGCTCCCGGTGCGTCCATGCACCGCATTATCCACAGCAAGGCTTACGCCTTGGTGTTTAACAGGAGCGCTCCGTTTCGAATCCCCCTTTGCCAAGATTTAAAATAAAATCCCAAACAAAAGAGAATCTTAACGGAAAGCTTATTTCCGTTCCGGAGCAGGGGGGATTCGAACCCCCGGTACCTTGCGGTACAACGGTTTTCAAGACCGCCTCCTTCAACCACTCGGACACCGCTCCATGTTTTGATAGTTTATCAAGAGCCGCGTCCGCGCCGTTGCTCCAGCTTCCTTCTAAAATACTAGCCGGTTTTATGGGCTTAGGTCAAGAATAATACTCACCCCGCCCAGGAAGCTTCCGCTTCCCTGATTGCAGTTATTATTGTCTCTTTCGGAGCCTGGGATTTAATCAAAGTCCGGAAATATTCCTGCTGACACAGGAAATTTATCCTGGATAATACATTTAGGTGCTGTTTTGACGATATCGATACAATCAGAAAAATGGTGTGAACTTTGCTGCCGTCGGGTGTATTCCAGTCAAGGGGCTCGGCCGGAAAATTAATTGCCACAAAGGGGGAATCAGTTTCTTTAAGCAGGGGAGTGCGGGGGTGAGGCAGGGCGACGCCTCTGCCGATACCCGTGGGCATAAGGGCTTCGCGCTCCAAAACTGCCTGTAAAAGGGTTTCCGCCTTAAAAGACGGAAAGGCAGGAAGCAGGTTAATTACATTTGTTAAGACTGTCGATGGATAACTGCCGGTTACGCCATGATAAACGCCTCCGCGTGCAACAAGCTCCGCAAGGTTATCTTTCCTATTCATTCTTTGTCTCCATAGCACATGCTGTGTTAAAAATGCGGTTACTCTTTTCCATGTCAAAAAAGTCCGGTGTAAAATCGGGCCCAAGTTCATACCGGGCATTTTGTTTTTCCGCTTCAGTTCCGGTTTCCAGAATACTTAAGATTCTGCGAAAGCGAAGGGGCCCGCTTACGGTTTCCAGCGGAGCGGCGCCGGCACCGGCTACAAAGCGGACAGATTCTTCTTTTTCCGGATGGTATGATGACATAATAATAATCTTGATATTCCACTTGGCTCCATATTCATATATCAGCTCGTTTTTTCCCTGGGAGTCCACATCACTGATCCGTGCTTTATCATGCATATATTGTTTATCTGTATTGTCCGGATTTTCATAATAAAAGCGGTATTGGTAATTATTTTTCCAGTTCATGCCGGCCTGAATAAGCAGATGCAGGTCTGCCATTGTGAAGCTGCCCGGAATCAACGCCCTGCGCCAGATATCGGTTCCACCGACGCTGATTTGAATTATCCGCCATGCTGTGTTTGTAGATTTATCTTCGCCGCTATGAACCACCATCAGATTGTTTTTTCTGAAATTGTCCATGGCTTCATCGATCAGTTCTTTTATGTCTGTGAAAGTCTCGACCATGCAGTCCAGCGAATTGTCCATGGTTTCCAGTTCCTGTTCAGGGGGCGAGTCATCAAAGGCGAGATCTTCAAGCAGCGAGGCGGCATGTCCCTGTATTTGTGAGAGAACTATGAAAGTATGCCTGGGCAGCCAGGCTGTTTTAATTTCCCCTTTTTGCAGCCTTGCCGAAAGTTCAATAACGGCAGTGTGCAGTTCCACAACCTGATGTCTTGTCTGTCCCATACCCTGATCCGTAAACAGTGAATATCCTTTGCCTATACTTTCCATCGTATCTGCGATAAAGCATGAGATTAATTCCCATTCTTTTTTTTCAAGATGAATTACCGGCGGTATGACACGATTTATCACCTGATCGATATCTTTCTCATTGCGGAACAGCGCGTCTCTTACATACGACTGGACTACATATTCTGAAATTGGGATATTTTTACCGACCAGGAGATTCTCTACCATCGTAAGATCTGGCGGAAGAATAAAGCCCTGAAGTTTTCTGCTGTCAGGAATTTCCTTGCCGGAAAACCAAAAACGGGTTTCGATGCCATACGGCACTGTTTCGATCCGTTCAGTTTTTTCGTAAAGAAATTCCTCAAGCGAGTAAGCCGGAATTTCCCTCATTCGTTTGCCGCCGTACCAGTAGGCATAGGCAATTTGTTCTTCGGTGGAATTGCCCGGCCCAAGAAGCGCAAAGCTGTCCTGAAACCCGCTCTCGGCAGCCTCTACCCAGTTGTACAAATCAGTTTGATTCCATTCATCTTTACCTATTTTATCCAGATTGAAATGACCTTCTTTCCAGTCAAGAGTTTGCACAATAAAACGATCGCCCGGTACAAAAGACAGCTCCCTGTAAATATTGCGCATATCAAGAGTACGGATTGATACCTCCGGCGGATCCTCGTATGGGTCGCAGTTAAAGGCAGATTCATTTTCCGGATTGTCTCTTGCTATATACTGGGGAGCATACTCTTCGCCATAGATAAAATAGTATGGATACAACTCTTCGGGAGGCCCCTCGGTAGTTGTCTCGGGAATGGGAAAGCCCCTCCAGAAAAACTCATATTCATGGGGCAGTATAAGAGGATTGGCAAACGGAGCGCATCTATGTCCGGGGATAAGAATACCGTTGAGCAATTCCAGCCGTGTCGGGGTTATCACAAAGGCCACCGGTTCGAAACAGCCCCGGCGTGAAACCCAATGCCGGTCATCAAGCTTGAAAGCTATTTTACGGAAATCAATAAATGCTGCGATTTCCAGAGCCAGCTTGTTAGTCCTTTTGGATTCCTGAATTTGTATATACTCGGCCGCTTCCTCCAGAGTGAATGGCTCGGTCACATTTTCGAGAAAATCATAAAGCGCCTCTTCCTGATTAGGGCTCATTATTTTTATGATAAAGGAGCCAGGAGCAAGAGACAAGGGGACTGACAAAACCCCGGAAATATCCCAAACGTCCACAAAATTTATATCTAAATCATAAAAGCGCATCATTTTGACACACTTTTTGGCAGTCAATTTCAAAAATGTGTAATTTTGAACCAAAAAACTGTGCCTGGTACCATGGGAAGTAATTATGTCCACGGATTTACACAGTATTTGTAAATAAAAATTCCGTGGAAATCGTTTTAATCCGTGAAAATCCGTGGCTAATGTTATTAATTTACCGGATATTGTGCCTGGCGCCATTCTTGGCACGGTTTTTGCTATATAAATGATGTCGGTGAAGATATGAGTTGAAGACGCCCCGCCGAAAGGGGGGACGGTCCGTTGGACATGAGTGCAATAAGCGCCGTACTTCAGCCAATAATCCTGCCGGACTAAACAAGGAGATAATCATGAAAACAATGACTATGTATCGTCCCAGCACAATCCAAAATGCCTTAAGCGATTTTGATCGCTGCTTCGAGTCCTTTTTTGGGGACTCCGTCCTGGCCCCCGCAGCCAGGGTGTTCAATAAACTGCCCGCGGTTGATGTGCGGGAAACCGAGAATGCCTATGTAATGGACGTGGAGCTTCCCGGTTATGATGAAAAGAACATCGAAGTCAATGTTGACGGCAATAATCTTTCCATTGCCTCGAAGCAGGAGGATAATAATGAAGGTAAAAAAGAAGATGGAAACCATGGAACCTATGTTTTGCGGGAGCGAAGGATCAATACCTTCAACCGTTCCTTCAAACTGCCTGAAAACGCCGATCCGGAGGCGGTAAGTGCGGTTTTCAAAAACGGTGTTCTGAGCCTGGAAATAAAGAAGCGCCCGGAGGCGCAGAAGCGCGCAATTCAGATAAGTGTAAATTAAAAAAGATTTTTGGGGGTTGCGGGCCGCTGCCCGCGCCCCCGCTAATTGAATTATTTTAATCAATGCGCCATATTTAGGAAGAAGGGGGATATAATGGAGGTTACGCTCACTGTTCCTGATGTTGCTAATCTTTCTAAAGTAGATGCACAGTTACTTTTTGCAATTAAACTTTTTGAAACTCAAAAGCTCTCTATCGGAAAGGCAGCGGAGGTTGCGGGGTTATCATACCGTACCTTTCGTGAAATGCTTATGCGTTATGAAGTGCCAATAGTCAGTATGACCGAGGAAGATGTCAGACAGGAAGTTGCAAATGTTGATAGACTCCTCCGATAAAATAATTATTGCTGATACCAGTTGCTTTATTGCGTTTGATAATATAGGGCGTTTTGATATTTTAAAAGAAATATGTCCCAACATTGTAACGACACCGGAAGTCGCAGCCGAATACAAAGAGCCTCTTCCTGAATGGGTGCAGATTATTAAAGTTAAGGATATTGGAAAAATTAAATCTATCAATGCTTTGTTTGGATTGGGTGAAGCAAGCATTATTGCTTTAGCTCTTGAAACGGCGAACCCCTTGGTTATCCTGGATGATAAAAGAGCCCGTCAATTTGCACAAAACATCGGACTTGCTTTTACCGGAATTGTCGGACTTCTGCGTTTAGGTTTCAAGCAGGGCTTAATCACGGAAATAGACTCCGTGATTGCAGGTTTGCGGAAAATAAATTTTCGGCTACCCTCAAATATTGAAGAATTAATCAAAGGTTAGCTTCGGAAGCCCACGCGCCCCCGCTTTTATTAAAAGCCCAGGTCTTTTCCCACAAGAATAACTTTTATGCGTCCGGCGGGTTTGCAGAGTCTGGTTGTAACAAAGAAACTGCAAATCGAGTCCTGTGAAACACAGTCTGCGCAGCTTCCGGTTTCGTTGCATGGTGTTTTATAATCGGGGAAACGCTGGCAGTTCATGGGAGCGGCAATTGTTCTGGCACGGAGCATAGCGTCTTCGGGGGTTTTAACAATTTTATTCATACCCGCAACAACAATCACCTGCCTGGGGCCGTGGATCATCGCCGCTACGCGGGTGCCGCTGCCGTCGATGTTCACAAGCTGCCCGTCTTCACTGATTGCATTGCTGCCGGTCAGGTAAGTGTCGCATAACAACGCCCTTCGGCATATTTCCGCCCTTTCTTCCGGCGTGGCAGCTTTGTCCCTGTCCAGCAGATTATATCCTTCCCTTGCCAGACGTTCCTGTATGCCAAGGGCGCTGACGGTGGAAGAACCTCCCCATGAAACAAGGTGATCCTTTGGAATTAGAGACACAGCTTTTTCAACCGCCTTCTGCGGCTCACTGAAATACCATGCATCAAAAAAGCGTCTTTCGAGCGCCTTTACTACTTTTGGCCCGAGTTTGGAATTTCTCAGTTCAACAGGTGTCAAAATATCAGCCTCCTTCGCCCAAATATGCCTTGCGGATATTTTCGTCTTTCAAAAGCGCTTCTCCGGTATCCTGCATTGCAATTACGCCTGTCTCCATCACATAAGCATAATCGGAAATCTCCAGTGCGGCGTGGGCATTTTGTTCAATCAGGAGAATTGTGGTTCCGTTTTTATTTATCTCCTGAATAATTTCGAAGATCATTTTAGAAACCAGCGGAGCAAGCCCCAGGCTTGGTTCATCGAGCATCAACAGTTTCGGGCGGGCCATTAGCCCCCGTGCGACTGCAAGCATCTGCTGTTCGCCGCCGGACAATGTGCCGCCGCGCTGCCTGTGCCTCTCCAATAAACGGGGAAAAAGTTCGAAACAGCATTCTCTGTCCTTTTTTATCCCGTCTTTGTCGTTTCTTGAATAAGCGCCCAGGGTAAGGTTTTCGTCAACCGTAAGGTTGGGGAATATGCGGCGGCCTTCGGGAATCAGTACGAGGCCGCCGGAAACAATATCTTTCGGGTCAGTGCCGGTAATGTCCTTGCCGTTCCACATAACTTTTCCCGATGCCGACTTTACAAGTCCGACAATGGTATTTAGCAGCGTACTTTTTCCGGCGCCGTTAGCCCCGATAAGGCTTATGATCTTCCCTTCGGGAACTTCAATGTTTACGCCGCGCAGGGCATGGATGCCGCCGTAATAAACCGAGAGGGTATCAATACCAAGCATTACTCTACCCCCAGGTAGGCATCTATAACTTTTTGATTTTTTTGGATTTCTTCCGGTGTTCCTTCGGCGATGGTAATGCCGTAATCAAGCACATAGATGCGGGTGCAGATGCCCATTACCACCTGCATGTGATGCTCGATAAGCAATACGCAGATTTTGAACTTATCCCTTACAGAGACGATAAAGTCCATCAGTTCGTAGGACTCCTGCGGGTTCATTCCCGCGGCGGGTTCGTCCAAAAGAAGTATCTTGGGGCCGGTTGCAAGCGCACGGACAATTTCAAGGCGGCGCTGCTTGCCGTAGGGCAGCGACACGGCATTGTCATCAGCGTTTTCCAGGAGGCCAACCGAGGAAAGTAATTCCCTGGCAAATTCGCGGGAGCGTTTTTCCTTCGATAAATAGCCGGGCAGATGCAGGACAGATTCAAAAAGACCGGGCTTTTCACGAAGCCAGCAGGCTACAAGGATATTTTCCAGCACGGTCATTTTACTGAACAGCCGGATATTCTGAAATGTCCGGGCAATGCCGGCGGCTGTTATAAGATGGGGTTGTCTGCCGGTAATATTTTTATTTTCCAGATATATTTCCCCGCTTGTGGGAGTATATTGACCTGTAATCATATTGAAGGCCGTTGTTTTTCCGGCTCCGTTGGGGCCAATGAGCCCTACTATCTCATCGTTTTCAACATTTATTGAAAAATCGGAAACAGCGGTAAGGCCGCCAAACTGCAGACTGACATGGCTGGTTCGGAGCATCAGGCTGTCCCCTTCTTCCTGAACCTGGAACCAAACTTGGAAAAATGTCGCTTAAAATCGAAGAGCATGTCCCATGACAGCTCCCGGTTGCCCATAAGGCCCTGCTGTCTGAAAAGAATGACCAGCAGCAGCAGGATACTGAATACAACCATTCTAAGGCCGGGCAGCCCCTGGGTGCGTACAAAAATCAGGTTCAGCGGACCGTCCAGAAAGCGCAGGGCTTCCATAGAAACCGTAACAACGATTGCCGCAATAATTGAACCGGAGATACTGCCGACACCGCCGAGTACAACAATGAGCAGTACGTTATATGTAAGTATAAAACCGAATAATCTGGGATCTATGGTGCTTATCATGTGCCCCAGCAGGGCTCCTCCGATCCCTGCCATAAAACTGGCAATCGTAAAACTTGTTATTTTTACCCTGGCGACATTTATGCCCATTGCCTGGGCGGCAATCTCGTTGTCCCTGATTGCCTTGCATGAACGGCCGAAGGCGGAATTAACAAGCGCAACCATAAAGACAACCGAGGCGAAGGCGAACCCCCATACCACATAAGTTGTCGAATAACGCGGCAGCCCTTTCAGCCCCAGGGGGCCGTTGGTAATTGGCTGCAAATTGGTCATAACGACACGGATAATTTCCGAAAAACCCAGGGTGGCAATGGCCAGATAATCGTCCCTGAGCCGCAGGGCGGGGGCTCCGACGAGAAAGCCTGCCAGGGCTGCCACAGAGCCGGCAATCAGCAGTGCGGGTACAAAGGGAAGATGGATATTCGCAAGAGGCGGAATAATAGGCACCAGGTAGTAATTCATCGCTTTTTGGGCCGGACTCATTGTTAAAAGCGCACAGGTGTATGCTCCCACCGCCATAAAACCGGCGTGCCCCAGCGAGAATAATCCGGTAAAACCATTTACCAGATTCAGCGACAGGGCCAGTACGATATAGATGGCGCTTAGGTTGAAAATACGCAAAGGAAAGGGCCCGAAAGTTTTATCCGCCGTAAAAATAAAGGCGAAGATGACAATAACCAAAACAAGCGTAAGAATGTTTTTCTGTTTATTTACCAAAACCATCAGGGTAACCTTATACCTTCTCGATTTGGTTGCTGCCCAAAAGTCCCGATGGTTTTATCAGAAGCACAACGATAAGGAGTACAAAGGCGAATGCATCACGGTAGCCGGTAAGTGTGGGCAGGGCGGCTATCAGCATGATTTCGATAAAGCCCAAAAGCAATCCTCCCAGCACTGCCCCTGTAATATTTCCTATACCGCCGATAACTGCGGCTATAAAACATTTAAGTCCCGGGATCATTCCCATACTGGGGTTAAGCTGGGGGTATTTAAGGGACCACATTATCCCGCCAATGGCGGCAAGGACCGATCCCGCCCCGAATGTAAATGAAACTATCCTGTTAACATCGACGCCCATGAGCCGCGCTGCCGGAAGATCGGTAGAAACTGCCCGCATGGCCATGCCGGTCTTTGTTCTGTGTACGATTGCCTGTAATACTATCAGCAGTAATGCGGTAATTACCGGAATGATCAAGCTGACATTCATTACCGATATTTGACCCATCATTATTACTTTGTTAAAAAGCTGCGGCACCGGGAAAGGTTTGGGTCTGCCGCCAAAAATAACGATTGCAAGATTTTGCATCAGGAAAGAAGCCCCGATGGCGCTGATCATTATGGAAATCCTCGGCGAATTGCGCAGAGGCTGGTAAGCCACTCTTTCGAGGCCGATGCCGAAAATTCCGGTAAGGCCAAGAGCCACGACAAAAGCGGCGTACCAGGGCAGGAAAAAAAGGGAAACAGCGTAAAAAGCGATATAGCTTCCCAGCATAAAAACTTCGCCGTGGGCAAAGTTTATCAGTCTTAAAATCCCGTAAACCATTGTATAACCAATGGCTATAAGGGCGTACAAGCTCCCCAACGACAATGCATTGGTAAGGTGCTGCAAAAAATGACCAAATGATGTCAAACTGTTTCCCTTTCCTTTTTACAAAAGTCCTTACGGGTTGACAATTGTCCTAAACACAAATCTGCCGCCTTCTACGCTCTTGATATAAGCGCTCTTGGTTGCATCTCCATTGTGGTCAAGGGTTGTGGTGCCTGTAGCTCCAACAAAATCTGCGGTTTGGGCAATGGCAGCGCGAATCCTGTCGGGTTCGATTGAACCGGCGCGCTTGATTGCGTCCAGGGCGACCAGATAGCCGTCATAACCAAGAGCGGTTACAGCGGCAGGTTCCTTGGTATACCTTTTGGCATACTCGTTAAGGAAGGTCTGCGCCTGGGGAGTACCGGCGAATTCGGCGGCAAAGAATGTTGAGAAGGCAGCCCCTTCAACACGATCTACGCCCACTTCGATGAATTCGGGTGTTTCCCAGGTGTCGCCGCCGATAAACGGCGTATTGATACCAAGTTCCCTGCCCTGTTTGATTACAAGGGCCGACTCGGTAAAGTTACCCGGTGCGAAGATAACGTCCGGATTCAGGTTTCGGATAGTGGTCAACTGGGCGCTGAAATCCTGGTCGCCGGTGTTGTAGCTGACTGTGGAAAGGACCGCATTGGGATTTCCTGTAAGCCGCACAAAATTCTCGGAGAAGAACTTCGCCAATCCAACCGAATAGTCGTTTGTTATTTCCTGTACGATTACGGCAGTCCTGGCACGCAGCTCATTGTATGCGTAGGCAGCCATTACTGTTCCCTGGAAATCGTCCAGGAAGCAAACCCTGAAGTACCAGTCGTTTCCGAGAGTTACCAGGGGGTTGGTGCATGAAAGTCCGATTGCGGGAACCTTATCCCTGCTGACTTCGCCGCCGGCCATGGAAAGCCCGGAGCCCCATGAGCCGAGGATCACATTTACCCTGTCCTGGTCGACAAGCCGCTGCACTGCATTGGCTGCTTCGATCCTGTCGGACCTGTTATCTGCGATTACCAGTTCTACCCTGTAGGTTTTTCCGCCTACTTCTACCGTTGGGTTCAACTCGTGAGCCATTCTGATCCCTTCAACTTCCAGGGCTCCGCCGGCGGCGTTGGCGCCTGTCAGGGGCTCAAAAACTCCGATTTTAATCACATCGTCAGCAGCTTTCTTCTGACATCCGCCAAGTGCCAAAACCAGTGTTACTGTAAGCAGTACCAGGCTGGCAATTTTTAATGCTCTTTTCACAAATTCCTCCTCAAAATTCCAATAATTTGGTTTATATATCATGTACGATTATGGGTCAAAATGCAAGCAGGTAATGGTGTTTTTGATCGCTCGTTGACAGCCCTGCGGCTTGCGGGTACATTCTTGATATGAGCAGTTACCTGATCAATGGAGGAGTGCCGCTGAACGGTACAATCAAGGTCAGCGGTAATAAAAACGCCGCCCTTCCCTGCATTGCCGCGGCGCTTTTAACCGATGAACCCGTAATACTCAGAAATATTCCCGATATAGAAGATGTTCAGGTAATGCTTGATGTTTACAGAGCGCTTGGAGGGGAAGTTGAAAAGCCGGAAAATAATACGTGGCATCTGATACTTCGTAATATCAAGTCTCCGGAAATACCTGAAGAGCAGGCGAAAAAAATAAGGGCTTCCATACTTTTTGCCGGGCCCTTGCTTGCAAGAACGGGAAGGGCAGTGCTGCCTCCTCCCGGAGGGGATGTTATCGGCAGGCGCAGACTGGACACCCACTTTCTGGTGCTGACCGAGCTGGGCGCGAAAGTTAAAACCAACGATGAATTTACCTTTACTGCAAAAACCCTGCAGGGTGCGGATATTTTTCTTGATGAAGCTTCGGTTACAGGCACCGAAAACGCAATAATGGCGGCAGTCCTTGCCAGGGGTAAAACCATTCTTACAAATGCAGCAAGCGAGCCCCATGTGCAGGATCTTTGCCGGATGCTGGTTTTGATGGGTGCGCAGATAGAAGGGATAGGTTCCAATATACTAACCATTACCGGGGTTGAAAAACTTTCCGGATGCGATTTTACAATCGGTGCGGACTTTATGGAAGTCGGCTCTTTTATCGGTCTTGCCGCTGTAACAGGGGGAGACCTCCATATCGAAGGCGCCCAGCCGCAGGATCTGCGGCCGGCAAAAATCGCATTCGGCAAACTGGGAATTTACTGGGCGCATGAAGGATCCGTTATTCATGTGCCGAAAAATCAGTCCATGGAAGTTAACTGCGATCTTGGCGGAATGATTCCCAAAATAGACGACGCTCCCTGGCCGGGTTTTCCGCCCGATCTTATCAGCATAATAATTGTTGTCGCCACACAGATAAAGGGAACTGTTTTAATTCACGAAAAGATGTACGAGTCGCGCATGTTTTTTGTTGACAAACTGATCGCCATGGGCGCGCGCATTGTGTTATGCGATCCGCACCGCGCCGTTATTACCGGCCCGTCGAAACTTCAGGGCTCGGAGCTGATCAGCCCCGACGTGCGCGCCGGCATGGCCATGATTATAGCGGCCATGTGCGCCGAGGGCGGCAGCGTTATCCGCAATGTTTACCAGGTTGAGCGCGGCTATGAAAACCTGGTCGAGCGCCTTTCTGCCCTCGGCGCAAGGATTATGCGTAAAGAACAATGAAAAACGTATTTTTCTACGATTACCCGCTATGCTCGCTGGGCATTGCCGAAGAGGACGGCGCCATTTGCCGGGTCTTCTTCGGGAAGGGAAGGCCGGCAGGGTTCGCCCTGGCCGAGACTCCCCTGATAAAAAAAGCCTCTGCGCAGCTTGCAGAATATTTTGACGGTAAAAGAAAAACCTTTAAGCTGCCGCTTGTTCTGCACGGCACGGAATTTCAGCGCGCCGTCTGGAATGCCCTGCAGAATATCCCCTGCGGCCAGACGCGCAGCTACGGTGAAATTGCCGCCGCGGCCGGTAACCCGAAAGCATGCAGGGCGGCCGGCATGGCGAATAACCGCAATCCAATTGTAATAATAATTCCCTGCCACCGTGTAATCGGGCGCGACGGAAGCCTGACAGGCTTTGGCGGTGGCCTGGAGCTGAAGAGGCAGCTGCTGGAACTGGAAAAGAGAATGGGGTGAATTTTGTTCATCTTTCTCAACTGAAGCAAGTCCCTTGAAATTTTTCCCATTTAGTGATATTTTTGTTGAAATTATATCTTGTTTATTAATGGAGGTACACAAATGAAAAAAGGAATCGGAATCGCATTATTGCTGCTTTTCGCGGTAAGTGCGCTCTTTACCGGCTGCAGAAGGGGCAGCCCCGGAACAACAGGCTCCGCCGCAACGGAAATGGTCATAAATAACGGGACAAACATTCAGTCTCTTGACCCGACCCAGATTACCGGCGTCCCTGAGCATCGTATTTATATGGCCCTTTTTGAAGGCCTTGTAACATACGACCTCGATGCCAATGTTATTCCCGGCGTAGCTGAAAGCTGGACTTATAACAGCGACCGCACGGTCATAACATTTAATCTCCGTCAGGGGATTACCTGGAGCGACGGCACCGCAATAACCGCCGGGCAAATCGTGGATTCGTGGCTGCATCATCTTGATCCGGCTACGGCATCGGAATACGCCTATATGATAGGCTATGTGGTTAAGGGCGCCGAGGAGTACAACAGCGGAACCGGAAGCCCCGATGATGTGGCAATACGCGCTGTAGATGACAGAACTTTCGAAGTAACCCTGATTGGGCCTACTCCCTACGCTGTCGACATGATGGCGCATTATGCATTCAGCCCGCTGCCCATGCATGTTATCCAAAGTCACGGAACTGCCTGGACACGGCCGGAAAATTTCGCCGGCAACGGGCCTTTTGTTCTGTCTGAATATGTTCCCAACAATAGAATCGTTGTGGTTCCCAATACAGCATACTGGAACAGGGCAAATGTTCACCTTACAAAGATCACCTTCCTCCCGATTGAGGATCTGAATACATCGTATAACGCATTCCTCGGCGGTGAAATTGACTGGGATACAGATGTGCCGCTGGCAAGGATCGACGAAGTTAAACTGCATAAGGATTATCAGGTTGCTCCCCAGGTAGGCACCTATTACCTTCTTGTCAACAACAGGAACCATCCCGCATTAGCGGACTCCCGTGTACGCAGGGCCCTGTCTATGGCCATCGACCGCGATGAACTGATAAACAATGTTGTGAAAGGCGGACAGATTCCTGCATTGTCGCTGGTTCCTCCGATGGGCGATTATGCGCCAGCGGCAGGAAACGGTTTTAATGTTACCGAGGCGAAAAGGCTTCTTGCGGAGGCCGGATATCCGGACGGACATGGGCTCCCCGCGTTTGAGTATATATACAATACCCTGGATACTCACAGGATAATCGGTGAGTACATTCAGCAGGCATGGAGGAATAATCTTGGGGTTAATATTCAGCTCCAGAACATGGAATGGGCAAGCTATCTGGATTACAGAAGCACAGGCCAATTCCAGATAGCCAGAGCGGGGTGGGTCTCGGACTACATGGATCCGCAGGATCTGCTTAATCTTCTTGTTTCAGACAGCGGCAACAACGACGGTAAATACAGCGATGCTGAATACGATCGCATAGCGCGCCGGACCGGAGTTATAGACAACAGTCCCGAACGGACAGGGCTTATGCGCCAGGCGGAAGATATCGGCATTACCCGTGATCAGGCTGTAATTCCAATTTATTTCTATGTTTCGCAGAGCATGATCAACCTTGATATATGGGAGGGCTGGCACAAGAATCCCATGGACGCTCACACTTACGTCGGCTTAAGAAGAAGATAACAGGGGGGCCCTTGTGGGACGCTTTGTATTAAGAAGATCCATAAGTATTATTCCGACGGTGTTCATAATAATTACTCTTGGGTTTTTCATAATACGGGCAGCTCCGGGAGGGCCGTTCTCAAGGGAAAAGGCGGTTACGCCGGCGGTAATGGCGAATTTAATGGCCAAGTACCACATGGACGAACCGCTTGTAAAACAATATTTCCGTTTTTTGGGAGGGGTGTTAAAGGGAGACCTTGGCCCCTCCTTTACCAACAAAGATTTTTCCGTAAACGAGCTGATCGCTGCAGGCCTTCCCAACTCAATCATTCTTGGTACTACTGCCATCAGCATTGCCGTAATATTGGGCGTAACGGCAGGGATCATTTCGGCATTAAGGCAGAACTCCGCCGTTGATTACACTGTTATGTCGGTGGCTGTTACCGGCATTTCGGTTCCGACTTTTGTAATCGGGCCTGTGCTTATGCTCGCATTTGCCGTAACGCTGAAATGGCTTCCGACTTCGGGCTGGATAGACAGCCGCCATGGCCTTAAAACACTGATCCTTCCTGTTGCCACTCTTACCCTGGCGCAGTTTGCGTATATAGCCCGCCTTACACGGGCAAGCATGCTGGAGGTTCTGCGATCGGATTATGTAAGGGCTGCCCGCGCCAAGGGGCTTTCTATGCCTGTGATCATTTTTAAGCATGCGCTTAAGGGAGCCTGCCTTCCGGTAGTAAGTTATCTGGGGCCGGCAATGGCGGAACTTATCACAGGCTCCGTAGTTGTAGAAAGAATCTTTGCAATACCGGGCCTAGGAATGCATTTTGTCCGCTCTGCCGCGAACCGTGATTATACGATGATCATGGGGACAATAATAGTATATTCAGTAATACTGATAGCACTGAACTTTATTGTGGATATTGCATACGGGTTTTTGGATCCCCGTATTTCATATAAATAGGGCGTGGTATACAATGATATTCACCGGAAAGAAAATTGACGCCGCCCTGAATGAATTCAGCCAGACTGTAAAGCCGGTCTCTTTGTATAAAGACGCCTGGAAACGCCTGAGAAAAAATAAAATGGCCCTTATCGGGCTTGTGATTGTAATACTGTATTTTGCCGTTTCCCTTTTTGCTCCTGTTCTGCCCTTCTACCCCTATGAAAGGCAGGAGATGCGGCACATTCATTTGCCCCCCTCACCGGAGAGCGCCGGCATTGTTATGCTGCGTGTCCGTACTGCATATTTCGACAGGCTTATGACGAGGGAAGGGCGCAGCGAATATACTCAGGCGGAGCAGGCGGAACTTGCAGCCATGCGGCTGGAAATCGAAACCAACCCGGTGCATAAACGGGTTTACATTTTGGGCACAGATATTCTTGGACGCGATTTATTATCCCGCACAATTTACGGAGGCAGAATTTCCCTGGGCATTGGAGTGGTGGGAACTTTCACAGCCCTGCTCATGGGGATTTTGTACGGAGCCATCGCCGGATATGCCGGCGGCAGACTGGACAATATAATGATGCGGATTGTGGATATTATTTACGGCCTGCCCTACATGATGGTGGTAATAGTATTTATGGCATTATTCGGCGGACGCAATGTATACCTTCTTTTTATCGCGATAGCTCTTGTTTCCTGGCTTACAATTTCACGGGTGGTGCGGGGGCAGATAATCAGTCTTAAAAATTCTGAATTTATTGAAGCCGCCAGATCGGTGGGGGCCGGTACGCCAAGAATCATCATGAATCATCTTCTTCCCAATACACTCGGAATCATCATAATTTATTCGTCCCTTTCTTTTCCGGGTTTTATCATGGCTGAAAGTTTTCTTTCTTTTTTGGGACTTGGAGTTTCCGCTCCAATGTCGTCCTGGGGTTCGCTGATAGACGAAGGAGTGAAGGGCATGGAGCTGTACCCCTGGCTCCTTATTGTCCCCGCTGTAATGATGACTGTTTTTCTTTTTGCCATTAATTTTTTGGGCGACGGACTGAGAGATGCTTTTGATCCGCAGGGGAAGAACAAAACATGATAACCGCCGGCAAGCCAATCCTGGAAGTGAAGAATCTCCGCACTCACTTTTTTACGGAAGAGGGGGTTGTAAAAGCTGTGGACGATGTTTCTTTTTCCCTGCGCAGGGGAGAGGTCCTGGGTATAGTCGGCGAGTCGGGATCGGGAAAATCGGTGACAAATCTTTCCATAATAAACCTGATACAATCCCCGCCCGGGAAAATAACCGGAGGCGAAATACTTTTCCATGGTGAAGATATTTTAAAAATGAATGAGAAACAGCTCCGGCGGATAAGAGGGGCGAAAATTTCCATGATCTTCCAGGACCCCATGACCAGCCTTAACCCGTTTCTAAGGATATCAACACAGATGATTGAAGCCATTCGGCTGCATCAAAAACTGTCGAAAAAAGAGGCAAGGGCAAGGGCTGTAGAAATGCTCAGCATGGCCGGCATTCCCGCCGCCGGGGAGCGGATAAATGACTATCCGCATCAGTTTTCCGGAGGCATGTGCCAGCGGGTCATGATCGCAATGGGGCTTTCGTGCAATCCGGAAATACTGATTGCCGATGAACCGACCAGCGCCCTCGATGTTACCATTCAGGCCCAGATACTGGAACTAATTAAAGACCTTACAGGCAAATTCGGCACGGCAGTGATCCTTGTTACACATTCCCTTGGTGTGGTGGCGGGAATGTGCGATGCAATTCATGTAATGTACGCCGGAAGGGTTGTGGAACGGGGCCTGACATCGGATATTTTTGAAAATCCTAAACACCCGTACACCCGCGGGCTTATCAAATCCGTGCCGCGCCTTGACGGGCAGAATACCGAAAGGCTTTTTTCCATACCGGGGCAGCCGCCCAATGTAATTGATCTTCCCCCCTGCTGCCCGTTTTTTCCGCGCTGCGGCGAAGCCGAAGAAATTTGCAAAACCAAATATCCGGCTGAAAAGGACTTTGGAAACGGTCATTGGGCGGCCTGCTGGATGGGGGACGGCGCATGAACAAATTGCTTGATGTAAAAGATCTGTGCATGTACTTTCCGGCCGGCGGCGATACACCGGTGCGGGACATCATCAAACGTAAAAAAAATTTTATTTATGCTGTAGACGGAGTTTCATTTTCTCTTGACAGGGGAGAAACTCTGGGACTGGTCGGAGAATCCGGCTGCGGAAAATCCACGGTAGTCAGGGCGCTGGCTCAGCTCTACAAGCCCACTTCCGGGGAAATTTATCTTGACGGGAAAAATCTTGGGGGAATGACCAAACATGAACTCCTGGAAGCCCGCAGGAATATGCAGATTGTTTTTCAAAATCCATACGGCTCCCTTAATCCAAGAATGACCACCGGGGACATCATTGCAGAGCCGTTAAGGATATACAAAAAACTCGGCCTGTTGGAAATGAGCGGGGAGGAAATGGAAACCAGGGTAGAAAAACTGATGGACCTGGTGGGGCTGTTAAAAATTTACAGGAACCGTTACCCGCATGAGTTTTCCGGCGGGCAGCGGCAGCGCATCGGCATTGCACGGGCGCTGGCCCTGAACCCGCAGCTTATTCTTGCAGATGAACCTGTTTCCGCCCTGGACGTTTCCATTCAGTCCCAGATACTGAATCTTTTTAAGGATATTCAAAAAGAATTCGGCCTTTCATATTTATTCATAGCCCATGATTTGGCGGTTATCAAATACATATCGGATCGTGTGGCTGTTATGTACCTGGGCAAAATTGTAGAAGCAGGCAATAACCATGACCTTTACCGGAATCCGCTCCACCCGTATACCCAGGCTCTTCTTTCTTCAGCGCCCATACCGGATCCCAAAATTGAAATGGCGCGTAAACGTATAATCCTTGCCGGAGATGTACCGTCTCCCAATATCCGAAGGCCCGGCTGTTATTTCTACGACCGCTGTCCCTGTAAAATGGACAAGTGTAAAACAAGCCAGCCGCCTCTTAAATCCGCGCTGGGAAACGAAGATCACAGGGCAGCCTGTTTCCGTGTGGAATAGGGTAAAAGGAAAAGTTGGAAGGGACAAATTTCTGCCGCCTTTTCTCTTCTTTACCCCTTCTGGGCGGCAAGCAGAATCAGTGAAAGAAAGAGTGATAAAACAAGGAAGGCAATAAATGCAACCATGGCTGTCGAGAAACCCAGAGTAAGGACGAGCCAGATGCCGGCTGTATTCAGTATGGACTTATATAAATAAACAACTCCGTGAAAAACCACCGGCAGTACGGGGAGCATCAGAATGAAAAAATAGCGGGGACGGTTTCTTGCCCTGTAACGCCAGCCGATAACAAGAGCAATGATCGCCATGGGCAGAAAGAACATCGCCGCGCCGAAGCGGTTCAATATTTCCGCCTGGAACACCTGCGAGACATATCCGGCGGAACCCAGTATTTTAGAAGCGGCAAACAACTCATCAATCTGAAGGTTTGGAAGTCCGTGCCGCACCAGCGAGAGCAGCAGAAAATCTTCGTAACTAACGCCGAGGATTAACCTGTTATGCGCTGTACGGCTGCCGTATATCCATTCCGGTTCCCAGCTAAGGCCCTGGTTTTGTCTGTCGAGGGCGCGCATCAGTACCAGTACGCAGGGCCTTCCGTCTATGGTAAAGGGCAGCAGTTTTGCGAAAGGTGCATTCAGGCTCACCAGCGGACGGGACTGGGCGTCGAAACTCATGTACTCAAAACCCATGCCGTAGGCATAATCCTGTGTCGAAGACAGGCTGGAAAAACGCAGCACAGCCCTGCCTCCGTTTTCTGTTACAGGCAGCGAGAATACGGCGCCGGTGAGAATTTCTCCCAGTGACAATGTCATTTCGTCCATAAAGAACGCAAGCTCTTCTATCTGCCTTTCGCAGGCTGCCAGAAAATTCGCCGCATCGGGATCGTCCGGTGTTGCCGCCCTTAGTTCCTGAAAAATATAATACGCACGAATCCAGTCGCCGGAATTCATGGCCTGGTAGCCGGAAATTTTCAGGCTGAAAAGTGAATACAGACGCTCCTCTCTGCGGTTCGGCGCCTGCGACTCTATCTCGTTCCACGCCCTGCCCGCAAGCCTGGCCGCATTTGCCGCTTCCGGCCCTCCGGGCACGGAGATTCGGCCCCCAAGAGTGGCCAGCCAGTGGGCGTCAAAGTAGCGGCCTTCGTTAAAAGCGGCCTCGCTCATGGCGATTGCCTGCGCTGCGTCGACAGGCTGCTGCTGTCCGGGCAGGGCGGAAGCTGTCAGGCTGGAAGCGCCCCAACTCCTGCTGCTGCCGGCCAGAGCTTCCCTGGCCAGGGCTCTTTCATCTTCTTCATCAATGCGCCGCTCGTAAAGATGTATGCTGATTTCCGTTCTAAGGGCGGCCAATTCCGGGCTGTTGGGCCAAACCTGGTCGCATATATCAATAAATGATGAAGCCTCCGCCCATTCACTGTTAATACCATGTATCTGCGCCCGTTCCTTTGCAAGCCTGTAAAGCTCGCCCTTGAACAATAAATTTTCTTCATAATTCTTTGCCATTGGAAGGAGCAGAAAGAAAATGATTCCATAAATAGCGGCGGCGCTTGTGGCGTTGATTATAGGAACAACCAGGCGTTTCAGAAAATCCGGAGAAAAACTTTTATAGTTTTCCTGAATAGAAACAATGCCAAATGGAATTACCAGTGCAGACAGAGCCAGTGCAGGGAACAGGCTGAACAAATCCAAAACCCCGCGGATTAGCCGCCATTCACGGGAAAAAAACAATAGCGGCGCATTTGAGCCGGGAAAAATAAAACGGAAACACATTATGCTCAGGGCGGAAACAAGAATGTATATTATAAAAATTGCCCGTGGCCCCCGGAATGTTTCCCTGTTAATCTTCATAATCGCTCCGCTTTCTTACCGCATAAGCCAGTATCGAATAAACATGCACTAAAAGGCCAAAGCCGCAGAAAATCAGGGGAACTGCCAATGGAAGGGGAAGCCGGTCTCCCAGAAAAGACTCAAATACATCCTGCATTTCCGGCGAATTAAAAAAAGTTTCCAGAGCCAGTACACCCCGAAAGGCGAGGCAGCCAAGGAAAAGATTTGCAAGAGGCCATGCACTTAGCTTTTGGATAAATCCAAGCGAACTCAGAAAGAAAATCAGCGCTCCGGTATAAATTAAAAAAGGTATCAGCCCTTCTCCGAAATGCCGCTGCATTCGGGCGGCGCACAGCCGTATATCAATGGCAAGGCTTCTTAGAAACCAGGGCGTAGTGTTTCCAAAGGGAATGGGCGGCAGGGTAACCTCTGTGGTTATGGTCGCCGCTCCCTCCTGAAAGGTTAATGGCCGGCCGGGTATTGCCGTTACCCTGGGACCCCTCGGCTCGGAAGGCCCCCTTAGAAGCACGATGGCAGTTTCGTTTCTTTGAAGCGCATTGGAAAGTATAAGACCGCTTTCGCCGATCGGCATTGGCTTATTCGCGGCGGCCGGCACCAGTTCCCAATGATCAAGCCCTGTTAAAACGGCATAGCTTAAACCCAGGGAAAGAGCAAGCACGCAGATTATTGTTATAAGGAAAAAACAGCGTTTTCTGGCAGCATAGCTGAGGGTCAGAAGCAGGGAGCCGTACATGGCAAGGGACAGAGCCCAGCGTGCAGCGTCAATAAGTGAGCTTAAAACGGTCTGCTGTCCCTGCGGCAGGGTTCGCACCCAGTCAAGGCGCAGGGCTAAAAAGCGAAATCCGGCGGCTGCCAGCAGAATGGCGGCAAAACTGAGACTAAAAAAAAGCGCCAGCCTGGCCAGGTTTTTCACCTCTTCATAATAGCATATTTAGTGTTATTTTTACAACTGACCTTGCCCGAATGAATAAACAATGTAAATTTTTAACCACGGATTTTCACAGATGAACACGGATTAAGAATTTTAAGCATTAATCTGTGTTAATCCGTGTTAATCCGTGGAGCCTTTTGACCTTCTGTGGATAACTTGTTAATAATATCCGGATAAACACCTGGTTGTGTAATTTTTTATACATTGCCGGTTGTTTTGGGATATGATCGGCTAACAAATTGAACTAATTCCTTACTGCATAAGGAATTAAGCGATTTAATTCAAGAAATTAGCAGTTTTATTTGTTGAATTCCGCACTGTTATAATATTCTGTCTTGTAGATAAGATGTGGATAAGTTTAGAGCCTATTCGGTGTCGTTCTTTTCCGGAAGAGCTTTCATCTTTTCTTTTAGCTCAAGAAGCATGATATCGGCTGAAGTATCAGATTTTTCCAGCTCCGCAAAACGTCTCTCCAGATTGGTATTTTTACTTAGGTCTTCCAGCTCTTTGGCAGCGTCGGCATTGGCTTCCATTTGGTCAACCTTGGCTGCCATGCGGTCGAAGGCGTCAAAGGCACTGCGGTTACCGGACACACTGGAGATGGTGTTCTGAATTTTCTGCTGGGCTTCGGCACGTTTCGCACGGGCAACCAGCAGATTCTTCTTGCGCTGGGCTTCCTCAATCTTGTTTTGCAGTTCCCTAAGGCTTTCTTTAAGCTGTTCAACCGAGGCTTTCTGGGATTCCCATTGTTTTTGATACTCCGAGGCGGCCTTCTCGTATTCCTGTTTGCGCAGAAGGGCTTCTTTTGCCAGGTCGTCCTTACCGGCGTTAACAGCCAATATCGCCTTGCGCTCCCATTCCCTTGCCTGCGACGATTGATTGTCTTTTTCCCGTTCCAGCTTTTTCTCGTCTGCTATTGCCATCGCAACGGCTTTTTTCGATTCGATTAGCTGCTCATTCATTTCAATGATAAGCTGATTCAGCATTTTTTCCGGCTTTTCCGCCTTACCGATCAGATCGTTTACATTAGATGAAATAAGTGTTTTAAGTCGTGAAAAAATACCCATCTTAAGCCTTACCGGCGCCCTGCGCCTGTTTATCCCTGTATTTTGAAAGAATCGGATAATGCTGTGTTAACGCCAGACTGAAAGCGTCCAGAGTAGCGCGAAAATCCCCATAGTCCATCGTATCGTATTCCAATGCACCGATCAGGACTATTTTTCCGTTTTCCAGTGCATAGGCGCCGTGCAGAACATCAGAAGCATTCAGCTCCAGCAGCTTTGTAAAGAGCTCCAGCGTGTTCTGCCTGGGAATGTCCATCAATTCCACCCTGACTATTACCAGGGGTTCTGCCAGCATTACCACTATTCCCTGAAGACTGTGTTCTTCATCATCAAGAAGCCAAAGGTTAGAATCCACCTGCTCGTATGTGAGCATAAGGTCTATAAGATACTGTTCGATTTTATTTTCTGCCATAGCCGCTATCCCAGGAAAACCTGTCCGGCAGTGTCAATCGCGAGAATGGTTTTACATTCGGAACAACGGAAACGGCCCGATTTGATGGCTTTCAGTTTTTTGGAGCAGATCGGGCAGGCAAAAACCTTGGGGAAGACGGATACAGCGAAGGCGGCCGTGCCGGTGCGGAAAAAGTTAATGGCTTCTTCCAGGGTTTCTTTAATATTAAAAAACTGCGAAAAACCGAGAAGCTGGAATACCTCATACACCTTGGGCTGTATATCGAGCAGGACAAGATCACCGCCCCTGGGCTTTACCGATTTAAGGAAGGCTGTAAATGAGCCAATCCCGGTAGACGATACGTAATTAAGGCTTCCGCATTGAAAGATCAGTCTATTGAAACCGCCATCTATGGCTTTTTGGACGCGTTTTTGGAAGTAGTTTGAGTTGTATGTGTCTATGTACCCTGTAAGGTACAATACCAGACACCTGTCCGCCTCGGTTATTTTCTGGAGTCGTATTTTTAGACTGTCGTCTTTCTCCTCATCGAATCCGGGAACAATATCGTTATTTACCATTGGCACTTCCTTTAGCCCAATACTTTCGCATAGTAATTAATTATCTCACATTATCCCGATTATTACAATACTGATAACCGCCTCATTCTATTATATTATAAACACATGGAACTTTTGTCAAATACTTGAATAAAAATTATACAGGGTTGGCAGAAAAATACCGGAATTCTGTCTGATTTTCGGCATTTTTGAGGTATAATCTACAATGCTTTTTACCGATTTGATAATTATTCTGTGCCGGGTTACGGATGCCGGCAATATAGGGGCGGTATGCCGGGCAATGAAAAATATGGGGCTTTCCCGGCTCAGGCTGGCCGCCCAGCAGCCGGTAAACGGGGAATTAGTCCGTACCCGGGCAATACATGCCGCCGATGTTTGGGAACAGGCTCAATTTTTCGATACCCTTGCCGGGGCTGCGGCCGATTGCTCCATTTTGGTGGGTACTACCCGGCGCCGGGGACGCCACCGGAAAAGTGTTACCATGGACCCCAGAACCCTTGCCTCGTGGCTCGTGGAACGCCATGTAAGCGGCGCCGGGCCGGCTGCGATTGTCTTCGGCAACGAGCGCACCGGCCTGGAGGAAGCCGAGCTGGATCTGTGCAATATTGCCTCTCATGTTCCGGTTTCCGATGACTTTCCATCGCTCAATCTTTCGCATGCCGTTCAGATATATGCCTACGAATTATTTTTAGCCATTGGCTCGGAAATAAAGGCGGTTAAAGGCGAGTGGACGGCATTGAACCGCAGCGGCGTAGAGGCTCTTGTCTCCTCAATTACCGATACCCTGTCGGACATTGGTTTTTATAAATACCCGGGCAGGGAAGTGCAGTACCGTTTTTTGCGCGATGTAATAAGTCGTGCAGGTTTAACAGAGCGTGAAGGGAATTACCTGAAAGATATCTTCGCCAAGGCGGCCCGGCTCGGCAGCATGGCCGGCGGCTCACTTGTTAAATAGTTTATAGATCACCAGCAGCAATATGTAATAAATATACTGAAAAACCCTGAAAATTTTTAAAGGATTATGAAAACAATAAAAAACCCATTCGAGTCCCTTTTCGAATGTTGCCCTTGACGGGTACTTTTTTTTCTCTGCAAAAACATCAAAAAGATCGCTGCACCAAAGCCTTAAACCATTGCCAAGTATATTGCTGTTTCTTGTTATCCACTGTTCCTTGCCCCTTACACCTCTGCCGACCAGCAGCAGAGAAGGCGAAGCTTTACGAATGGCTTCGACCAGCGTGGCTTCTTCGTGGCGTTTAAAGAAACCGGTGTAACGGCCGACAATGCGCAGCCTGGGGAAGGTCTGGCGCAGATTTTTTTCGGTCTTCATCAGCACACGCTTTTTACTGCCCAACAGGTATGTTGAAAATTCGCGCTTTTCCAAAATCGACAATAAGCTGACGACGAAATCGAACGGCATGTAGCGCACCGCTTTTTTTCCGGAAAGAAAACGAAGACCGCTTACAATGCTTTTTGAAATTGGAATAACAAGACTTGCCCTTAGCAGATAGTTCTTGTACTCGCTGTTTCGCCTGGCCTTCAGAAGATCCCAAAGTGAAAGAAGAACGATGTTGTGTTCTTTTTCCATCGCAAGCAAATCGTAAACAAGCTGGCCAAGCTGCTCATGGTTTACAATGTCCACAGGGATATTAAGCAGCTTTACCCTGTCCCGGTTTGGTATTATTTCAACTCCCACGAATCTCTCTCCAGTAATATGATGCGTACAGCCGCCGCGCAGTACAACGATGCTGTTTCTGTCCGCATTATTGTATCTCCGATTGTCAACGGCATAAAGCCGGCTTCCATAAAGCGTTCAGCCTCGGAACCGGAAAAGCCCCCCTCGGGCCCGACAGCAATTACAACAATTGGGGGTACATTTTTAAGATAATCGTGCAGCGTTGACTTTGCAAGGGGCAGATGATGAAACAACAGGCCGATTGTACCTGGTGTTTTTCTTTTAAGCTCTTCCCAGTAAGAAAAAAGTTCGTCCATTTTCAAAGGCGGCCGGACAGATGTTACAGCCGTTGAGCCGCTTTGCTGCCTTGCTTCCTTTATAATGCGCTCCCACCTCGATACTTTTCCACCTGTACGGTTATTCATTTTATAAATTGAAAATTCCGATACAAAGGGAACTATTTCTGTAAGAGCGCCCTCGGCGGCCTGCCGTACAATTAAGTCCATCTTTTCGCCCTTGGGCATTGCCTGAAACAAAATGATATTGGGCAGGGGTGAATCCTGCCCGGCGGTGTTCATTGCCGCTTCCGTCGAACATTTTCCGACCAGTACACCGCCGTCTATGGACTGTACCTGAACGCGGACATTGCCGCCGCCTGGAAGCACGGCCGGGAAAAACTCTCCGGCTGCCAGCCGCCTGCTCTTTGCAAGGTAGCGGTAATCATCGCCCCGCAGCCGGATAATGTTGTTCTTATCCGGCTCGCAGTCAAGAATAAAACGCTTCAATTTCAGGAAGCCAGGGGCAGATCGTTCGAAGTATCTTCCTGAATGGCCTTCAGGGTTTTGGTAGGCATCAGGCCGGGATAGGCGCCGCTCTGTAAAATATTTACCGCTTCAATAAGCTGAACATCGTATTCCATGTCATAAACAGGGGCAATGCTGGTGCGGTTTTGTTCGTTTCGAATCAGTCTTTTCAGTAATGATAAATTAAGCTGATACTCCCGAACCAGGTTTTGGGCAAAGGTTTCAACCTGGGCCGCCGTAGCATTCGGGTTTTCCTTGACAAAACCGGGAATTTTATTTGCACTGATAAGCTCGCCTAATTTTTCAATTTCGATATCAGTATATTCGGGAAATTTCACCTCACGGTCAGGCGGGATTCCGATTTTGTCGATATTCATATCGCTGGGCGTATAGTAATGTGCAGTTGTTATTTTGAACCCCACTCCTTCCAGGGGATATACCTGTTGAACCGAACCCTTGCCGAATGTTTTCTCCCCGACAAGGTAGGCACGTCCCCTGTCTTTTAACGCTCCGGCGACAATCTCTGATGCGGAAGCAGAACCCCTGTTGATCAATACGATAACCGGAATATCGGTAGATACTACCTGGGATCGTCTGGCGTTGAAATTGCGGGTTTCGGAAGGTATGCGGGATCTGGTACTGACAACAAGTCCGCCGTCAAGGAAAAGGCTGGAAATTTCCACAGCCGAATCAAGAAGGCCGCCGTAATTGTTCCGCAGATCCAGGATCATGCTTTTGTAGTTTCTGGATCTGAATTCATTTATGGCGTCTCTTGCCCTGTCGGCTGTCATGGGAGTAAAGGTAAGCAGTTTCAGGTAGCCGGTGTCACCAATCATGGCGTATTTTGCGGTGGGCACTTCGATGATCGCCCTGGTAATGATTACAGGAAACTCCAGCCGCTCTCCCCGCCGGATTAACAGATGCACATCAATTCCGGGCGCTCCCCTGAGCCTTGCCAGCACTTCGTCCATGCTGAGTTTATCCGTAGGCTCACCATCGATCTCGATAATAAAATCGCCCGGATTTATTCCGGCTCTCCAGCCGGGAGTGTCCTCTATGGGGGAGGCCACTTCCACATAGGCGGGACTCCCGTCGGCCGCTCTTTCACCTATTGGTTTATTTATATACAAGCCGACACCGCCGAAGCTCCCCTGGGTAGTATCGTTTATATCCTTCATATCGGATTCAGACATAAATGATGAATAAGGGTCTCCCAGGGCATTTAACATTCCATGCATGGCCCCTTCGAAAATCACCCTTGGATCGGGTTCTTCCACATAATGGCGCTGGACAAAGTCAAACACATTCTGAATGATTGCCGAATATCTGCGAACCTGCGTGTTTTGCGATTGTATGTTTGCCGCGGAATTTGAGTCGCCGCTGCCCTGGGCTGCCGCTCCGGGAACGAGTGCAAATGCAAACGCTGCGCAGAGAACCGCGGTGGCGGCGATCCAAACCCATGAAAGGGGTAATTTCCCAAAGCGGGATCCTTTATCGCTCATTATAAACTCCTGAATTTTAATTATCGGTGAAAAGGAGGGTTTTTGCTAGTCTGTAAAATTGAATCGATCAGCGCAGCGGCGCCGTCATAATCACCGACCAGCCTGTATTGAAGAATGTTTTTAACAGCGTCGCCTATGTCAGATGCATGAGTGAATTCCTGCAGGGCGTCCGCTGTTTTATTTATCACCGCTGAATCAAAATTATCCAGAGCTGTTTTAAGTTCGGACAGCAGTTTTTTCAGTAAATTCATATCTCTGGAACTGTCCTGAGCCGCGCTGTTTTCTTCTGACAGGATAGCGTCGATATGATCAAGAAGCTTTTTAAGCTCCTGCAGAAATTCAGAGGTATTGGCCTGAATAAAGGCCTGGTTTTCCTGTTTCCCCGCCATCTCAAGCGCCCTGGCCCTGTCAGACAGTTCCTGCGCTCCGATAATGGCCAATGCGCTTTTAATCCCATGGACGTAAATTATATATAAAGACATGTTATTCGATTCTATGCAGTCTTGTATTTCCGTGATTTTTTTTATTCCGTCCCTGTAAAAAACGCCGAGCATTTTTAAATAGTTTTTTGAATCTCCGCCTGTCATGGCGATGCCTTTTTCGGTGTCCAGGCCCCTGTATTCCATGTTTTTGCCTACGCTGATTTTTTCCGCTTCGGCGCCGGATAAAATTTCTACGGAGGATTTTATTTGCTTTTCTTTTGGAATCCATTTCGACAAGATGGAGTCCAGCTTGACCGTATCAATGGGTTTGGATAAATAATCGTTAAAACCGTTATTCAAAAACATTTCTCTGGTGCCCGAAACCGCATTGGCCGATAACGCAACAATGGGTAGTTCTTCAAAATACCGGTCTTTGTCTTTAAGCGTTCTGATATATGCTACCGTTTCAACGCCGTCCATTTCCGGCATCATATGATCCATAAATATCAGATCGTAACGAACGGCTTTTACCGCTTCGATCGCCTCCGGGCCGCTGTTGCAAAGGGTTATTTCCATTCCGTATGGCAGCAGCAGCCCCCTGGCTACCTGTAAATTTGTTGCGATGTCATCTACTATCAGTACTTTTGCTTCCTGTGCGGTAAAGTTGATAAAAAAGCCCTTCGCGGCTTTTGCGGCAACTTCGCCGGCGGCATTAATATCGCCGGATGGCGAAGGTGAAAATTCGTGTTCTTCCCGGACGATTTCCATGTCACCGGCATCGATTTTTGAAAAATTCCAAATATCGTTTATCATGGAAAGGAGGTCTGATCCCGCCTGCTTTATTGTAAGAATCTGCTCCCGTGCCGCCGGCGGAATATTTTCACGTAATGCGAGTTCGGCCATTCCGATAATGGCATTCATCGGGGTGCGGATTTCGTGGCTCATTTTGGCGAGAAAAATTGATTTGGAACGGGACGACTGCTCGGCCAGCTCGCGGGAGCGTTCGGCTTCGTGCTGTGCGTTAATGGTTTCGGTTAAATCAATAAGAAACACCATTGTGCCGCTGGATTCTCCCTGTGAATCCCGCACAGGCGTCATTTGTATTCCCAGAAATCCCCTGGATTCATGGCTGCCGGAAAAATATTCCTGTGTGGTATACAATATCTGTTTTTCGGCGGTTGAGATTATATACAAATCTTCGATTTCCCTCAGGGAGTCGTGGGAAAAATATGGTTCAAACAATTCATTGATATTTTTTCCCAGAATATTGCCGATTTCAACGGAATCGAAATACAGGGAGAAAGAGCTGCTTGAAAATATCAGTTTCCCCCGGCTGTCAAACAATAAGATGGGATTCGGGCAGTATTCAAGTATCAATTGAACGTACATTTCCAGCATTGTTTTTTCATTCAGGGTGATTTTCCGCTGCTGATCCAGTTTTTCGATCATGTTGTTAAATGCCTGCGAAAAATCACCCATAAAATTAACGCGCTGATTGTAATCGCCCTTTGCAACCTGCTGGGACTGCCATGTAAGATGTTTGAGCGATGCGTGTAACGCTTTTAACGGAGAAGCAATTTCGTTATACCGCGGCGGCTGGGTGCAATTCAGGTTGCCTGTCGCCAGCTCTTTGGCAAAAGCCCTTGCCTGGGAAACGCTGGTGCAAAAATACTGAAGTCCTTTCCCAAAGTTCCGGAATGCTTCCGGCAGGCTTTCAGTATCCAGAAAAGCGTCCGATGGCTTGTAAATTATGTCGTGCAGATACGTGAAAAGCGCATCTGCAACCGGCTTTAACGAGTCGTGCTCTTCTTTCAATTTCAGCGCGGCTTTCTGCATAAAACAGGTTTTTTATCAGGCTGCCAAACACTTGAACCGGCAGACTCTGTCTCCGCTCGCCCAGCAGTCAACCTCGCGTACCGAGTACGGCTTGCCTGTATACGCTTCGAGAATGCCGGCGATAAACCCTTCGTCGTAAACGCATACATTTTCACCGGTTATCGGCAGTCCGCTGCAATCGAGGTCTTCGGCTACTGTAAGAATAATTTCTTTTGCACCCTCGTTAACCGATTCAATGCGAAGTATTCCGACCTTCAGGTCTTCCAGGATTTTCTGCAGATTGGCGACAAAAATGTTTAAGTCTACCTTTAAGTCCATTGCGTTACGGGCAAATTCTACTCCGGCCAGATGACCTGCCTTGCGGTAGTATTCGTCCGCCTTTGTCCTGCCGAATTCCTTTGTAAGAATGTCCAGCATGGTAAACTGCATCAGCCTGTAAACCAGCACCGGCATTTCTTCGCCCAGACTTCCCCGGCCTTCCTTAATGTTGCCGATATTTGACCATGTAAAACTGCCGTGATCCTTGCCGCTCATGAATACATTTTCCATTTTAATCCTCCGTTTTCTGTTTTAGCAAAAATTTGCCTAATATAGCCTTTATCAATACTGATAAAAAACTTTCGTTTATTTTTAGAGCCGGGCCCTCTACCTAAAATAGCGCTGAAAAGCGCTTTTGTCTTTCTCGGGACTGCCTGACTCTCCCTGCACTGTCACATTATAAAACTTGTCGGAAACGCCCAGAAATATGCCGATCAGGGAAGGATCGAAAAAAATTCCGTTGTCAGTTGAAATTATATTTACGGCCTGCTCATGCGAAATCGGTTTTTTATACGGTCTTTCGGAGACAAGGGCGTCATATACATCGGCGATTGCCATCAACCGTCCAAGAAGGGGTATTTCTTTTCCTTTCAGCCCCCTTGGATAGCCCGTTCCGTTCCATTTTTCGTGGTGTGTGGAAACCAGCGTTTTTGCCTGATCCAAAAAAATATGTTCTGTTGTATTTTCCTTGATTTTTTCTATTATCATTTCCCCGAACGTTACGTGCAATTTAATTTCTTCAAATTCTTCGCCGGTCAGCCTGCCCTGTTTTTTAAGAATATTGTCGCTGATTGCGATTTTCCCGACATCGTGAAGCTGCGCCGACTGCAGAATAAAATCCATGTCCCAGGTTGATGTTTCTTCGGCATACAGACCGTCGCTTTTCAGCGCATCAAGCAATATGCTTAAATAGTACTGAGTTCTTTCTATGTGCCCGCCGGTAATATCGTCGCGGCAGTCCACAAGCTCGGCCATTGTTTTAAGAACGGCGTTTTTTAATTCAACAACCGTTCTGGTTTTTTCTTCCACCATTCCCTGCAGATTATTGTTAAAGTTGATAAGTTCCCGTTTTTGGGCGTCGACAAGCAAGTGTATTTCGATGCGCTTTAACAACAGCGGCGGAGAAAACGGCTTTATTATGTAGTCTACTGCGCCCAGAGATAACCCCTTCAGCTCGTTTTCCATATCGCTGTGCGATGTAAGAAAAATAACAGGTATATTTATGGTCTTGCCCGCATTTTTCAGGAGCCTGATAACTTCGTAGCCGTTCATTTCCGGCATTTCTACATCCAAAAGAATCAGATCGGGAATGTGCTTTTCCAGCATTTTCATCAGGCGCCGGCCGGAATCGAAGGTAAAAACATTATAAAATTTGCTGAGCGTGTCGTTGCCCATCGTTAAATTCGTTATATCATCGTCAACGAGAAAAATTGTTTTCTGCCCGGTGGTCAAGAAATCATTCTCCTTTCCCCTATATGCAATAGTATAACAATGGTAATTAAATGTCAATTTCCGGTTTTGGGGTGGTCAAGCCCCGTCTTTCGCTGTATACTGCAAAAATGAACAATGCTCTGAACAGCGGCAGTCTGGATAAATTCTTTAAATCTTTTCTCGATATCGAGGGTTTTTCTTCTGCCGATAATTCCCATAACGGAATTCAGGTTGATAATGACGGCTCGGATATACGTAAAATAGCTTTTGGGGTGGATGCCGGCCTGGAGACTTTTAAGAGAGCCGCCGGTGCGGGGGCGGGAATGCTCTTTGTGCATCACGGTTTGCTTTGGGGTTCTTCACTTCCGTTAACCGGAAATACAAGGAGCAGGATTAAGTTTCTTCTGGATAACAATATCTGTCTTTACGCTGTACATTTGCCGCTGGATCAGCATCCGCAGTTCGGAAACAATGCAGCGCTGGCCGGCATGCTGGGCCTTAAAAACATTGAGCCCTTCGGCATTCACCATGGAAAAAAAATCGGCTGCAAGGGAACATTCACCGTTCCGTTAACAATTGATGACGCCGTAAAAAAAATCAGTTTTATGGACAGGCCGCCGCTGGGCGTGTATCCGTTCGGAAAAAAAGAAAACACAAGCTGTGCGGTTGTTTCCGGCGGCGCTTCCGGTGATGCCAGGCAGGCAATTGATGAAGGCATCGACCTGTTTGTTACAGGCGAAAATTCCCACACCGTTTACCATGACTGCCTGGAGGGAAAACTCAACATGATAGCCGGCGGCCACTATAGTACCGAGGTTTGGGGCGTACGTTCTGTTATGCAGCATTGCGCCGCCGAACTTAAAATTGACGTTGAATTTATTGATGTACCCACAGGATTATAACAGGAGCCATGATGAAATTGGATAAGGTGCGTGTTCTGCCTTTGTTTTTTACCGGATTTGTTGTTTTAGCAGATCAGCTTGTAAAATCATTTATTGTAAAAAACTGGCCTGTGGAGGGTTCTTTTATTAAAGATGTTTTTAACAATGACATTCTTCATATTTATCATGTCAGAAATAAAGTGATTGCCTTTAGTCTTGGGCAGGGAATTCCCGCTCCGCTGAGGCCTGTGCTTTTCATTGTGGTTCCTGTGCTGGTTTTGGGATTTTTGCTTTGGTACTACCTTAAAACCGATGAGTTCAGCCGCCTGCAGCGCTGGGCAGTAGCGGGGATACTGGGCGGCGGAATAGGAAACATTATCGATCGAATATTCCGTCCGGACGGCGTGGTGGATTTTATCAGTGTAAAATTTTACGGGATATTCGGCTTTGAGCGCTGGCCCACTTTTAATATCGCGGACTCATGCGTTGTTGTAAGCTGCATTCTGTTGTTTATTACAATTTTGTTTACCTCTCCAAAGAAACCCGCAGAGGAGGGCAAATGAACAAAAAGACCAACACGCTTTTATTTATCCTGGGGGCGACCCTGTTTAACATGATTGTTACCGTGGTAAGTTTTTTTTTACTGATAGTGCTTTTTGTTAAATATATTATGCCCCTGCTGCCGGAAGAAGGCCGTCTTTGGGGCGTTGCCATAAGTTTTATCGCCGCTGTTATAATTTCTTTTTTTGCATACCGTTTTGCACTTAAAATACTGTTAAAAAAAATACAAATGGAAAAATATTTTGTCCCGATATTCGGCAGAAAGAAAGAGGACAATTAATAGTAAAAAGCTGCACTTGCCTTGGCTTTAGAAACCATAGAGCCTCAACCAAAGGGGTGTTTGTTCGTGTGGTTCGTGGTAAAAAAAACTCAATTTTTTTTGTTAATTTTTAGCCAAAAGGCTAATTTTTTTTGCTAATAATGTGATATAATGGGTCTGGTAAGGAAGCCGGTTGCTTCCTGACTAGGTCTTGCATTTTCTCCCGTTTCGTTGAAACGGTGCGAAAATACAGTTTATAAGGAAATTTTTCAGAAACTGAAGTTTCCGAAAAATAACCTGCAATTATTTCGCGGGTTATAAACCATTAAAGTAAAGGAGTAGATTATGAGAAACAGTACTATTGACAAAGGAGGCGGAAGTATGGTAACCTGTAAGAGACCAGTCA
>WRLP01000029.1 GCA_009777535.1 Treponema sp.
GGCTTGCAGAACGCAGGAATAAAATGCATACTGCATATATTAACAGGCGGAATTATTGGCAGTCGATGGCTGACAATTCCGAGCCACCTTATAAGCCTGCCTGAAAAACGGCAAGTCCGGCTTAGGCTCTACAGTCTGTTTACGCTTCGCCGATGAAGCGGCTTGGGCTAAGAAAAACCGCAGTCGGGCTTCGCCCTTTGTGCGGTTTTGTCTCCGCCACATTTGGGGCAGGGGTCATTGCTATGCAATGCCCTATTACCTGCCCCAAACGTCGTCAATCTAGAACGTTATATGCCATAAAATCAGAAATATTGTTATTTTAAGGAAAAATAACTTGAAAAATGATTAAAAAAATGATATAAAAAAAATAATGGTTACCAAAAAAAGGAGAAAATAATGGCAAATTTTAAATTATGGCTGGTAATGATACTGGCATTCGGATTCATTGTTAATGGTTGTGATAATGGTAGTGGAAATAATACGCATAATCATTCGTTTGGAACATTATGGAAAACAGACAAAGATGAGCATTGGCATGAATGTACTTGTGGTGATAAAAACGACATTGGATCCCATACCTTAATAGACTTATTAACTACTGCAGCTACCGAATCAAGTGACGGCTTCAAAATATTGGAATGTGCTGTATGTAAATATCTCGAATCCCAGACTATACCTGCAACAAATGCTAGCCACAGCCATGATTACAGCACATCATGGAAAATAAGCGTAGACAAGCATTGGCACGAATGTAGTTGTGGCGATCAAAGTGCTGTTGCTGACCATAATTTTAGTAATGATATATGTATCATTTGCGGCTATATAAAAGCATCAGGAGGTGATGTAAATGTCCCTAAAACTCTTATTTTTTACGGCATTAGCTCGAATTTAATGGGTGAACATGAAAACGATTCTAACGGATTTATATTCATATATCCTGCCGGAACACCATGGGCTACTGTAGAGACCGAAATAATAACTGTAAAGGCTGGCTCTACATCTATAACAAATGCGGTAGCTGGTAATACTTTTAGAAAAATGGAAAGGCCTGTTCAGAATGGAATGCTTTATACAGCAACAGCTCCTTTATATACAGCGTCTAGTTTAATTTCTGGGGGACAAACGTTATGGACAGGGTCAGGATCATTTGATATTTACTCAGCCGGTTCTGATGAGGATTATAATTATATTTATCAAATGGCTGGTATATCAATTGAATTCGCAATAACAAATATTCCGGCAGCAGGTGCGTTACTAGTGCATAAAGAAGCAGTTCCCGCTATTCCTGCTATCCGTGGTACGATTAGCCTTACCAATATACCCACCGATACCGATGTAACAGGAGTATTTGTTATCGTTGACGCTTCCACAGTCCAGGTATTCATATATCCAGATACAGATATTTGGCATAACGGTACAAATATTGCTAATGGGGTAGATTTTCGTAAAGTGCCCCCGGACAACCTCTCCTGGAAAATTCCTCTTCAGGAACTTGTCTGGTATACAGGTAAAGAAAGAGAAGATTTTTTCCCGGCATGGTTAAGATTCACTTTGTATGTCGAATACAATAACAATCACATGGACAGTAGAAGCTATTCGGTTTGGTATCCAAGTGCTAATACGCCAAGGCATATCACCAGTCTAGAAAATGCCCAAGCGATTGATCTAGGCACGGTGGATCTTACAAAACAGTCGCCATAAATATATGCAGTTTCATTATATTGTAATGAAACAGATTTTACGGCATATAACAAACGGTTTACGCTACGCCGCCTATTCAGCCTTCAACCAGACGAAGCTGGAACGTCGCCAACCTAGAACGTTATGTGACATAAAATATGAAATTATTGATTAAATAGTAATTTTATTATTCTTAATTTTTTTAAGATAATCGTTTTGAATGTTATTTAAGGCATCTCCAAATATCTGATAAATATCGGCTGTATATTTTTCTAATATATTAACAGCATTGTCAGGAATAATAGTTTCAGGTTTTAACAATTCATAGACGTTAATATTTAAAGCATCTGCAATTTTTACTAAGGTAGTTGGAGAGAGCCATTTTTTACCATTTTCAATGTCGCTAAGGAAAGGTATGGATATATCTACTTTTTCTGCAAAATCAGCCTGCGATAATTTACGATAACCCCTAAATCTCCTGATATTTTGGCTTAGAATGGCCCTCAAATCCTTTTCTGTCATATATTAACCTCACAGATAATTTATTATGCTATTGGATTGACAGGTGTAGAATAATCTTATAAATTAAGGACATTAGCCAATAGAAATATAAGAATTTGGCTAAAATCTTGGAATTTGCATGTTTAAGGAAAAATCAATGGCAAACAAAAAAATGTTCTGGTTGGGAATACTGGCAATGGTGCTGGTATTCGGAATGACGGCTGTTGGGTGTGATAATGGCTCAACGGATAGCAATGACAAAGGTAATTTGTTCACCCTTTCTATTGCCGTAGCGGATGGATCTCAAGCAATGGGGTCTGTAGTAATTACAAGCGGCAGCCCCACTGGAAACGCTCAAGGGACCAGTGTTACTGTTACGGCTAATCCGTCTGCAAATTACCATTTCGTAAAGTGGTCAAATAATATAGCCGGTATGGGTTCTGTTTCAACAATCGTTTCATACACATTCAACATTAGTACAAATACAGTGCTTTTTGCCGTTTTTGCTCCTGACAATGGAACTGATGGAATTATTTCCCCAGAAGGAACGTGGGACACAGACATAGGAACAGGAATCGTTGAAGCAATTTTCTCAGGAGGTCAAACATGGACTTTTACTTTAGGTACAGATTATAGCGACAGTGGGACGTATACGCTTACAGGAAATTACGGGGAAATTTTCAGCACCACCTATGGGGAAAACATAGGAATGTTCGCCCTTACATCCGATTCAACGATGACTATGTATTTAGTTTCGCCTAATCCGGTTACTGGAACGTTTTATGGAACTAAACGGTTAGGTAACGACCCTCCCACAACCAATGGAAAACTGACCATTACTGGTCTTAGCAATTACAATGATAATTACGCTTTTGCCCATACGACATGGGAGTTTTTTGAAAAAGGAGTTATTATGCTCTTTGGTGGAATAGCAACCAGTTCCACGACCGTAGAAGCGGTAAAAATCACAGCTGGCGAAGTGGTAATGCCAATTTACTCTACACCTGACTTTCAATCAGTAACTGAATTTAGCGGAAACATTACACTCGATATGGATATAGTAATCATGAGCAGTAATGTTATACCAGCAACATGGACTAATCACCCTGATAATTGGGTTGCCAATGATGAAGTTTCTATAACCTTTACTGACGGCATTGCAACTTTAGATGGCGGTGATCCTAACATTATTGATTGGGATGGTGACGATTAAATAAAGGACGCCACCATGTCCTTGGCGTGATGCTTTGTAACATATTTTACATCGCCTAACAGGTCTGTTTACGTATCGCCGTTGAAGCGCCTCGGATTCCGGAAAACACCAGTCGGGTTGCGCCTTTTGTATGGTTGGTGGTTAATTATTCTTTTCGGGTACTACCAGAACCGAAGCGGCTGTTTTTTTTGCGGCGGCTTCGTCGAGTAAATTTGCAATAATGGCAATGGCAAACTCGCCGGCTGTTCCCGCGCCCCGGCTGGTAATAATATTGCCGTCAATCACCACACGATCAGTTGAGTGTCTGCCGTTTTTCACTTTTTCTTCCAGCCCCGGATAACAGGTAAAGTTTTTTCCAGAAAGAATGCCAAGCGGCGCAAGAACAACCGCCGGCGAAGCGCAGATGGCGCAGATAAATTTCCCCGCCGCGGCCATTTCTTTAAGAAAGGCGCCGATCTCTTCGCAGGCGGCCAGGTTTGCCGCACCTGGCATTCCGCCGGGAACTATTGCAGCGTCCCAGCAATCGGCTTTCAGTTTGCCCTGTTTAACAAGCTCTGCCAGAGCGACATCAGTGCAGACAGTAATGCCCCGCGCGCCCTTCACGCAAACCTGGCCGCCTTCCAGGCCGGCCGCGGCGATGGTTACTTCCACGCCTGCCCTGCGAAGATAGTCAATGGGCGTAACCGCCTCCACCTCTTCAAAACCCCCGGCCAGAAAAATAATTGCTTTTTTTAACATGGTGCCTTCTTGTAACATGGGACTAGTCTTCATAGATATCTTTTCTCATACTAACTGTACTGCGGTTTTTATTGTATAGTTCGGTATTTGGGATGAATCCGTTTTTTTTATAGAAAGCAAGGATACCTTGGTCATGTTCAATGTCGGCGTCAACCGTTAGAAAGCGGGCTGCGCAATGGGTTTCGTTGCATGATAAAGCCAGATGTTTTGCACTGTCAATCATGTATGTACCGATACCTTTGTATTTTTCTGAAAAATGAATGTCAACTGCCAGTTTCGCTATTTTCATGGAGGGAATGGTACGAAAGGGGTAATTGAGGCGGTGGAGTTCTTTTTCGGTAAATGACAGTTTTATTGCGTCCATGATGAGAGACATATAGGCAGTTATTTGATATGTTATCCGCTCAGTAAGCAACCATGTCAACGCGATATGGTCGCTCATGGATCGAAAGGCATCAATAGTCAAGTAATCATTATATTCTGGTATTCCACAATCAAAAGAGCCCAAAGACGCTGAATATGTCAATACCTGAAAATAAAAATATTCTGGTGCGTTACTTGGGACTATATTAATCCTACGGTTCATTTCCGGAACATCTTGTTAAAGTACTCGGCATTCTGTTTATGACGCTCGTACACCGATGGTGGTATGGGCTTGCGGATATGTTCAATTACTTCGCGGGCAATTTTTTTGTTTTTTATTTCCGTGGGCTGTACTGGCTTGACTTTATTTGCCACTTAATTACCTCTGCTATAAGTATGCTGGTTTTACGAATGATTTGCAAGTATATAATGATTATCCAGTTTCCCCCTACGCCAGCGTTTCACTACTATGGCAATTTCAGAAATGTGTGCCCCTACGCAAGCGTTCCACTGCTGCGGCAATGCCAAAATGCATAAATAAATTTAACATGGGGTGTCCGGTGAACTGCGGGCCCTCGAACGAGGGACGCGAGTTCACCGGACGGGACCCCAGGAATATTTAAATATGCATTTTGGCCGCTGCCATAGTCGTGGAAAAGCCCACTTGACAAAATTCAAAACTTGCGTCAATGTACGCTGGATTATACAGTTAAAGTGTGCGGCAGTAAAAAACGTCACTTAAAAGGGAGATAATAAAATGGCGGCAACCAGCAAAAAGAAGAAAAAGAGCGTTCCGATTGATCAGGAATTTATCGAAAATATGGAAAAATCTCTTTTAAAATTAAAATCAGAAATCGTTGAAAATTTGATAGCCAGCAGCAATGATTTTAAGGAAATTGTGGAGGGAATGGACCCCAAAGACCTTGTTGATGTCGCTTCTGACGATATCGACCGTAAAATGATAGAAGCAATCGGTTCGCAGGAGCTGAAGCGGCTCAAATTGATAGAATCCGCCCTTACAAGGATCAAGCAGGGCAAGTACGGTCTTTGCATTAAATGCTCTGTAAAGATACCATCGGACAGGCTGCAGGCTATTCCCTACGCATTAATGTGCATCGAATGTAAAACCGAGGAGGAAAGGCGCAATCGCTAGGATGCGCACAAAAGCGGAATTACGGGCGCTGTAAGCTCTATTGCCGCCGGGAAATCCTCAGGCTGCAGGAGCATGGTTTCGCCGTCCATCTGGACGAGAATTGGGCTGCTCCCCGAAAATTCAACCCTGTGGGCATTTAAAAACATTGCATCCTTATGGCTTGTATGCATGCCTGATACAACGAGTTTTTTTATTGCAATCTTGCCAAACAGGGATGTTTGCTTTATAGCGCAGACATTATGTTCATCGGGAAGTATCTTTTTACCGGCGCCGTATGTCCGCATGCCGGAAACTCCCATTGCCAGGAGCAGCAATTTTTCCCTGAAAGAACGGATTTCCCTGTTTTGCTGGTCAAGTAGGCGGACATCAATATAATCAACCTTGTAAACCCTGTCATAGAAAATGGCGGCAATGTCTACCCAAAGTTTGTAGGAATTTCCCGGGAATTTTCCCTTCATTATGTTGGCCATGTGGGTTACATAGGCGTCGAGCCCTACAGACAGTATGTTGAAAGCCAGGCCGCTTCCTTTTTTACAGGCCGCACCGCCGGGGGCAGTAACAAGGCGCAGTGCGGGCGCAAACTTTACATGGGCGGGGTTTATCAACAAGTCGAGGGCGCCTGCCAGATGAATGCTGTCGGCGCTGTCGTTACCGGTTCCCATGGGAAGCCGCAATACGGCAAAATTGGAACGTATGTGGGCAGGCGCATTATACATGCCGGATAATACTTCAAGGCTTGTCCCGTCGCCGCCCGCGGTAATGATAAGGTAGAAAGGAGCGGGGTCTTTTTCAGCCTCCTTTATAAGGGACAGGGTAATTTTTTCCGCCGAGCCCTTTCCATCTGTAAGAATTAAGTCGCTTCCGCCGTAAATTTTTCGCAGCGGATTTAGGGCGGCCTTTTGTCTGTATTCATGCAGGGTTTTTAGATGCTCATTCCATCTGGAATGGATTGTAAATCCGCCAGCTTTCGGATTGGCAATTACGACCGGGCGCAGGGAACGCCCCGGCGACACAAGGGAATGGGCGCAAATTTCTGCCAGAGATTGGGAAAAGAACTCCAAATCCATAATTAATTGTTTGCATGGATTATCTGCCAGGTCAAGAGCGAATTTTAGCCTTTTGCCGTATATTTGAGCAAAAATATACGCTATATATAGTGGTATTTTGCCGATGTACCCGCTATATATAGCGTATTAGTATTCAAAATTGAAAAGTATTTCAAATCAGTAATATTTTTCTTGCGGTATTCTGATTTAGGGGTTAAAATTCCTTAGCATCTTAAAAAGTGGCGGAAATTCTTGCTATCCGAAGAATCCGACCTAAAAAAATCAGGAGGAATTTATGGTTAAAGGGAAAGTAGCGATCGTGACCGGTGGCGCCAGCGGAATTGGGCTGGCAATATCCCAGTCCCTGGCTAAGGACGGGGCCACAGTTGTCATGGCTGACGTCAGCGAAGCAAAGCTGAAGGAAGAAGCGGGAAAAATCAACGCTTCCTGCATCGCGGTGGATTTGAGCAAAAGAGACGGCTGTAAGGCTTTGGTGGATTTTGCCCTTCAAAAACACAACAGGGTAGATATTCTCGTGAATGTTGCGGGAATACAGACCGTATCTCCCATCGAGGATTTTCCGGAAGACAAGTGGGAGTTTATGATCAACCTTATGCTTAATGCGCCGTTCTATTGCACCAAGTATGTGTGGAAGTCCATGAAGGCAAACGGCTGGGGCAGGGTAATCAATCTGAATTCAATACACGGGCTTGTAGCCTCTGAATTCAAATCTGCCTATGTTTCGGCAAAACATGGTCTTTCAGGTCTTACCAAGTGCGCCGGCCTTGAGGGCGGCCCCCATGGTATTACAGTTAATTCAATTTGTCCCGCCTATGTAAGAACGCCTTTGGTGGATAATCAGATTGAAGCCCAGGCAAAAACCCACAACATACCGGCCGAAAAGGTTATCACGGATATCATGCTGGTTAAGTCCAGTATCAAGAAGCTCCTTGAACCTTCAACGATTGCTGATATTGTTAAATTCCTCTGCTCCGATGCCGCAGCGGGAATTACAGGCGCTCTGATTCCGATAGACGGAGGTTGGACTGCCGGATAATTGCATGTTTTGCCCTGTCGTATGACGGGGCAGTATTTTTTATAAAAGGAGATCTTTTATGAGTCTTTCTTTGGTTTCTATCTTTCTTGGTCTGGGGCTTTTAATGTTCCTGGCCTACCGGGGGCATTCCATCATCTGGGTGGCACCCCTCTGCGCCGCCTTTGTTGCGCTTCTTAGTGGAATGAACATCATTCAAACCTACATTGCCTTCGGCAGGACTGCCGACGGAGCTTACCAGGGAAGTTATATGCGCGGCGCCGCCGAGTATTTCGTCCAGTGGTTCCCGGCCTTCTTCCTTGGCGCTGTCTACGGAAAGGTAATGGATATGACCGGTTCGGCGCGATCTCTCGCGAACGCTCTGGTTAAAGTTATCGGACCCAAGCGGGCTGTTCTTGCAGTCGTGCTTCCATGTATGCTCATGACCTACGGCGGTATCTCCCTCTTTGTAGTTGTATTCGTTATTTATCCCATGGGTTATGCGATTTACCGTGCGGCGAATCTGCCCAGGACGCTTCTGCCGGGAGCAATTGCTTTTGGAGCTTTCGGTATTACCATGACTACTGTACCGGGTACTCCGCAAATTCAGAACCTGCTTCCCATGAGTTTCTATAATACGACTCCCATGGCTGCTGTACCTCTGTCAATTGTAGGTATGCTTGTTATTGGTATTCCGGGTTACCTTTACCTGGAGTGGGAAGTTAGAAATGCCCGCAAAAATAATCTGCTTTTTGCAGAAGATCCCCAATTTGTGGAAGGTACAAAGAGTGATTCACTTCCCAAGTGGCACTGGCTGGCCGGCTTGCTGCCAATAGTAACCGTTGTTTTGGTTCTCAATGTTTTTAAGCAGCACATCGTTGTATCCCTGCTTTCAGGTATTGTTCTCTGCTGTCTCATGAATATCCAGCAATGGAAGATATTGGCTCCGGCAATTTCTTCGGGTGCCAACGGATCGTTGACGGCAATTATGAACACCTCCTGCGCGGTAGGTTTCGGCTCTGTTGTGCGTTTGGTTCCCGGCTTTGCGGCTCTTACCAGCGGAATGATGAACATGCCCGGTAATATCCTTTTCTCCCAGTCTGTGGCGGTCAATGTATTGGCCGGTGCTACGGGCTCCGCATCGGGAGGTATGTCAATTGCCCTTAGCGCTCTTGGGCCCCAGTATTTGGAAAAAGCCAATGCTCTGGCGGGCGGCGTGGCAGCCAGGACAGATGAGATTGCCCAGATGCTGCACCGTGTTGCTTCCCAGTCATCGGGAGGTTTGGACACTCTGCCACATAACGGCGCGGTACTTACCTTGCTGGCTGTTTCTCATTGTACTCACAAAGAATCCTATAAGGGCGTGTTCGTTACTACCTGTTTGATCCCGACCTTCTTCTCGATGCTGTTGGCATTGGTTTGGGGATTCACACTCTAGATATTGAAAGGTTCTTATTAGACGCAAGCCTCGTATGAGGCTCAATAATTCACGGCTGCACTCGCCTTTTCGGACGGGTGTAGTTTGTTTATAGAAGGAGGCAGGAATGCTGAACAAAATAAAAAATTCGGCAGATGAGGCCGTAGCCCCGGTAAAGGACGGCTCTGTCATCATGGTTGGCGGCTTTATGGCCTGCGGAACGGCGGAGATTCTGATTGATGCACTGGTTAAAAAAGGCGTTAAGAATCTTACAATAATTTGTAACGACGGAGGGTATCCCGACAGGGGTGTTGGCAAACTCATAGCCAACGGACAGGTTAAACGCTTGATCGCTTCCCATGTTGGACTTAACCCCGAAGTTGCCAGGCGCATGAACACGGATGTTGAAGCGGACAAGATGGAAGTTATTCTGGTTCCCCAGGGAACACTTGCCGAGCGGATAAGGGCAGGCGGCGCAGGCCTGGGCGGCTTTCTTACCCCCACAGGCGTCGGAACCATAGTTGCCGACGGCAAACAAACAATAAATGTTGATGGCAGGGATTATCTGCTGGAAAAACCCCTGCGTGCGGATTTCGCGTTTATAAGGCCAACCAAGATAGATAAACAGGGAAGTTGCGTGTTCGTCGGGACGACCAGAAACTTCAATACCCTTATGGCAACCGCCGCGGATTGTGTAATTGCGGGCGCCTGCGAGGTTGTTGAAACCGGCGGTATCGATCCAAACGCTATTCATCTTTCCGGTATTTTCGTGAATACAATCGTTGGAGGAGAAAAGAAATGGCAGATGTAAAAGATATTATTGCGGCCAGGGTTGCCAAAGAACTTAAAGACGGCGACGTAGTTAACCTGGGTATTGGCCTGCCCACAATGGTTGTTAATTTCCTCCCTCCCGGAATTGACATTATTATCCAGTCAGAGAACGGTATTATGGGAATGGGTCCGGCTCCCGCTGCGGGAAGCGGGGATGTGGATATCGTAAACGCCGGAGGCCAGCCGGTAACAATAACCAACGGGGCAATGTTTTTTGACAGCGCCACATCCTTTGGCATTATCCGCGGCGGCCATGTAGACGCCACGATTTTGGGCGCGCTGGAAGTTGATGAAAAGGGAAACCTCGCAAACTGGATCGTACCCGGAAAGATGGTTCCCGGAATGGGCGGCGCCATGGATCTTGTTGTCGGTGCGAAAAAGGTTATCGTTGCGATGACTCATACGCAAAAGGGCGCGCCGAAAATCCTGAAAAAATGCACGCTTCCATATACCGCTTTAGGTGTTGTTAACATGATTGTTACCGAAATGGGAGTCCTCGAAGTAAAACCCGAAGGGCTTGTGCTGACTGAACTGCATCCCGATTTTACAAAGGAGCAGGTGCAGGAAGCAACCGAGGCAAAGGTAATTGTCAGCCCGAATCTAAAGCCAATGCAATAAGGAGAAAAGAATGGCAAGAGAAGTAGTATTGGCCGGCGCATGCCGGACAGCAATTGGTAATTTCAACGGATCATTGTCGAATATAGGCGCCGCCGAACTTGGGGCAATTGTTATTAAGGAAGCCCTTGCCAGGGCGGGCGTAAAACCAGAGCTTGTCGAGGAAGTGTTCATGGGTTGTGTTATCCAGGCAGGGCTTGGGCAAAATGTGGCGCGTCAGGCAATGATAAAGGCCGGGCTTCCCATTGAAGCACCAGCCCTGACGGTTAACAATGTCTGCGGTTCAGGATTAAAATGTGTTAACCTTGCGGCCAGTCTTATTGCCGCCGGTGAGGCAGACATAATTGTAGCCGGAGGCACCGAGAACATGACCGCCACTCCGTATGCTCTTCCCCAGGGCAGAAACGGTTACCGAATGGGTAACGGAACAATTATTGATACGATGGTAAATGACGCCCTTTGGGAAGCCTTCAATAATTATCACATGGGTATCACTGCAGAAAACCTTGCTGCCAAATACAGCATCAGCCGGGCAGAACAGGATCAGTTTGCCGCTTCCAGTCAGCAGAAATGCGAAAAGGCCCAGGGTGAAGGCAAGTTCAAGGATGAAATAGTAGCCGTCCCTGTTAAGGTTAAAAAGGATATTGTTCCTTTTGAAGTTGATGAGTTCCCAAGGAAGGGCGTTACCGCCGAAAGCCTGGCTGGCCTAAAACCTGCCTTCAAACCCGACGGCGGCACTGTTACAGCAGCGAACGCATCAGGCATTAACGACGGCGCCGCGGCAATGGTTGTCATGAGTGCAGACAAGGCCAAAGAGCTGGGAGTAAAACCCCTGGCACGTTTTGTCATGGGCTCCTGGGCAGGAGTTGAGCCTTCCATCATGGGTATCGGCCCGGTTGCGGCTGTTCAGAAACTGCTTAAAAAGGCATCGCTTACGATCAACGATTTTGATCTTATCGAAGCGAACGAAGCATTTGCGGCGCAGGCCCTGTCGGTTGGAAAGGAACTGAAGTGGGATGCCGGACGTGTGAACGTTAACGGCGGCGCCATTGCTTTGGGGCACCCTGTCGGTGCATCAGGCGCAAGAATACTGGTAACCTTGCTCTACGAATTAAAGAGAAGGAATGCCAAAAAAGGTCTTGCAACCCTTTGTGTTGGCGGCGGTATGGGAGTTGCTGCAGCAGTAGAAGCGCTTTAATAGAGGCGATTTAACAGTATCCAAACCGCTCACCCCGGAAGGGGTGAGCGGTTTTTTTATCCGTAAAAGTTTAGCGTCCGCCTATGGAACCGTCCCAGGTATCAACTTTTTTGGAGGCCGATCCCTCATCAAACCAGGTGGAAGTAATTACCTTGCTCTCGGTAAAGAAGCGTATGCCGTCTTTGCCAAGGCAGTGCAGGTCGCCAAAGAAAGACTGCTTGTGGCCGGAGAAGGGGAACATTCCAACCGGCACGGGGATGCCGACGTTGATGCCTACCATTCCGCCGTCAATCTGCAGCGAGAAATTGCGGGCATCGTAGCCTGATGAGGTATAGATTACAGCTCCGTTTGCAAAGCGGCTGTTATTGATCAGCTTAATCCCTTCCTCAAGTGTCTTTACCTTTTTGATTGCCAATACCGGGCCAAAGATTTCTTCCCGGCCTATGCTCATGTCTTCGGTTACACCGTCAAAAATTGTCGGGCCGATAAAGAAGCCGTTTTCAAAACCGGGAACCTTAACGCCCCGGCCGTCAAGCACAAGTTTGGCTCCTTCCTTAACGCCTTTCTCAATCCAGCCATGTATTCTGTCCAGGTGTTTTTTATTTACCACCGGGCCCATGCCGGAAGCCTTATCATAAGCGCAGCCAACCTTAAGGGCTTTAGTTTTTTCAACAATCTCTGTAACAAGTTTATCGTGAATGCTTTCCTGGGCAACTACAACCGGCAGGGCCATGCAGCGTTCGCCGGCACAGCCAAAGGCGGAGTTGATGATGCCCATTGCGGTTCTTTCGAGAGCGGCATCGTTCATAACAAGGGCATGGTTCTTGGCTTCACACTGAGCCTGGACCCGCTTGCCGTGTGCCGCTGCTTTTGCATAAACCTGAAGGCCGACTTCTGTGGTTCCAACAAATGTGATGCCTTTTACTATGGGGCTTGTTAAAAACAGGTCGCCTACTGTGCGGTCTGTTGTAACAACACTGACCACTCCGGGAGGGAGGCCGGCTTCCATGAGCAGTTCAAGAAGCTTTATGCCGCTCATGGGGGTGGAGCTTGATAGTTTTAAAACCATGCAGTTACCTGCAGCGATGCACAGTGGTGTCATCCAGCCAAAAGGGATCATGGCGGGGAAGTTGAAAGGCACAATTCCGGCAAAGACTCCAATCGGCTCCCGTATCATCATGGAATCGTAACCGGTGCTGGTTTCCGTCAATGATTCGCCCTGCATAAGTGTTGCGGCGCCACAAGCCAGTTCTACCGGTTCTTTGACCTTTAGCAAATCACCTTCGGCTTCTGCCCAAATCTTACCGTGTTCACGGGCTACCATCCTGGTAAGGTCTTCCATGTTTTTTATGACGAGGTCCCGGAATTTGTAGAGGATTTGGGTTCGTCCAATAACAGGGGTCTTCGACCAGGATTTGTACGCTTCCTGTGCGGCGTCAAGAACGGCCTGGACTTCTTCTTTTGTACAGCATGGCGCCTGTGCTATAACTTCGCCCTTGCTTGGATCATACACGTCCATCCATTTATCAGTTTTTGAATCAAGCCACTTGCCGTTACAGGCATATTTTAGTTTTTCCATTTTCTTCCTCCTAAAAATTTTTTATTGTAAGCTATGCTCTTTGCTCACAATCATTCCAAAATGCTGTGTACAGTTCTGCCAAATCTTCTTTTGTCGGCGTCCTTCTTGTATTGGAAGGGCTTCCGCTGGCCATGGCATCTTCCGACATTTTCGGAATGTACTTAAAGAAATCTTCTTTTTTAATGCCATAGTCCATTGGGGTTTTAATCTTCAGCGATTTAAGAAGATCATTTGTAGCGGCGACAAATGCCTCAGAGCCCTGCTCTGCGCTCATGCCTGCTTTGTAAACTCCAATTACCTTTGACAATTCACATAGTTTGTCCACCACGCCCGACTTAAAAAAATTAAGGCATGTTTTTAACAGCATTGCGTTGGACATACCGTGTGGCACATGGAAAAGAGCGCCTATGGGGCGGCTCATCCCGTGAATGATTGTAACAGAAGCATTGCTGAAAGAAATTCCGGCTTCATAAGAGCCGAGCTGCATTTCTCTTCTGGCATTGATATTGCCGCCGTTTACAAAGGCTTCATGCAGGTTTCCGTAAATTCTCCTGAGGGCCGAAACTGCAAATGTTTCGCTCATAACATTTGCCTTAACCGAGGTAAAGGCTTCAAGGGCATGCGTAAGCGCATCGACGCCTGTTGCCGCAGTTACCGATGGCGGAGCTGTAACCGTAAGCTCGGTTTCCAGAATTGCCAGGTCAACCATTAGTTTTGGATTGCTCAAAAGCATTTTGACATTTGTGTCGGAATTCGTAATGATGGAGAATTTTGTCGCTTCCGACCCTGTTCCGGCAGTTGTTGGAATTGCGCACATGGGGGGCAGGTCCTTATCGAGCGCCTTGCCTAAATAGCCTGTGACACTTCCGCCTTGCGCACTGACTGCGGCGATTGCCTTCATGGCGTCTATTGGGCTTCCGCCGCCAAGGCCAATAAGGAAATCGCATTTTTCGTTTTGATAAAGCTTGACCCCGTCGTCAATAACGGTATGGTTGGGTTCAGCATTCACCTCTGCATACACATGGTGTGAAACGCCAACCTGGTCAAGTTCATCTGTTAATTTTTTTAAATTCCCCAGATCTACCATGGACTTATCGGTAACGATCATAGCCTTTTTTCCAAAGGCTTTAAGCTCAACCATTGCTGTTTTCATTGCATTTTCGCCATAGATAGTTAAATGCGGGACTAAAAATGCATAAGCCATTATCATACCTCCTGATTATGGAATTGTTTATTAATCATACCATGGAATTTCAGGAAGGCAAGGTTTTTTTTGGGCTGTTAATCCTGAAAACCGGCATTACGGTTTTCATTTTCCGCTAAATATCATATAATTTCTTACCATGGCTAAATATCCTTTTGAGACAATCGAACCCAAGTGGCAGAAATACTGGGCTGATCACAAAACCTTTAAGGCGGCCGAAGATCCGTCCGTGCCGAAGGACAGGCGCTGTTATGTCCTTGATATGTTCCCTTACCCATCAGCGCAGGGCCTTCATGTGGGACACCCCGAAGGCTATACCGCGACCGACATTTACTGCCGCTATCTGCGCATGAACGGCTATAATGTGCTGCACCCAATGGGTTTTGACGCCTTCGGGCTCCCGGCGGAAAACTACGCCATCAAAACGGGCACTCATCCGGCCGCCACAACAGCGGCAAATATAGAACGCTTCCGCTCTCAGATCAAATCGCTGGGCTTTTCCTACGATTGGGATCGCGAGGTAGATACATCAGACGAGGACTATTACCGCTGGACACAGTGGATATTTCTAAAACTGTTTGAAAAGGGCCTGGCCTATGAGGCTGAAAGCCCCATCAACTGGTGTCTTTCATGCAAGACGGGCATCGCCAACGAAGAAGTCAAAGACGGCCTTTGCGAGCGCTGTGGATCAAAAGTAACCCGCAAGCGCATCCGCCAGTGGATACTGAAGATAACCGCTTATGCCGAGCGGCTGCTCGCCGATCTGGACAGTCTTGATTGGCCTGAACCGATAAAGCTGATGCAGCGCAACTGGATAGGCCGCAGCGAAGGCGCCAATGTCGTTTTTAAAATAGACGGACATCCCGATGCGCTTGAAGTTTACACCACAAGACCGGACACTCTTTTTGGCGCAACCTATATGGTTCTGTCGCCGGAGCATTCGCTGGTTGAAAAAATTACAACTCCCGAACAGAAGCAGGCGGTAACGGCATATATCGAAGAAGCCGCCGGAAAGAGCGACCTGGAACGCACCGACCTCGCCAAGGAAAAGACCGGCGTGTGGAGCGGGGCCTTTGCGATAAATCCTGTAAATGACGAAAAGATTCCGATTTGGATTGCGGACTATGTGCTTATTTCCTATGGAACGGGTGCCATTATGGCAGTACCAGCCCACGATGAACGGGACTGGGATTTTGCAAAAACATTCGCCCTGCCAATCATTCAGGTTGTGGCCGCAGAAAAGCCGGAAGCTGGAAAAGATTATTCCGGTGAGCCGCAGGAGTGTACTGCTGCCGACGGTTACTCGGTGAACTCCGGCCAATTTGATGGCCTGACCACTGCCGAATTCAAAAAGCGCATTACCGAATGGCTTGAACAAAAGGGCATTGGAAAACATGCCGTGAACTACAAGCTGCGCGACTGGATTTTCAGCCGGCAGCGTTACTGGGGCGAGCCTATTCCCGTCGTGCATTGCGAGAAATGCGCCGCCGCCGGCTCCGCCATTGTTGCCCTGCCGGAGAGCGAGCTTCCGCTGAAACTGCCGAAGGTAAAAACCTATGTCCCGACTGGAACAGGTGAGTCTCCGCTGGCCGGCATTGAAGAATGGGTAAACACTACCTGCCCGAAATGCGGCGGCAGGGCAAAGCGGGAAACAAATACCATGCCCCAGTGGGCGGGTTCGTGCTGGTACTATCTTCGATACCTCGATCCAAACAATGAAAAGGCTCTTGCGGCAAAAGATAAAATTGATTACTGGATGCCGGTGGATCTATATGTCGGCGGCGCGGAACATGCGGTATTACATTTATTGTACAGCCGCTTCTGGCACAAAGTCCTTTATGACTGCGGTATTGTAAACACTGTCGAGCCCTTCCAGCGGCTGATCAACCAGGGCATGATCCTGGGCGAAGACAATCAGAAGATGAGCAAGAGCCGCGGCAATGTAATTAACCCCGATGACATAATTAATGATTACGGCGCAGACTCCATGAGGGTCTACGAAATGTTTATGGGGCCGCTCGAAGTCAGCAAGCCGTGGATCACGGCAGGCCTTGTCGGCGTGTCCCGCTTTTTGGAACGCCTGTGGGCGATAGGAGAAAGACCTCTGAGCAAGGCGGCTGCCGGAAGCGAAAAAGCCGGCGGCGCTGCGCTGCAAAAACTCCTGCACCGTACCATAAAGAAAGTTTCAGGAGACACGGAGACCCTCAATTTTAACACTGCAATCAGCGCCATGATGATCTATTCCAACGAACTTGGAAAACTTACAGAGATCCCGCGCACGCTTTGGGAGCCGCTGGTAATTATGATCAGCGCCTACGCTCCGCACCTTGGCGAAGAACTCTGGGAAAAATTGGGCCACAAGGAATCTGTTTCCACCTGCCGCTGGCCGTCTTACGATGAGCAGCTGACGCTCGACGATGAAGTAACAGTAGTTGTACAGGTGAACGGAAAAATACGCGACAAGTTTGTTGCCGCTGTGGGAACAGACAAAGCGGAGCTGGAAAAAACTGCCCTTGCCATGCCGGGTATTCTTAAATGGACAGAGGGACACTCTATCGCCAAGGTAATTTCCGTCCCCGACAAGCTGGTCAGTATCGTATTAAAGTAGCCTTTACCCGTAAGCCTTACACTGCTACGGCAATGCCAAAATGCACTTGTAAATATTCCTGAGGTCCCGTCAGGGGGAAAAGTGTCATGCAAGCATGCCATTTTTCCCCCCTGACACCCCTCGTTGAATTTATTTGTACATTTTGGCATTGCTGTAGTTGTGAAACATTTACATATGGAGGCAAGCCCTAAAAAAGGTAAAAAGTAAAAATTAAAAGGTAAATTCTTTTTTCGTCAGCGTTTCACTACTTTGTCCATTGCAGAAATGTGTACCCAATGAAGGTAACATGGGGTGGCAGAGGCAAAAATGCCGCCCCCGCGCGGCACCCACGTCTGCACAGCAACAGGCTGTGCAGATGAATAATGCCACAAGGTGTGGCGCTCAATAAAGGCCGATGAGAAGCGCAAGGCGCGAAGGCTTTAGCCTGAGCAGCGCGCCCGGATTTTTTGGCCTCTGACAGGACCCCTGTTCCCTGCTTTAGGTACACATTTCTGCAGTCGCCATAGCCGTGGAAAAGCCTCAAAGATCAAAGTACATCTGAAACTCAACCGGATGGGGCAGTTGTTTGTACCTTGCCGTTTCCTTCCTCTTGTTTTCGATCCAGATTTCGATCAGCCGCTTGGGAAACACGCCCGTTTCGGTTAAAAATCCGTGATCGCTTTCAAGGGCATTCAATGCTTCGTCCAGGCTCTGGGGCAGAAACTTGATCTTCGCCTGTTCCTTTTTTGAAAGATTATAAAGGTTAAAATCATAGGGGCCGTATTTTTCTTTTTGCGGATCAATTTGTTTTTTGATTCCGTCTATGCCAGCCATCAATATTGCGGAGTAGGCATAATAAGGATTGCATGTCCCGTCGGGGCTCCTCAGTTCAAATCTTTTTTGTTCAGGGGTTTTTGCATACCCGGGAATACGAATGACAGAGCTTCTGTTGGAAGTGGCATAACCAATTGTAACGGGAGCCTCGTAGCCGGGGACAAGCCTTTTGTATGAGTTGGTGCTTGGATTTGTAAAGCCGCACAGGGCGCGGACATGCTTTAAGATGCCTCCGATGAAATAAAGCGCCGTCTGACTCAACTGTGAATAACCCTCCGGATCATAAAACAGGGGCTTGCCGTCTTTAAACATGTGCATGTGTACATGCAGCCCATTTCCGGCTTCGCCATAGATTGGCTTTGGCATAAAGGTAACTGTTTTTCCTTCGGCAATCGCAGCATTTTTAAGAATATATTTTGTCAGCATGGTTTTGTCGGCCATTTCCCGCATTGCGCCCAACTCTACTTCAATTTCGGCCTGGCCGGGGCCGCCGACTTCATGGTGATGATATTTAACGGCAATTCCCTGTTTTTCCATCAGCATGGCAACCCTGCTTCTGAACCCGCTTAGAATATCATGCGGAGGAGTGATATGATAGCCGCCTTTCAACGGAATGTTGTAGCCCAGGTTATCAGTTTCCTGCCCTGTATTCCATTCCGCCTGCGCAGTATCAACCTTGAATTTTGAATAGTGCCCGTGAACGGCGTAACTGACATGATCAAATACATGGAATTCAAACTCCGGTCCGATTATCAGCGTGTCGGCAATACCTGTTGAGCGCAGGTATTCTTCCGCATGGAAGGCGACATTGCGGGGGTCCTGATCGAATCTCCTGTTGTCCGGCACGTCTATGGCGTAGACATCTCCTATCATGGAAAGCGTGGGAATCTCCGCAAACGGATCCAGGCGGGCTGTTGTTAAATCGGGGATAAAAACCATATCGCTTTTTTCAACAGGCGCAAAACCGTAATTTGAGCCGTCAAAGCCGACGCCGTTCTTCATGGTATCCTCGGTAAACCTGTCGATCGGCATGGTAAGATGGCGCCAGCGTCCGTTCAAATCGATCATCAGAAAATCTGCCATCTTTACCGAATTTTCCGTGCAAAACTTTTTAACATCCGCCAATGAGACTGCCATTTGTTTCCTCCGTATTTCATTTAATTGCATTGACTGTTGTTCGTCAACCGGGGCGCGCATCATGGTATTGCGCTGCTGGATTGCAATTCAGTATTATTATAACAGGAGTTACTATGTTAGAAGAACAGGTTAAAACCGTTTTGGAAAAAGTGCGGCCTTCTTTACAGGCTGACGGCGGAGATGTGGAATTTGTATCGGTTAATGAAGCCGGCGTTGTTTCTGTCAAGATGACCGGCGCCTGCGGAAATTGTCCCAACGCTCACATGACCCTGAAAATGGGAATTGAAAATATTCTTAGGAAGGAAATACCCCAGGTTACGTCAGTTGTCGGTGTATAGGCGCTGTTTACCGCGCCCCTAACCGTACCAGCCCGTCAATCGCGTTCTGATAATTCGGATCGAGCCCGACTGCGCGCTGAAATGCTTCTATTGCAGATGCCCTCTCCCCAGATGCTTCGCGGACTGTTCCAAGGCGGAACCACCACAGCGGAGTGCTCGGATCCAGGCGGACTGCGGTGGTGTAGGCAATGTCGGCGTGATGATATTTTTCTGTAATACGGTATATTTCCCCAATAAAGAAAAAGGCTACAGCGCTGCGCTCACCCTGGGGAATCGCGTTTGTGTATCGCTGCATATAGGAAAGCGAGCGGTTGTACTCGCCAAGGTAAAACCAGGATTCCCCCATTGTTTCCACGATGCGGTATTCATCCTGATACAGGCGTAAGCCCCGCTCGCCCCATGTGATTGTATCGGCGTGCCTGTTCTGGCGTCTGAGCGTCCATGTTATAACCGTGTAGGTTTCGCGGGTCGCTGCATTACGCGCTACTTCGTCCTGACAAATGCGGATTGCCTCGCTGTAATACTGTTCCGCTTCGGACATACGGTTTCTTGCTTCCAGGTCTCGTCCGATTTGATAATTCTGCAATGCACTTAAAACCGGCGGGCTTTGGGCGTCGGCGGTAAAGGGACAGTGATAGAAAATTATAAACAGCCACAGATAAAGCCCATTGCGATTCATAATAACAGTATACCCAAATTATTCCATAAACTCAACCGGCGTTTTTTCCTGTATGTGTGATATTATGATTATATGAAACGCAGCGCATGGAATAAATTTATTATAGCCAGGGATCGCTACCGTCTGGCTGTAGAAGAAATAACGGGCATTGCGCCGAATCTTGCAAAGTTCCAGCAGAAACTAGCCGACGGCAGGACAGATAAAGGCGGGGCAGTCCAGGGCTATAAGGTAGAGACTCCAGTTGTGTATAACCGCGCACTTGACGAAATTACGGTGGGCGATGAGATACGCCTGATCCTTGTTGCAGATAATCCTGGCCGCCGCGAACAGGCTGCGGAAAATCGTCGCTACCTTGTGGGCCCGTCGGGAAAAATTGCCGAAAAATTCTTCAATAATAATCCTGCTCTTGGAATTGATTTTCGCAAAAATACGATCATATTAAACAAGACGCCAATTCATACGCCGCGCACTGTAGAACTGAGGGAACTGTGCCGCCTGGAGGCCTTAACCGGAAAACGTACAATCGAAAAAGCCCTCGAAGAATCGCAGAGAACCATGGCCGCCCTTCTGCTGGAATTTCACAAGGCTCTTTATACGGGCGGGGACAATGATCTTCAAATATGGATTATTGGCTATTCGGAAATGAAGAAGGGCGGAATCTTTTCAGTTTATACTGATGAGGTAAGGCAGCTTTACAGTGAAGCCGGCAGTGAAATGATGGAACGGCTTTTTCTGTTCCGCCACTTTTCGATGAATCAGTTTACCATTGATTTAAACCAACAGAAAAAGCCCGCAGAAACTACGGAGAAGGCCCTGCGGAGAATTGGCTCGGCATACAGGCAGCGTATACTGGGATTTTAATGTATAATGCACTAAATATGAATTCTGTTGAAACCGTTCTTTTGGAAAATATAGATAACCCCAAATCCCTTTTTATTTTCCCGACCGACATTGCCGTTTCCCAGTGGGCGGATCATCTATTGAGGCTCCGCGGCGGCACGGTTGCAATGAATAAATTTATCGCCTGGGATAAATTAAAGCAGAATTCGATCCGGTCTAAAGTACAGAACAAACGCAGCATTCCTTCGGCTCTAAGGAAAATTTTTGTCTGCCGGCTTATCAGGGAAAACGCCGAAGCCTGCGCGCAGGGCCGGCCGCCTGTTTTCTCTTCGCTGATAGGACCCCAGTGGGCGCGGCAGGCTGCGCAGTTTACTGGCTGGCTGACAGATATTCTGCCCCAGCTTGGCTCATGGCTCAGAAAAACAACCGGACTTGCGCCCTCCATGATCCCTGGCGCAGAAGCCGGCGGCCGGACTGAAAAATACGAAGCCGATGACAGGGATTTATTTGTCCTGGCAAAACGTTATGCGCAGTTTCTTGACGCCAACGGGCTGTTCGAGCCTGCCTGGGAAACACCGCCTTTTGAAGATGACGGAAAAGAATGTTTTATTTTCTTTCCACAGGCCCTTTCCGATTACAGTGATTACAGGGATTTGCTGTCGGAAAGCGGCCATGTAAAAACGGTAAGTGCAGACGCGGAAAACATGCTGCCGGAAACCTGGTTTTATACAAACTCCCGCAGCGAAATAACCGAGGCGGCTCTTTATATCAGGGCTCTCCATGAAAACGAAGGTGTAAACTGGGAAGCAATCGCCGTGTGTATTGCAGACGAGCAGGACTATGAGCCATACGTGCTGCGTGAATTTACCGTCAGGAATATTCCCTTTGTTAAACGAATCGGAAAACCTCTTTCGGATTATGCGGCAGGGCAGTTTTTCCGGTCTATAGCCGATTGTATATCGCGGGACTTTGCCTTTCCGGTTGTTACCGGCCTGCTGTTAAACAGCAACCTTCCGTGGAAGGATACGCCGGAAATTAAAAAACTTGTCGATTTTGGAATTAAAAACAACTGTGTCAGTTCATGGGTGGAGCCGGAAAACGGGAAGGATAGGCCGGTAAATGTCTGGGAAGATGCATTTGCCATGCCTTTCGGCGGTTTCGACCCGGCAGTACGACAGTTTTTCACGGATTTTAAAAAAAGGGTGAAGGATTTCAGGGGAGCCGGCTCTTTTGCCGAACTTCGCAGGCAGTATTTTATATTCAGGGAACGTTTTTTTGACATGAATAACTGCACTGATGAGACAGACCTTATTCTTTCACGCTGCATATCGGAATTAACATATCTTTGTGAACTCGAAAAAGATTTTCCCGAAGTGCAGCCTCCGGATTCTTTTATGTTTTTTACGGAATATCTTGGCGAAGTTATCTACCTTGCCCGCCAGTCTGCTTCGGGGGTGGCAATCCTTCCGTATAAAACCGCGGCGGCTGCTCCTTTTGACTGCCACATAATACTTGGCGCAAGCCAGGAAAATCTTTCTCTCCTTTTTTCGGGTTTTAAGTTTTTGCCCAAGTCTAAAAGGGAATTACTGGGATTTACTGATGAAGATGCGTCATCGGTATTTATCAATCTGCATAAATACAACTCGAAAAAGCCGGCGGCTTTCTTTTGCTCCGAACAAACTTTCTCCGGTTATGCAATTCCCCACTCAATGCTTGACGCTCCTTCAAAGCCAGTGCTGCGTTATGCGCAAGAAACGGCGTTTGAAGGCAGGTTTTGCGAAGATTTATTCAGCGCCGAGAATAATTGTTTTAGCTCCATTAACAGCGGAAAAGAAGCCGGTTTGATAAAACTTTACGCGAACCAGAGTATGGGGTTCGATTCATGGCGCTCTCGCAGGGAAGGCCATGCGGATTGCGGCGGAATGTGGAGGGCGGATGAAAATTTACTCAACATCATACGGGAGCAATTTGCGGCTAATCCTGAATTTCCCGGCAAGTACAGCGTTTCCGCTTCTTCCCTTGAAGTATATTACCGCTGTTCCCTGGAGTGGCTTTTTCAGCGCGTTCTCAATCTGGAAAATGTGGAGATCGAAGCGGGCATGATGACGGAAAATATCACCGGCGTGGTGTTTCATGCTGCGCTGAATATGTTTTTTTCTGAATTAATTAAAAATGATGATGTGCTTGAACGTCCTAAATATGGCGGTGCGGAAAATACGCCGTATCTTCCTGAAAGTTACCGTAAGCTGCTAAGGCGATGTTTGGATACTCTTTTCGATGGATTCCCGCGCCTGCCGCCGGACGGCAAACCACAGATGAGCGCCCTTACTATGCGGCTTCTGGCTGCGGAAAAAAATCATTTTCAGCATAAGCTGGAAAAATGTATTGCTGTCTTTCTTTCTTTTTTTCACGGCTGCCGTGTAAAGGGAAGCGAAAATTTATATTATTCGCAGCGCGATTCCTATTTTTTAAGGGGAACACTGGACTGCATTCTGGAAGATGCCCGTGAAAACTCGGAAACAAAGGGCGGGCTTATAATAATCGATTTTAAGCTTAAAAATACGCCAAGCCGCACAGATTGCATTGGCGGTGAGAAAACAGGGCTTGCCAATTTTCAGCTTCCCGTGTACATGAGCCTTGCAGAAGAAGCCGAAAAAAACGATGTGCATACCGCCCTGTTTTTCAGTATTCTTGAGCTAAAGCCGGTGGTGATATTCGGTACGGTGAAAAATTCAATAACCAATGCTGTAACCCCCAATATAAAAGCATCCCGCATATTGCGTAACAGCGAAAGATTTATGGATATTATGGAGGAATTTGGCCGGAAGGCGGAGCGTTTTGCGGAAGAAATAAAAAGCGGAAATTTTTCTGTTTTTGAATCTGAGTTTAGCGGATGTAGTAACTGCAATTACCAAAGGGTATGCCGGACAGTTTACAAAATTGGCAGTGAAAAGGGCATTGTGTCATTAGGAAGCTCCAATGGAAAATAAAACACCGCCGCTTAACAGAGAACAGGAAGCTGCAGCGTTCTGTAATGATAATGCGGTTATTGCGGCAGGGGCAGGCTCGGGAAAAACAAAGGTTCTTGCCAGCCGTTTTGCGTGGCTTATTACCGAGAAAAATTTAAAAGTTAACGAAATTCTCACGCTCACTTTTACAACAAAGGCCGCCGCTCAAATGTACAGCCGGATTCATTCGCTGTTAGCTGAAATTGCTGTCAGCGGTACGGATGTCAAAGCTCAAAGGGCACGTCAGGCGCTTGATGATTTTATTAACGCAAGAATACAAACCCTGGATTCCTACAGCAGCGCCCTTGTAAGGCAAAGTTCCCATAGATATGGTATTAGTCCCAATTTTAAGATTGATCAGGAACGCTGTCGGGACATTGCCCTTGAATTATCGCTTCCCTTTTTGATTGCACACAGGCGCCATCCGGCTGTCGAAAGGCTTTATTCGGGAAAAAGACCAAAAGAAATTATTCATGGTATTTTTAATCAATTGCTGCTGCTGCACACTAGGATCGATCAAAAACCGGACCTAAAAAGTGATGTAAAAAAGCAGTTCAATATTGCCTGCGATGAATGGACAGAACAGTGCGCCGGTTTATTTAAGCTGCTGAAAGAAATTGAAGATTTAATTATTAACAATGAAGCCCTGCTCCCGGAGCTTGTCCCTTTGATGGGAGAATTCAAAAATGGTAAAATACCCATTCCCTCTGCTGTGGATATTCGCATATATTTTAATTTTCTTTTGGAAGTCTCTGGTGAAGAGTGTATTGAAAAAGCCGAATCCCATCCATTACAGAATTCAATAATGCAGCTTCTTGGTTTTATCACAGCTATAAATAAACTGAATTTGGGAAAGGGAATCCAGAAAAATAATCCAGTAAAAGAAAGGATAAATCAATTACGTTCATTGTTCGGCGAATTTTCTTCTTTGGCTGTATTTTGTTTACAGGCTGGTTTTATTCTTTCGATTATGCCCCTTCTGGAGACATTGCAATACCGTTACCTGGAAAGAAAACGTGCAGAGAAAGTTCTTACATTCGCCGATGTGGCAAGTCTCGCCAGAACCATACTCCTGGAGCAGGAAGATATCAGGAAGAGTGAAAAAGAATCCTTTAAGGCAATTATGATCGACGAATTTCAGGACAACAACGAATTGCAGAAGGATTTGCTTTTTCTGTTAGCCGAAAAACCTGATAAGATAACCAGGGGAATTCCGGAAGCCGAAGATCTTTCACCTGGTAAACTTTTTTTTGTCGGGGATGAAAAGCAGTCGATTTATCTTTTCAGGGGCGCCGATGTATCTGTTTTCCGCAAATTAAAAAAAGAATTAAACAGCGCAGACCTTCCCCTGAAAATCAATTACCGTTCTACGGCGCAATTAATCGGAGCGTTTAACGCAATTTTCGGCGGTAGCGGTTTTGATCCGCAGGGAATACTTCCAATGGCGGAAAAGCCATCGGTTTTTGCACATGCAGGGGAACTGCCGCTTTACGAGGCGGCATACACTCCATTGCAGGCAAACAGAAGTGACGAAGGTAAATTCGCTGTTTGTATTCTCGATACAAAGACAAACGGCAGCCAGGAAAATGAAAACGAAAATTTGCAGCCGGACGAAAACGAAGCCCATTTTGTTGCCGGGCAAATTCGACGGCTGCTCGAAGAAAAAACCGAAGCCGGCTCTCCCAAATATCAGCCGGGTGATATCGCCATATTATTTCGAAAGCGCAGCCCCCAGCATATTTTTGAAAAACATCTGCGGCTGCTTGATATACCGTATACAAGCGAAGACCTGAACGATATTTTTTACGGCGGCCCTGTGAACGACATTATGTCTGTATTTCGCCTGGCCGCTTATCCAATGGACAGCGCTGCCTACGCTGAAATGCTGCGCTCTCCTTTTTCGGGGCTTTCCCTTTCCGGCCTTGCCCTGTGCCTTTCGGTGTTTAAAAAATCTGAAAACCCTGAGCCCTTCGGCGATGAGGCTCTTATACTTCTTGATGAGGCAGACCGGAGCAAATACGAAAACGGGAAAAAAGTATATGAACTGATCTGCGCAAGGGCAGCGGTTGAAAATGTCAGCTCACTGATCAGCGAATTATGGTACAACCTGGGCTACCGTTACGAGTGCGAGTGGAATCCGCAAGCCTCGGTATATCGGCAGTTTTATGACTATCTTTTTCACCTTGCGGTTAAAGCTGATGCTGCCGGCCAGGGGCTTGCGGCCTTTACCGATTCAATCATCGCTTTGCGGGAATCCGGCGAGAGGCTTGCTGATATTGAAATTCCTCTGGAGCGTCCCGGAGCGGTGCATCTTTTAACGATACATAAAAGCAAGGGCCTTGAATTTCCCGTGGTCTTTCTCTGCTGCTGCGGAAAAAGAAGCCGTACCGGAACTGATGGCGATGTGTATTTCGCCGATGACGCCGGAATTGTTTTAAATCCGCCGCTGCCTCCGCAATGTTCGTCAATTCCCGATATACGCAATAATTTTTTCTGGATGCGTACAAGTGCCGAAATAAAGAGAAAAAGAACTGCTGAGCTTCGCCGGCTTTTATATGTGGGAATGACAAGGGCCGAGAAAGAATTGTATCTGACTGGCTGCCTTGGCATTGGCGTAACAGATGATAATTTTACTGTTAGTCTAAATAATTATATAGAAGAAAAAGCCAATGCCGATAAAAATATCGCCGGAGATTCCATTATTGATGACGATACTTTTTTCGGTCTTTTCTTGCCGGCGCTCTGTTCGCACATTCCGCTGGATGCCAATGCCGGAAAACCCGCATTTTTCAGTCTTGAGGAAATTCCGGTTTATTCCGAAGAATTCATGCGCAGCCAGGAAACCCAAAGCTCCGCCCTTGCGAATAATCGGGAAGGCTTAATGGCTTTCTTTGAAAAGTTCTCGGCTCTTTACAAAAACGCCGAAGTGATTCAAACGCCGGTTTTACGCGATAATCACATAACACCGGTTTCTCTGAAGGGCAAAAAAAAGATGCCTGGTGATGAAAAAGCTGAAGCTGCTGCCAATCGCGCGTTTTCCGGCGAAGAAGCCGGCGATATTTTTGAAAAAGTTGATCCAATGCTGGCTCGTTTAACGCAGGCCGGCGTTGACGAGGGTGAAAAATTTAACAACGCCAGTTTCGGGACAATCGCGCACATTTGCGTGGAAGCCCTGTTAAACAAAAAGGAGCCGCAGATCCCTGTTAACATCGCCGGCTTAATAAGCCCCAAAGAAGCGGAAACTTTTCTTGATGCCGGCAGGGAATTGGCGGTTCGTTTCCTGCGCTCTCCCCTTGGCAAAATTGCCGAATGTGCAGGGCTGCGTGAAAATGAATTCCTATTCAGGACGCTGGTTAAAAATACCGATGGGAAGGAAATGTTTATCAACGGAGCAGTGGATCTTTTATTCGACGATAGCGACCATATACATGTAGTTGACTTAAAAACCGACAGCCGTGAGCTGCCAATGGAGCATATTGCGCAGATGGCGTGCTACTACCAGGCGATTGATTATCTTTTTGCGCAGCCGGCCAAAAAAGAATGCCGTATCTGGTTGTACTATCTGCGCACAGGCCATGCCGTTGAGATGACAGGAGAGGTGAAGAGGGTTAAGCTTTATGCCTCACAGCCAAATTCTTAACCCATCGTTCTTTGGCAAGGAAGTAACGTGCTATAAAATATTTTGGGACATCCGTTAGTTTAAGAATGGCGTACATAGGAACGGGCGCAATAGACGTTGCAAGAGAAAGGATAATGGAGCCAGGAACAAAGAGCAGGGTATTCACTGAAACATCGGCATACATTCCCATAGCGGTGTCGCCTCCGGCTCTGGATACAGCGAACTGAACGTTTAACAGACCCCATAGGGGCAGATAGATAAGAACAACAATAACAAGGCCAATACTGATTCCTCGTGCGGCGGCAGTTAGGTTGGAAAACACAAGCGGGATTAGAAAGGCAGCCAACAAAACCCCCGGAATGGCGACAATGAAGCCGATCGCAACCGATCCGGATTTTAGCCATCTGGCACGTTGGCGGGCTTCGTCAAGTTTGCCTGCCCCCAATGAGCCGCCCACAAGGATGCTCGAAGCAGTCCATATTCCTCCAAAAATCAGGAAGAAAATATTTGCTATTGTCCAGCCTGCCGCCATGCCTGCAACCACCTCAGCGCCGCCGCGTCTGTTGTACATGGCAGTCATTATGGTTTCAGAGCTGACCCATGATAATTCAGAGGCAAATATCATGGTAGACTTCAGGAAGATTTCGACGATCAACCGTTTTTGAATGTTAAAAATATTTATAATACCCACAAAGAACGGCGCTTTCGAGAATGATGCATAGCCGATAAATACCAAAACCTCGAAGATACGCGCAATGATTGTAGCGTATGCGGCTCCATATACTTCCAGCCGCGGAGCGCCAAGATTGCCATAAATTAAAATCCAGTTGCCAATGGTGTTCACGACGGTTGCTGCAGCGGATATAATCAGGGGTATCTTTGGGCGGGCTATTTCCCTGAAACTGGTGCCGATGGAAGCAGATATGGCCATTGGAAAAAAAGTCCATGAAACCAGTCTTAAATATGATGAGCCGATGGTTATTATTTCGTCCCTGGCGGCGTTATTCGTAACCATGATTCCGATCAGCCGATCGGGAATTGTTTTGCATAACGTAAAGTAAAGGATTGAAGCGCTAATCGAAAAAAGTATTTTGAAACGGTAGGCATGTTTCATGCCGTCGGGATTTTCCGCGCCCTTAAACTGTGCGATGTAAATACCTCCGGCCTGGCATACTGTGTTAATTATGATGATATATACAAAATTAATCTGATTGGCTACGTTTACAGCGGCCATGGATATATCGCCCAGACCGGCAACCATGAAGTTGTCTATCAGCGAGACCATGCTCATGATAAACTGCTGCATCATCACCGGCAGTGCAATGGCCAGAGCTTCCCGGTAAAAAGAGAAAGGGCCGAACTGTGAGGATATACTGCGTAAGGGATTTTTGAGACTATTCATATTTATGGTTTATTTTTGTTTGACAGGACCCCTGTTGTATGTTTCAGGCATACATTTCTGTATTTACTGCAGTTACTAAAAAGCTTCGTTTAATAGTTTCTCGGAGAGAGAGGGATTCGCAGTTCCAGTCGCGGACGTCCTTGTCCGCTCCTTCCACTGCCGCCTGCGCGCTCCCGGTGCGTCCATGCACCGCATTACCTACGGCAAGGCTTACGCCTTGGAATAAAACAGGAGCTTTGGCCTGAAGCCATTACTTAAAAGTTATGGCTTTTCCCTGGCCTACGCCGTATTAACTTTGCACCAACAACCCGCTCACCGGTTCGCGGGCTTTTGCTTGGCGTGTTTCGAATCCCTCAATATCCGGCTACATGTTGCCATAAAAAATCATGATGATCTTCCGGCTGCAAATTAATTTCCCGGAGAGAGAGGGATTCGAACCCTCGGTACCCTTCCGGGTACACACGACTTCCAATCGTGCACCTTCGGCCGCTCGGTCATCTCTCCAAATGTGTCGTTTTCCCGAATCCCTCAATTTCCGGCTACATGCTGCCGTAAAAAATCATGATGACTTTCCGGCAATATATAAATTTACCGGAGAGAGAGGGATTCGAACCCTCGGAACCCTTGCGGGTTCAACGGTTTTCGAGACCGCCCGATTCAACCGCTCTCGCATCTCTCCTATAGGTGTTCTCGAACTAGTCCAATATAGTATTTTGTAGCCTTTATGTCAATCTTACATTTCTGCTGTTGCCATAGTTGCGAAAAAGCCTCATTATGAAGAACAATATGTCTATTTTACTGTCCGGCGATTTTCATGCCAATGCTGTTGGTGAACTGTCAATTCTGACAAAAAAAAGCCTGCTCGCAAAATACGGCGCGGAAAAATTCAGAACAATAAAATACCACATCATTCTTGGAGATGGTGGTTTTCTCTGGCCTGGCAATGCTCGAACCGATTTATATAATTACCGCACATTTACTCAAAGACCGTTTCCTGTTTTATGCGTCATAGGCAATCATGAGCCCATGCTGGGCATGACGCTGCCCGAAGAGGATATCGGTATTGGGGAGACCGTCTATCTTGTAAATAAAAAACCTTATGTAGCGTATCTGAAAAGGGGAAAAACGTATCAGATTGACGGCTTTAAATTTCTTGTAATGGGCGGTGCGCTTTCAATAGACAAGGGTTTCCGCATTCCCGGGAGAAGCTGGTGGAAGGAAGAATACTGGGACGACAGGGAAAAGAAAGCCCTGTTTGAATTGCTTGATGCCGATAATGAGTTTGACTATATTCTTTCGCATACCGGCCCTGATAGTATAAACAATAAATTATTCAAAAGTATTTTTCATGGTTCGGTTAAGTTTACCGATGAGGTAGCTGTAATGAATGATGCCGTAGATTCGCGGGTCAGGTGCAAGGGCTGGTTCTGCGGACATTGGCATCAGGACAGGTTTTACAATGATGATGAAAAACGTTTCTATCAGTTTTTGTATAATGATGTTAAGCTGCTGAGTTAATAATCTAACTGAGGCTGACACGACTTGAACGTGCGACCTGCAGATCCGCAATCTGCTGCTCTATCCAGCTGAGCTACAACCTCAAGTGTACGGGACTCGAATCCCCCGTAAACAGTTAGTGTGGAGTTTTGCTATGCAAAACTCCAAGGTCAAAATCCTTTGGATTTTGACCCGTATCCGGAGCCGGCCTGAAGCCATTACTTAAAAGTTATGACCTTTACTTGGCCTACGCCGTGTTAACAATACTCCAACAACCCGCTCACCGGTTCGCGGGCTTTTTCCTGGCGGGGGGGGATTCGCCTTCCAGTCCTCAACATCCTGTTTCGGACTTCCAGGCCGGGGTTTTTTCTAAACCGGCATCCATGCCGGTTTGCTTGTTTGAGGCTGCGATGTCTCGCCTCAAACAAGCCGCAAAAACCCTTCGAATCCCCCTATTCGTGCAATGTCAAATAACTCCCTCAATAGAAGGGGAAATCTACACGGAAAACTTATTCCGTTCCGGAGCAGGGGGGATTCGAACCCCCGGTACCCTTGCGGGGTACAACTCCTTAGCAGGGAGCCCGATTCGGCCGCTCTCGCACCGCTCCAAGGAAGCAGCCCGTTAAGGGCTGTGCTAAAAAAAAGAAAATCTACCCATCAGGTAAAAGCGTGGAGTTTTGCATAGCAAAACTCCAAGATCAAAATCCAAAGGATTTTGACCACGTTTCCGGAGCAGGGGGGATTCGAACCCCCGGTACCTTGCGGCACAACGGTTTTCAAGACCGCCTCCTTCAACCACTCGGACACCGCTCCATGTTTTGATAGTCTATCAAGAGCCGCGTCCGCGCCGTTGCTCCAGCTTCCTCCTAAATACTAGCCGGTTTTATGGGCTTAGGTCAAGAATAATCCTCACCCCGCCCAGGATGCTTCTGTTTCCCTGATTGCGGTAATTATTTCTTCTTTTCGGGCCTGGGATTTTATCAAAGACTGGAAATATTCCTGTTGGCACAGGAAATTTATCCTGGATAATACATTTAGGTGTTGCTTTGACGATATCGATACAATCAGAAAAATTGTATGAACCTTGCTGCCATCTGGTGTATTCCAGTCGATGGGTTCTGCCGGAAAATTAATTGCTACAAAGGGAGAATCAGTTTCTTTAAGCAGGGGAGTGCGGGGGTGGGGCAGTGCTATACCTCTGCCAATGCCCGTGGGCATAATGGCTTCCCGCTCCATAACTGCCTGTAAAAGGGCTTCCGGCATGAAAGACGGAAAGGCAGGAAGCAGGTTAATTACATTTGATAAAATTTCCGATGGATAACTGCCGGTTAAGCCATGGTAAACGCCTCCGCGCGCAACAAGCCCTGCAAGACTGTCCTTACTCATTTTTTTAACTCCATTGAATATTCTTTACTAAAATTGCGGTTGCTCTTTTCCATGTCAAAAAAGTCCGGTGTAAAATCTGGCCCAAGTTCATACCGGGCATTTTGTTTTTCCGCTTCAGTTCCGGTTTCCAGAATACTTAAGATTCTGCGAAAGCGAAGGGGCCCGCTTACGGTTTCCAGCGGGGCGGCGCCGGCACCGGCTACAAAGCGGACAGATTCTTCTTTTTCCGGATGGTATGATGACATAATAATAATCTTGATATTCCACTTGGCTCCAT
>WRLP01000030.1 GCA_009777535.1 Treponema sp.
CCAGGCTCAAGCCCCGGCGTCTGAATTATTCCGGCAGGAGGGAATTGCCTCCTGGTATGGGCCTGAATTTGACGGCCGGCCGACTGCTTCGGGGGAAATTTTTAGCTCTTCCCTTTTAACCGCCGCTCATCCGACGCTGCCTTTTGGAACCATGCTTGTTGTTACCAACAGGCACAATGATAAAAGGGTAACCGTCAGGGTTAATGACCGGGGGCCGTTTGTACCCGCCAGGATTATTGATGTTTCCAGAGCAGCGGCAGAGCAACTTGATATGCTAATCACCGGAACCGCACCGGTTTTAGTTGAAAGTATTGAGCGGATTGTTTTCCCGTCTTCTGGAAGCCAGGGAAATGACCCATTTTTAACACCACCGGCCGCGTCTAATACTACGTTAGATCTCGCTCCTTCAGCTCTGTCCCCACAGCCAGCTTACGCTCCACAAAATCAAGCTCTGTCCCCAATGTATTCATACGAAGCCCCGGCTCAGCAAGCTCTGTCCCCACCATCACCAGCTTACGTTCCACAAAATCAAGCTCTGTCCCCAACGTATTCATACGAAGCCCCGGCTCAGCAAGCTCTGACACCACAACCGCCAGTGTATGATCCGCAATATCCAGCTCTGACCCCACAGCCGTCGGTTTATGCTCCCCAATACCAAGCTCTGACCCCTACGGCGTCCCCATACCCAGCTCAACCAGCTCTGTCCCCCACGCCATCAACCATAACCCTAACACCAGCCATTACACCGGTGTTAAACAAGGTATACCGCCTGCAGATTGGTTCGTACAGGGTTCCCCGAAATGCGGTTGACGCATTTGAGAGGTTAAAAAATGCGGGACTTAATCCTTCTTACGAACGGTATGGAGAATACTTTCGTGTGGTGCTTGCCGGAATTAGCGGAAATGAGGTACAATCCGTTACAGAAAGGCTTGGATTTGCCGGTTTCAGGGAAGTCCTAATCCGGGAAGAATGAGATAATTAGTTCGGAATTTCCCGGGCAGATTATCACTTCTCCAGTTTAAGGGAGTAAAAAATGATAAGGATCATTGGTATTGTTCTTCTTATTGTCGGTTTAGTTGTTCTGGTATTGGGGGCTTATAACCTAATCTCATACAACACCTCAACAGGCGGTAAAGTAGCTAACAGAATTGCCGGAGCTTTTGGTTCCCGAACCAAGGCTGTTCAAAATTATCTTGTACAGATTGGTATAGGCGTAGCCTGTGCGGCTGTTGGTTTCGTCTTGTTTAAAAAGAGTTAGCTTTCTCTAAAAAAAATGAATAAACGGGCGTTGCAGGCGGATATCCTCCTGCTTCTTACCGCTTGTATCTGGGGTTTTGGTTTTGTCGCTCAACGTTCCGGGATGGAATATGTTGGGCCTTTTGCCTTTAACGGAATTCGCTTTATACTGGGGAGCCTTTCGCTGCTACCCTTTATTCTGATTAGACGGAAAAGATCAGCAAACTCACATGTAAAACCGGCTCCGTTGCGGCGCCTCCTGCTGCCATCGCTGGCGGCGGGCTGCTGTATTTTTATTGCGGTAATTCTTCAGCAATTTGGTCTCTTATTTACCACTGCGGGTAATGCCGGTTTTATTACCGGCCTCTATGTGGTGCTGACTCCGGTTTTTGGCATTTTTCTTGGCAGGAAAACCGGCGCCGCCACCTGGCTTGGCTGTGTTTTTACTCTTGTCGGTCTTTTCTTTCTCAGCGCAGCCGGCAGTTCCAGTTCAATAAACCCCGGCGATATTATTACAGTGATCAGCGCCCTGTTCTGGACAGTTCATGTGCTCCTTATAGACCGGCTTATCTCTACGACCGCTTCTGGCGGCAACCGTGAAGCATCCGTAATAGACCCGGTTGAACTTTCCGCCGGACAATTCATTGTCTGTGGAATCCTGTCTCTTATTTGCGCTTTTCTGGTGGAGCCCTATATTGGTACTGTTATTGGCGGTATAGATTCCTCTCTGCTAAGTACCGGCCTTTTTGCATGGCTTCCCTTTCCTGCGCTAATAGAAGCGCTCAACACTGGCGCAATGCGCCTCTCTTTCGAAGCTCTGTCCCCCATCCTCTACGGAGGGTTGGGCTCTGTGGGAATTGCCTACACACTGCAGGTCGTTGCGCAGCGTAATGCGCCGCCGGCCCACGCTACAATCATTCTGTGTTTTGAAGGCTGTTTTGCCGCCTTTGGCGGAGCGCTTCTGCTTTCCGAAAAAATCGGCGCATGGACACTGCTCGGTTTTTCCATGATGCTTGCGGGAATGTTGGTTTCCCAATGGGAAGTTATATTAAGGGAAAAGGTAAAAGAGAAAAGCTAATTATTCGTCGGCTTCCTGCAGCTTAAAGCTTTCCCTTGCCTTGATTACATCATCGGCGATGCGGCCGGTAATGGGCGAGTAAAATGCAAAGGTTACGTTGAAAGAGCCTGTACCCGATGTAATGGAACGCAGATCTATCGAATAACGCAGCAGTTCTGCGTGGGGAACCTCGGCGCGGATTTCCGCGATGCCGCCGGCCGAATCCTGGCCCAAGATTTTGCCGCGCTTGCTGGAAAGGTCGCTCATAACGTCGCCCAGGTACTTTTCTTCCACAAAGACTGTCAAATTCATTATCGGTTCGAGCAGGGTGGGGTTGGCCTGGCGCATGGCGTCCCGGAAGGCGTTACGCGCGGCCAGTTTGAAGGACAGTTCCGAAGAATCCACCGGATGGTACTTGCCGTCCACAATTTTCACTTCAACATCAACAACCGGATAATTTGCCATGGTGCCGTGTGCCATGCCTTCGACCACGCCTTTTTCCACGCCGGGAATATAGTTCTTTGGTATCGCTCCGCCGAATATAGCGTTTATAAACTGATATTTCTCTCCGCGCGGCAGCGGCGCGATATCCATCATTACTTTTCCGTACTGGCCGTGGCCGCCGGTTTGCTTTTTGTGGGTATACTCCGCGCTTGCCTTCTTGGTGATGGTTTCGCGGTACGCGATTTTCGGAATACGGGTCTCGACTTCAATCTTTTGGTTGGTCTTTATCTTGTCCAGTATATAGTTGATCTGCAGTTCGCCCATGCCGGAAATTACCGTCTCCTTGGTTTCGCCATTAAACACATATCTAAATGTTTTATCTTCTTCCGCTGCACGTACAAGGAATTCTCCCAGCTTGTCATCGTCTTTTTTTGCAACCGCATTCACAGCAATCGAGTGAACAGGCTCCGGCAGCGATAGCGGCGCAAAACTGAAACCGGTATCTGCCACCCCAACTGTGTCATTTGTTTTAAGAGTCGCCGACTTCGTGATGATGCCGACATCACCGGCAAAAAGTTCCTTTACTTCTTCCAGCTTTTTTCCCTGGCATGTATATAACTTGCCTATCCTTTCTTTTTTGCTTTCCGTTACATTTACGGCTTCGGCATCGACAGCCAGCTTGCCGGTGATCACCTTTATCCAGGAGAGTTTCCCCGAAAACTGATCGTAGGTAGTCCTGATAACCAGTGCGGAAAGGGGTTTGTCTGGATCAATGGGAACTTCTTTTTCCTTGCCCTCCGCGTCAAGCATTTTATCTGTTACTGTCCGGGGGTTTGGTCCCGCCGCCGCGATAAAATCAATTAATGGGATAATGCCGGAATTTACCGGCGGAGCGCCCGCAAAGGCAGGGACATATTTGTTTCCGGCAAGGGCCAGGACAAGGCCCTTCGTCATTTCTTCAGGGGAAAGCGAGCCCTTTTCGATGTACTGTTCCATCAGGGCATCATCGCCCTCAGCGGCAGCCTCGATCAGTTTTTCGCGCGCCGCGGCAACAGCATCCTTGAACTCATCGGGGACAGAGCTTTCTTTTTCAGGCGCCTCATCTTGTAAAAAATATGCCTTATCGTTCAGCACATCAATTATACCCTTAAAACTGCTGCTGCTGCCCATCGGCAGGGTAACCGGAACAGGCTCCACCTTGAATTTTTCCTTTATATCGGCCAGGGCCTTATCAAAATCCCCATGCTCTAAATCCAGTTTAGTAATAAAAACGCCCCGGGGCTTGTTAGTCCCGTCCAGATTCCGCCAGAGTTTGACGGTTTCGATTTGCACTCCCGAGCGGCCGTCCACTGTCAAAAGCGCGAATTCAGCGGCCCTGAAAGACAAGATAACATCCCCCGAAAAATCAGAAGATCCGGGCGTGTCGAAAAAGTTGATTTTTACACCGTTCTTATCAACATGACCCATTGCCGCATGTATTGAAATCTTTCTCTCTATTTCTTCCGGAGTGGAATCGCTTACGGTTTTTCCGGATTCCAGTGTTTCCGCCCTGGGAATTACCCCGCCGGTAAACAGTAAATGCTCGAAAAGAGTGGTTTTCCCGGTCTGTCCGTGGCCGGCGATAGCGACATTTCTTAACTTATCTGTTGTGTAACTCACTGTGGGCTCCTTTAGAACATCATGCCGTGGGTTACCGTGATTGTCAACCAAGCGAAATATCAAAATTTGACATTTCTCCCCGAAAAAATCTATAATTACCTCAGCAGGAGGATAACATGAAAAGAGTTTTATTGATCGCATTATTACTATCCCTTACTTTGGGGATAATTGGCTGCAAGGGGAAGGCCGAGCAGGTTCGCATGGCAACCGGTGGAAGCACCGGCACCTACTATTCTTTTGGTTCAGCGGTGAGTCAGATACTCAATGAAAAAACCAATATCTCAATAACTGTTCAGTCAACAGGGGCTTCAAAAGCGAATATCCAGCTTATTGACGCCGGAGAGGTGGAGCTTGCCATTGTACAAAACGATGTAATGGATTATGCGTACAGGGGGGTCGATCTGTTTAACGGTGAGGTTATCACCAGTTTCTACAGCATGGCCGCGATATATGCTGAAGTATGCCAGGTAGTTGCAAATCCGGCTTCAGGAATAAGAACGATAGCCGACCTTAGAGGCAAAAATGTATCGGTAGGGGATGCCGGAAGCGGAACCGAGTTTAATGCAAGGCAAATTTTGGAAGCCTATGGTATTACTTTCGAGCAAATCGGCAGGCAGAATCTCAGCTTTGCCGCTTCCGCAGATGCGCTTCGTGACAACAAAATAGACGCGTTTTTCTGTGTGGCAGGAGCGCCTACACCGGCGGTAATTGATTTGGCAACCGGAAAAGACATAGTAATCCTGGAAGTTGATGATGATCATGCAGCGCAGCTTATTCAGAAGTATCCTTTCTATACGAAGTATCCGGTTCCAGCCGGAAGTTACAGGGGACAAAATACCGATGTTCAAACTGTAGCGGTAAAGGCTACATTTATCGTCAGTTCCAAATTAAAGGAAGATACTGTTTATCAACTGACTAAGGCGTTTTTTGAAAGCAAGCCCCAGATCGAGTCCGCCCATGTTAAGGGAAATGAGATTTCCACTTCCTATGCGGTGGAAGGTATCTCTGTTCCATTCCATCCGGGTGCAACAAGGTATTTCAGGGAAGTCGGCGCTCTGTAATAATAACAGGTGAAAAGCGATCCGGAAGCCGGGCATGCTCCGCCGTCGAAAAGATGGTTAGGCGCCTGCCTGGCTTTATTTGTTTTGGCATTGATAGGAGCAGCCCTGGGGTTGTTCTTTTTTAATGGAAGGCCGGCAGCCGGCAGCAGCGCTGTTTTTGAAATACAAGACACTGCTTCCGGTAAGATGTATCTGCGACTGCCATTGGATGACGGTTTTGAATTTTCCATCGAATTTATTCATTCTGTAAATCAAAGTCCGGTTCGGGAAACGTTCAAAGCTGATTGCGGCATGATACGGCCTGTGTCCGTCCGTTTTTATTCTTTCGGCGCCGGAATGCCGGTTGGTTCGGAGGCAGGACAAATAATTGACAGAGACGGAGACGCCCTTGTTATAAGCGGGTTTGATCAATCTTTTTCACAGCTTAACTATATTGTCGGAACTGTTTCAGATCATCTATTATATATCGATGGAGAAAAAATCAGCATGACAGACCTTTGCGGAAAAAACGCGCATATTACAATACGAATAAGATGATAGTGTAACAGGAGAAGTATAATGAGCCTTGATGAAAAACAAGATCAAGCAATGACCGAACAGGAAACCGATGCTTTAATTGCACAGTTTGACAGGGAATCCAATGTCCGCAGGTTTTCCGGTGTTCCCGATATTTTAATCAAGGGGCTGCTGCTCATTTTTGCCGCCTATGTTTTTTGGGTAACCTTGATCGGCAATCTTCCCGAGCAGGTAAGGCGGTGTGTCTTTCTGGGAATACTTGTATTTATTGGTTATCTGCTTTACCCCGCGCGGCGCGGCATGACCAAGCGCGTTAATTATATTCCCTGGTATGACTTTGTCCTTGGCACCCTGGGAGCATCAGCTTTTTTTTATTATGTGATAAATTTTCAGACAATTATTAACCGCGCTGTTTTATTGACCTCCACCGATGTTTATGTCGGCCTTGTGGGGATCATTATCCTTGCCGAACTTTGCAGAAGGGTAGTGGGGATTCCCATCCTGGTGGTGGCCGCTGGGTTCGTCAGTTATGCTTTTATCTCGGGCTTTACACTTCGCCGTGTGGTTCATCAGCTTTTTTATACCACAGACGGAATCATCGGCACCCCAATCGGAGTCTGCTCAACATTTATCGTTTTATTTATTTTTCTTGCCTCTTTTCTGGAGAAATCGGGAATTGCAAAATTTTTCATCGACCTTGCAAATTCAGTGGCAGGCTTTACCGCCGGCGGCCCGGCCAAAGTAGCCGTTATCGCCAGCGCCCTGTTCGGAATGATCTCCGGCAGCTCTGTCGCAAATACCGTCGGCTCCGGCAGCGTTACAATTCCAATAATGAAGAAAACTGGTTACAAACCGGAATTCGCCGCTGCGGTTGAGGCTTCCGCTTCCACCGGCGGACAGATAATGCCGCCCATTATGGGAGCCGCCGCCTTTCTTATGGCGGAACTGACCGGCGTACCCTATGTAGTTATCGCAGTCTCGGCAATTTTTCCCGCAGTGCTTTATTTTACAGGGATTTTTCTAATGGTGCACCTGGAAGCCAGGAAACACGGGCTCCTTGGCCTGCCCAAAGAATCGATTCCGCATTTTGGACGTTTGATTCTTTGCAGGGGCTATCTCTTTCTTCCCGTAGTGGTTCTTGTTGTCTTTATGGGGATTGGGTTTACACCGGCCTACGCGGCATGTTACGGGATACTTGCTGCGTTCATTGTCAGTTTTTTTAACAAGGATACACGTTTTACCCGCAAAAGCCTGCTGGAGGCCTTTACCGGCGGCTCCCGGAATACTATCGGCGTTGCCGTAGCCTGCGCCATGGCAGGTACCATTGTCGGCATTGTTTCCCTGACCGGCATCGGGCAGATACTGATCGGTAAATTAATTTCCCTTGTGAATTCGCCGCTTCTGCTTTCTACCGGAACAAGCCTGATGGTGGCGCTGTTCTTTACCATGATTTCCTGTTTAATTCTGGGAATGGGAATCCCGACAACGGCGAACTATGTAATTATGGCGACTATCACCGCGCCGATGGTTATACGCACAGGAGCTGAACTCGGAATTGTAATACCGATTTTAGCAGCTCACATGTTTGTTTTCTATTTCGGAATTATTGCTGATATAACCCCGCCTGTAGCCCTGGCCGCCTATGCGGGATCTGCCATCGCAAAATCGAATCCCATTAAAACCGGCATTACCGCCACACGGCTCGCCATTACCGCCTTCATTATTCCGTACATGTTTATCTTCAGCCCGCAGATGCTTTTAATAGACACCACGCCCCTGCAGGTTATTCGGATTGTCATTACAGCCTTTATCGGTATGTTCAGTCTTGCAGCCGGTCTTGAAGGATTTATGCTAAGGAAGGTATCTCTCCCCTGGCGGCTTGCAGCCATCGCCGGCGGGCTTCTTCTTATTGATCCCGGCCATGTTACGGACTTTGTCGGGCTGGGAGTAATCGCGGCAGTAATCTCGGTGCAGGTTATCCAATCACGGCGGGAGAAGCTGCAGGTCAAGGATTAGAGAAGCTCTATAATTTTATATGGGAGGCTGATATGACATTTGGAGAACTAATCGCTTTGTATTGGTTGTTTGGGAACCATTCTCCCAAAGAAGAACCCCCGGCGGTAAAAAAAGGAACAATTGATGATATCGAATTCAGGGAACCCACGGCAAGAGGAAGGAAAATAGGTTCCCTTGTTTTTCGTTTTGCCTTTATAGCCGCTATAATTTGCCTGCTAACACGCCATCCTTTTTATGCTCTGTTAGCAATATTTATTGCGCTATGTGGGCTAATCTGGCCTCATATTAAGGTTTCAGCGGAACAGCAGGAGTCATCACAAGACGAAAGTGAAATTATCTAAGGTTAGGCTTTTGCGTGTTCTAATGCCACGGGATTTTCGGCTACGAGTTCTTTTTCTGGATTCTGAATCAAGCACATGTCGTCAAATTCCTGCATTCGGGCTTCAGAAATAGCCCCGACTTCAAAGTCAGCAATTGCGTCCTGATGTATTACCTCGTAAATTTTACTTTTATATTTCATGTCCTCTCCCTAAAGAACTTCTATTAGAGTTCTTTTTCTTAGGCGCTCTCTAATATGCTCATCAGTCATCGAAAAAGCATCTTTAGCCCTCTGCCTAAAGCCCCTTAGTTCACCTTGATCAATGTTACCCATATCTGATTTCGAAAAACCATAGACAAAAAATGTCCTTTCTTCACTCCTGAAAAACACGATTGCACGGTAACCGCCCGATTTTCCTTCACCTGGCCTTGCAATCCGCATTTTATATACACCGCCGCCCAAGTCAGCATCGGCCTGTCCTGCTTCAAGCTGGTTTACCACTTCCTTCAACTCATCATCTGTAATGCCTTCCTTTCCGGCAAAGCGGGCAAACCAGGTGTTTTTGAACACTCTCACATACTTAATAATAACCCAATTGCATAATTGAAGCAAGCTCGCAGGATTGCTCCGTTTCGAATCCCCGATCTATCTCTTTGTGTTAATTAAATGTAATTTAGAAATTAGCGAGTTCATTATATAATTTTTGGAGATAAGGGGATTCGGCTTCCGGTCGCAAACATCCTGTTTGCTCCCTCCAGCCCGTCTACGTGCCTTGCGGCGTCCGAGCGCGCTGCTCAGGCTAAAGCCTTCGCACAAATACTGTCCTAGCGGCATTTATTTAGCGCTACGCCATGCGGCATAATTCATCTACACAGCTAATTGCTGTGCTTTATTGGGCGCCTTGCGCCGCAGCCCCTGCAAGGCTTTCGCCTTTCCGGGGCACGGCACTCCGTTTCGAATCCCCGATCTATCGCTTTGTGCTAATTAAATGTAATGTAGAAATTAGCGAGTACATTATAACATTTTTGGAGATAAGGGGATTCGAACCCCTGGCCTATTGATTGCGAACCAATCGCTCTACCAACTGAGCTATATCCCCGCTTTTGGCAGCTGCGTTTTATTTAATAACAGTACGGGGCTTTAGTCAATAGGCCGCCATTTGGTGTATAATATCATCACGAGGGCAACGTTGATTCTTTATGATATTTTCCGTTATGGGCATGGTATTTTTTTTGTAGCCTTACAGACCGCACTTATGTTCGGTTTTTTTCTTGAATGGATTCGGGATCGTAAGGCTGTTCGCCGCTCATGTGATCAGACCGGCGGCGGAGAAGAAATTAATCTTTCTGTAATAATTCCCATTCATAATGAAAGCCGGCGCATGGGCGGGCTGCTTGACAGCCTGCTCTTACAGGATTATCCGGCTGAGATTATCTTTGTTGACGACAGATCCACCGATGAAAGCCCCGCCATGCTGGCGCAATTTGTAAGCGATGCCGCGCGGCGTGGCATGAATAACTGCCGCATTATCACACTGAAAGAAAACCCCGGGGTAAACCGCAAGCAGTTCGCCCTATCCAGGGGAATATCCGAGGCAAGGGGAGATTTCCTGCTTTTCACAGACGGTGACTGCGAAGTGCCGCCCGGCTGGATTCGGGCGATGGCGGGGCGAATGACCAATCCCAAAACCGGCGCAGCAATCGGCCCGGTATTCAAGAAAAAGCAGGGCAGGGGGTTTTTCCAACTCTATCAGTGTTACGATCATGCGGTAAGATACAATTATCTTGCCGGCGCAATCGGGCTGGGCGCTGCCGGCGGCGGCTTTGGAAACAATTTAATCCTGAGCAGAAAAGCGCTCGATGCAGCCGGCGGTTATGACGCTATCCCCCCTTCGCCGACAGAAGACGCGGCTCTTATTTCACAGATACGCAAGGGCGGCGAATTCCAGGTACGGGCAATCGCCCTGCCCGATGCGGCAGTGTTTACGGCATCGGAAAAAACCTGGCGATCTTTTATCAACCAGACTCTGCGCTGGAATAACGGCGGCCTTTTCAGCCCCGAAGCCCTTACCCGTTTCAATTACAATTTATTGATGCTGGTGATATCGACCGGTATTCTCGCTGTTCCCCTTTTGCCGTTCTTTCCCGGCCTGTGGCCGCTGCCAGCCGGCGTCTTTATTGTAATGCTCGAAAACACAATCGGCGCTTTCGGTCTTTTCAGAACAAAACTCCCCGGCGGCGGACTTTTGACAAAACTCGGTTACTTTTTTACCCTGCTTTTTATGCCTGTTTATCTGACCCTGATGACACTCATGGGATACTGTAAAATAAACGTTGAGTGGAAAGGCGATATTCTCTCTTAACTCTCTCTGCTTGCGGCACTTGTATCATCTCTTTTCCCTATTCACTTCTACCTTTTAATTTATTTTCACCATCCAATTTTTCGTGTCCGGCAGTGTTCCGTATTGTATGCCCTTTATTGTGTTGCGAATTTCAGTGGTAAACTCGCCGTCTTTGCCGTCATTGAAAACTGCCTTTTTCCCCTCCCAGGTAAGGGAAGAAATCGGTGTAGCGCCGACAGCAGTACCGCAGACAAAACATTCCTTTGTTTCTCCCATGGCTTCTTCGATTGCTATTTTTCTTTCTATTACCTTTATACCCTTGTCGCGGGCAAGCTCTATGATGCTGGCGCGGGTAATGCCCGGCAGAATGGTGTCGCCTAACTCCGGCGTTACAAGTTCGCCTGACTTCTGGTAAAAAAAGATGTTACACGACGAGCCTTCTTCAACATATTTCCGGTGTGTGGCGTCAAGGAATACACATTCCATATAGCCCGCCTGGACAGCTTCATGTTTTGCCAATGCCGCCAGGGCATAATTCGAGCAGGCCTTTATCCAGCCCGTGCCATTGGGGGTTGCGCGAATCCGCTCGGTAACAACCGCATCGGAGCTTGCCGAAGAGAAGTATGCGCTGACAGGCGTATTGATTATCATTACATAGGGCTCACGGGAAATGTTCACGCCAATGCCGCCCTCCGCAATGGTAAAGGGGCGGATATAAATTGAGTCTGCTGTAATAAATGAATCTTTTTCCCATTCGCTCTTATAGTGAAGCCGGAATCCGAGCTGCGCATTTCTCTTGATAACTTCTATACAGGCTTTAACAAAAGTTTCTTCGGGGAAGGTGGGCATAAACAGTCCCTTCATTGAGCGGTAAAAGCGCGCGGCATTTTGATCCGGCCTGAAGATAGCCAGGCTTCCGTCTTTTTGCGGAAGGGCCTTAAGCCCCTCGAAGCAGGCCAGCCCGTACTGGCTGGTATAATTCACTACCGGCATATCATCATAGCAATTCCGCGCGGCTTCATATTTGCCGCGTTCTTCGGCGCTCATCGCCGCCTCTTCATCCGGTGTTTTGTGCGGTTTTTCCAGGTATTCTTCCGTCCATTTTCCGCCCGTAAATCTTGAACGATACGAGACAGGATAGGTGTTCAACGCAAAAGCCATAAAAACCTCCTTTTATTTATAAAAACATTATACACAACCAAACAGAATGACAATACCCCACAGGGCCCTTCCACAACTTCTGTGCTTTAATAATTTGCGGAAACAGACTATATTATTCCCATGGCACTAAACTGCGGCATTGTCGGGCTGCCCAATGTGGGCAAGTCCGTTATTTTTTCGGCGCTGACTTCTACCCCTGCGGAGACGGCGAATTATTACTTTAGTACAAAAAGCCCAAACATCGGCATTGTGGAAGTGCCCGATGTGCGCCTTACAAACCTTAGCGCAATTTTCAAACCAAAACGAACCATTGCGGCTGCGGTGGAATTTGTTGATATCGCCGGTCTTGTAAAGGGATCGTCCAGGGGCGAGGGCCTTGGGAATCAGTTTCTTGCACACATTCGCGAGGTGGGTGTAATTGCCCAGGTAGTGCGCTGTTTTGATAACCCCGATATTATTCATGTTAGCGATAAAATTGATCCCGAAGCGGATATCGAGACCATCAATATCGAGCTTGCGCTTGCCGACCTGGACACCCTGGCCAAACGACGCGAGCGGGCGGAAAAGGCCTTAAAGCAAAAAACAGAACAGAAGGCTGCACAAGCCGTTCTGGCCGTTCTGGAAAAAATATCCCCCGCCCTGGAAAACGGAATGCCGATACGCTCCGTAGAATTAACTGATGAAGAAAAAGCAGAAATTTACGACTGCCACTTTATAAGCGCCAAGCCCCAGATCTATGTGTGCAATGTTGATGAAGAGGGGATGAAGTCCGCGGCCGCCGGCGCGGAAAACGCATATATTAAGGCCGTCAGAAAAAAGGCCGCTGTTGAAGGTTCCGCTGTTGTAATCATTTGCGGAAAGTTCGAAGCCGAGCTGGGAGTCATTGATGACCAGGCTGAAAAATTGGCTTTTCTTGAAGAGCTTGGGTTAAAAGAAACAGGGCTTTCATCACTTATTCACGCGGCCTACGATCTTCTTGGCCTGCGCACATTTTTTACCACCGGCGAAGATGAATGCCGGGCGTGGACAATTCACGCCGGAGATAAAGCGCCCAAAGCGGCAAGGGCAATTCACACCGATTTTGAAAAAGGTTTTATCAAGGCCGAAGTCTATGCATACGATGACATTGCAAAATACGGCACAGAGGCAAAGATACGGGAAGCGGGCAGGTATCGCATCGAGGGCAGGGAATACATTGTCCAGGACGGAGACGTGATTTTTTTTAAGTTTAATGTGTGAGGCTTGTTTACAAAGCCGCTTTGGGTACCACAATCATGTCGGCGCGGCGCAGTGAGCGAAGCAGTTCCCCGGTGGCATAGTACCGGTTGCGGCCTATCATGCTGACATCATCACTGTAACGGAAGCTGTTGGAAGCCCAGTCGCTGGGAATGGGATCGTAGACCACTAGATAATCGCCGTTAAGCGAATAACCTTTTATAATGATATAGTGCCCAACCGAATCATCGTAGTATTTTCCGAAGAGATCGTTTGCCGGACTGCCTCTGGCGGTTCTGACTCCGCTGGTGTGAAAGAGTACAATGGCGATGCCGCCGGAATCGATTACATCCCTGACATTCTGAATATTCCTGATTGGAGAAACAAAGGCGGAAATGCCCTGGGTTCTTATTACCCCAAGGAGTTCTTCCAGACTTGTTCCGCCCTCACCCTGCCAGCCAACTGCCTGACGCACGGCAGAAACCGGCATATACCTTCCCAGCGACCAGCCCACTGCCATTGAAACAGAGGCGGGCCCGCAATTGGATGTGGTACCTGTGTTAAATTGTGTCCGGTACCAGTTAAAATCCCCCCTTGCCGCATCTGAATGCATGGTGGGCACGGGGCTGACGAAAACCGAATAGTACTGCTCAGGATGGCTGGCCTCCCGCACTGTAAGTCCGTAAAAGCCGGGTTTTGTAAAACTGACCTTGGTAAGATACTGATCGGATTCGCTGAAATCCAGGGGGGCATCCCCGACATTCGCATAACGCGCGACCTTTATAATGGTTCCGTTTACAACAAAGTAATCGTCCGGAGATGAAAGTGTAATAAACTTTGTTGTGCTGTGTTCGGCTGCCGAACCGGGGTGAGGAACATCAATGTAAAGTGGAGATGAACGGTATATTACGCCGGATCTATCCCTTGCCGTCAGGCGCGCGACATACGTCCTGGGATTTGCATACTCATAGACAGGGTCGGCCAAAAAGCCGCGGCGGCCGTCGCCAAAGTCCCATTCAAAAGACTGAAAAGTTCCTGCCGGCGGATTAACAATCGAAAAGTGTACCGTAACGGCGCCCGACACATTGCCGGAATTTCTTGTTTCAAATGCAACTTCAACCGGCCTGGTGGTTGGAGCCGCGGCAACACTGCGGCGAGGCTGTCTGGCCATTTGCAGGGCCGCCTGCTTCTGATTTTCGACGGAAGGAATTTTTATAATCGTTCCCTCCCTGACACGGTTTGCGTTTGAGATATTATTGTAATAAGCCAAAAGTTCGAATGGTATGGAATAGGTATAGGCGATTTCTGAAAGAGTCTCCCCGGAACGTATGCGGTAGTCAAAATCTTTTGAACGATCCGCCTCAACAGTTCCGGCGCCGGTCTGTTCATCGTTCTCGCCGAAAGAGGAAAGCAGCACCCAGTCCTTTTCCTCCGGCGGCAATACTATGAACTGGGACGAGACCGGATCCCTCATTTGCCTGTTCATTGCGGAGATCATGCTGTCTGGGGGTGATTCCGGCGCCAAAAGCGCAAAACAGACCAAAACTGTCATGCCGATGCCTAAAAGGGCGGCAATGCATATACCGGCGATTTTGAATACCATTGGGTTTCGGAAAAACCAGGAAAGTATCTCTGATAATAATCTTTTTATCTTGTCGAAAATGCTTATCAGCACGGAGAGGATCGATGTAAGTATTGTAGAACGCCTCAATTTATACATTTTAGCAAAGCCCGGCCTCCTTCGTTTTGCCGGTTTTTGATGTAACAGCAACCCGTCTATCAACATAAACCTATACCAACTCCCCTTTTTCTATTGTCGGCTGAAAATTATCGGTTTTTTATGATACAATATTGTAGCAGATTTTCATTATTTGTCCACCGCTAATAACATCAATTTTCATTTTCTTCTTCCTGCTCATACCTGCGGGGCGGTGGGGCCTCCGGAACCGGCAAGGTTACCCTGGGTTCAGGCTCGGACGTACTGTAGGAATGGCCGGTTTCATCGCGGAAGGGGATAAAACTGACCCGCAGGCCGTTGTAAACGTCCCTTCGGCTCAGGGTTATCATGCCGTCTTCAGCTTCTTCCTTCTTTATCTCCATAATGTACTGTCTCCCGGGAGGGCCCAGGGGCAGCACCATGATTCCTCCGGGTTTAAGCTGTTTAAGAAGGGGAGGGGGTATGTGATCAATGGAGCAGGTTACAATAATTTTCTCGAAAGGCGCGTATTTTTCCCAGCCGTAGTAGCCGTCTCCAAGTTTCCGGTTTATTGAGCCGTAAGAGGGGAAGGATTTTTCAAGATCGCGGTAAAGCTGGTCTGTTTCAATGAAAAGTGGCTTGATAATCTCGATTGTGTAGACCTCGGGGGTAAGATAGGAAAGAATTGCCGACTGATAACCCGATCCGGTGCCTATTTCGAGTACCTTCTCGCCAGGTTGTACTGCCAAGGTAGTGGTCATCATGGATACTACGTCAGGATCGGTAATCGTAGCTCCCCAGCCGATGGGCAGCCAGGTATCCGCGTATTCGTAACCGCGGTTCCTGGCGCGGACAAAATGCTCCCGCGGGGTTAGCAAAAATGCCTGTACATCTTCAGGCCGCTTTAGTTCGCCGGTATCTACGAGTAATTTTGCCAAAAACCAGCGCTCTTCCATAAAAACCGGCAGGTCGGTGCGGTTATTGGTACGCATCCAGGAAAGCCAGGCTTCTTTGCTGTCAATAGGCATGGACTGGGCAAAGCCGGGGCCGTCGTATTTTTCCACTCCGGGCAATATTTCATACGCAAGGCCATATTCGGGGCTGTCAACGCCGTATTCCATAGCAATTCTGGCGGCGTCTTCCACTGCTGAACGAGCGGCCACTTCTTCATAAGCCACCACCCTCTCCGACCTGGCGGAGACAAGCAGGGGCAGAAATAGCCCGAATAATATGCCAAAGAACAAGCCGCCGGTTAGGGTAAGCACCGTTCTGATCGAAACAGTCTGATTAAATATACCAAACATTGGGCTATAGTAGCGTTTTTCCCCGTAAAAGTCAATGCAAACGGTGCCTGGCACCACTTGTCCTGCAGCATATTTCTCTTTATTCTGATAACAAATGAAGAATACCAAACAAATTGCATTACTTCTTGTTTCTATTGCCGGTATATCATACGAGCTCTATGTTATGAGAATCTTCGCAGTGGGCGGCTGGTCAAATTTCGGCTCCCTTGTAATTTCTACCGCGCTTTTGGGCATCGGCCTTTCGGGAATTATCCTAACGTTTATTGATGAATTGGTCGCATCGTACTCGGATATCATTCTTTCAATTACGGCGATATCCCTGCCTCTTTTAATGGCGCTGGCAGTGGTTGCCGCCCAGATGGTTCCGTTTAATCCTGATTTTCTGGCCTCGGATTCCCGGCAGCTTTGGTTTATCGGCGCTTACTACATTATTTACGGTCTGCCGTTTTTCGCCGTTGCTTTTTTTGTCGGAGTGTCGTTCATCTCCATGCGTGAACGGATACAGAGGGTCTACTTCTGGAACATGGCCGGCTCCGGCGTAGGCGGCTTTTTCATTATCATTTTTATGTTTATTCTGCCTACCCAGTTTTTAATTCTGCCGATTCTTGCCCTTTGCATTATAGCCGCGCTGCTTACCTGTATAAACGAAAACGGAGAGTTTCCGCTGCCGGGAATTCTGGCGCTTGTTTTCAGCGCCGTTGTTTCGTTCTGCTGTATTTTTTTCTGGGGCGAAATCCGCGTTTCGGACTTTAAGGCCATAAGTTATGTGCGAAATTACCCTGATTCAAAACTGGTTCATCATTCCTACGGGCCCGGCGGGGAATTTCATGTTTACGCATCACGGTATTTTCACTTTGCTCCCGGACTTTCAGATAACGCCGCGCTCAGAATACCCGTAATACCGGAGCAGTCGTACTGGGGGCTTTTTATCGACGGCTCAGGTCCCATTGGCATAATGGGAAGCCTTAGGGAAGAAGAAAAACCCTATATGGATTACCTGCCAATGGCCGCTCCCTATACCATTATCGCCAATCCCGACGTGCTTTTGGTGGGGCTTTCCGGGGGAATTAACGCCCAGATAGCCCGTTATAAAGGAGCGGAAAAGATCGATATTGTCGATCCTTCTGCGGAAATGATAAATTTGTTACGCGAAGATCAGAACGTTTCGCGTTTTACGGGGAACCTGCTCAGTCTGCCGGAAATATCCGTGTTTCAGGGCGAGGGACGATTCTGGTGCGCGGAAAATGCCGGAAAATATGATCTGATTGAATTGAGCCTGGTCGATTCCATAGGGCTGTCTGATTCCGGCGGCTACCCGGTACACGAAGACTTTAAGTATACTGTCGAAGCCTTTAGGGAATATTTTGGAGCGTTAAAAGAAGACGGTATACTTTCGATTACTGTCTGGGATCGCATGAACCCCCCAAGGAATGTGCTGCGGCTGCTCAATACAATAGTTACCGCCATGCGCGAAGCGGATTTTCCACAGCCGCAGCAAAGCCTTTATTCATTCGGGCTTTTTATTTCGACCTCGACCATAATGGTTAAGAACGGCGCCTTTACCGAGGGGGAGCTGTACGATCTGAATAACTTTGTAAGAACCAGATCGTTTGAACTGCTCTATGCGCCCGGCGCCGATCTTCCGTTACGCGATATTGATATCCTGATGGGCGCTTACCGGACGCACTTCGAGGGCGGAGAGGCTTCGGTGGAAAGCTTTACTCCGGCGGATATGTACCGTGCATCCATACCGCGCTTTTTTGACGGCAGGGAAAAGGAAATTGAAAGGGATTACATTTTCGACATTCGTCCGATCCGCGATTCACGGCCATACTATTCCGGATTCCTGAAACTGGAACATCTTTCCATTTATATGGATCAGGTAAGGGATATTTCCGAAGAATGGGGATACCTGCTTCTTCTTGGAATGTTATTACAGGGATGCATCTTCGGCTTTATCATTATTGTCATTCCCCTGATCGGCAAACGCCGTGATCTTTTCCGCAGCAAGGCTGATACAGGCAGCACCATCGGCGTTATATTTTACTACGCCGGTCTTGGCCTGGGATATATGTTAATAGAAATTTATTTAATCCAGAGGCTGGGCGTTTTTCTGTCCAATCCCACATATTCCGCCAGCATAGTTATTACCGTTATGCTGATTTTCTCCGCTCTTGGGAATCTTGCATCGAGTCCGTTCAAGCATTTAAGAATTTTTGTGGTTCCTGCGGCCTGTCTGCTTGTTGTCGGCGGTGTTCTGTTTTACATTTTCGGTCTGGACTCCTTTTTATACCGTTTTCATTCAGCTTCCATGTCCATGCGCATTTTTGCCGCGGGAGTTATTATTGCGCCGGCGGCCTTCTTTATGGGCGTTCCCTATCCAAACGGCCTTGACACCCTGCAGGAAAACAAACCCCACCTGCTGCCCTGGGCGTGGGGGATGAACGGCGGCCTTTCAGTAGCCGGTGCGGCTCTGGCGCGTGTTATTTCGGTATCCAGCGGGTTTCCTGTTTTGCTGGGCGTGGGCCTGGCCCTGTATGTAATGATTGGCGCCCTCTATCCGGTGAACAGGAGCATGTCCTAGTGATAAAGACCGAATATGAAAGTTTTGAAAAACTCGAATCTTTCATGAAGGATGTTTTTATAAAAATCGGCGTTCCGCCGGAGGATGCCGCTGTCTGCGCAGATATACTGATCGAATCGGATAAACGCGGAATTGATTCCCATGGAATAGGCAGATTTAAGCCGATATACATAGATCGCATAAAAGACGGCATTCAAAATCCACTCACAAATTTTCAGATTGTAAAGGATCATCTTGCAACGGCGGTTGTCGACGGCCATGACGGCATGGGCCATGTTATCGGCAAAAAGTCAATGCAGATGGCAATCGATAAAGCGAAAAAACACGGTCTGGGTATGGTAGTTGTGCGTAACTCCACCCACTACGGCATTGCAGGTTACTATGTTACAATGGCGGCTGACGCCGGAATGATCGGCATAACCGGAACCAATGCGCGGCCGTCCATTGCACCCACATTCGGGATCGAAAATATGCTGGGGACAAACCCCCTGACGGTAGGTTTGCCGTCGGACGAGGATTTTCCCTTTGTCCTGGACTGCGCTACCTCCGTTTCCCAGCGGGGCAAGATCGAGCATTACGAAAGGATCGGCAAAGACCTGCCCGCCGGCTGGGTAATCAACAGGGACGGCAGCGCGGAAACCGATCCGTCGAAGGCCCTGGACGCCCTTACAAAGGGAAGGGCAGCTCTCGCGCCTTTGGGCGGGCTTGGCGAAGATACCGCCGGCTATAAGGGTTACGGTTATGCGACAGTCGTGGAGATTCTCTGCGCGGCGCTCCAGCAGGGGCAGTTCCTGAAAGCCCTCGACGGGCTGGATTCCAATGGCAATAAAGTTCCATATCGTCTGGGGCATTTTTTTATGGCCATAGACATCAGCGCTTTTGTGGAGTTGGACAGGTTCAAAAAAACTACCGGAGATATTTTACGGGAACTGCGCGCTTCGGCAAGGGCGCCGGGGCAGGAGCGGATATATACCGCCGGCGAGAAGGAATACCTGGCCTGGTTCTCCCGCAAGGATTGCGGCGTGCCCTTAAACGACTCCCTAAAAAAGACACTTAAAGCCCTGAAAGAAGAATACAAACTGGATTCTTACGAGTTTAATTTTTAGCCGCAGGCAGATAGAGCCTAAAAACAGAGCCCTCTCCGGCATGGCTTTCCGCCTCGACCCTTCCGCGGTGAAGCAGGGCAATGTGGCGGACAATGGAAAGCCCAAGCCCTGTGCCGCCGGCTTCGCGGCTGCGCCCGCGATCTACACGGTAGAAGCGTTCAAAAATGCGTTCTATATGTTCGGCTGGAATGCCGATGCCCTTATCCTTTACTTCGATTACGGCTTCTTCGCCTTCCTTAAAAGCATTTATTTTAACAGGGGAACCGTCATCCGAATATTTTATACTGTTGTCCAATAGATTAAACAGGGCATGGATAAAAAGAGATGTGTGAAGATTAATGCACAGATCAGGCGGACAGGAAATATCAATGGTGATATTTTTTTTCCGCGCTGCAACCGCGGCTGTGTTCAGCGCTTCTTCGATGAGGGGGGCAAGCGCGCTGCGTTCCATTGGAGGGCGGGCGGCGCCTTCGTCTTCAAGGCTGACCAGGGTCAGCAGATCGTTGGCAAGGTTATCCATGCTTTGAGCGTTCTTCTTGATAATTCCGGCAAAGTGAAATATCTGCTCATGATCGGAGGGTGAGCAGGCAAGGATATTTTCCGCAAAGCCCTGTATCACCTGAATGGGAGTGCGCAGTTCATGTGAAACATTAGCTGCAAAGTCTTTACGAACCTGTTCCAGTTTTACAAGGCGGCTGATGTCTTTAAGCGCGACAATAACGCCGTTTCCGGCTTCCAGCGGGGCTGCATATACCTGAAAATGCTGCCGGCCTCCCGATACATACCGCTTTAGGATAATTTCCCTCGGCTGATTTTCCGAAAGGGCCTGTGCCGCAGCTTCTTCCAGCTCTGTCCACCGGCAAAATTCGAGCAGGGACATTCCGCAGACATTTTCTTCCCTGCTTATGCCGAACATGGAATGAAGCCGCGCGTTTGCATAAATTATTTTAAGACTGCCGTCCAGGGTTATTATCCCTTCAAACATGCCGTTCAGAATCGCCTCGCGATGGAGGCTTTCAGCTTCGGCTTCTTCGGCCTTTGTTTTAAGTTCTGCGGTTTTTTCCTTTAATTCCGCATCCAGTTTTTCTTCAACGGAAAGTGAAAGGCGGCGGGATAATTGATAAAGGCCGCCGCAGGATCCAAGGATTATTATAAAGCCCGTTATCAGAAACGGAAGCGCCGAGCTTAGAAGACGGTAAAAAAATCCGGGAACCAGATGTGAAAGACGGAGGATTCCTGCAAAGCCGCCGGCGGCGTCCGTAATGGCAACGGCGGCGTAAATATAATGCTGCCCCAGGGTAGCAGAATGGCGCCTGGCAGTTCCGGTTCCCGTCCTTACGGCATCCTGAAACTCCTCGCGATCGAGGTGGGTTTCCATTACAAGGCTGCCGGCCTGAGTGTCGAATAACACCTGTCCGCTGCGGTTTATAAGGGTAATGCGGTAAGAACCGGAACTGCCGAAGCCGGACGCCCATGCCGCCGCCGCATCAGTATCCGTGAAAACTTCGGCAGGCGTAAAACCGGCGATTATTTTCACCGCTTCTTCCAGGTTTCCGGTATTGATATCGTTGTAACGGTTGTTTGAATAGATAAGCAACCCCATAATAAAATATGCGGTAATCAGCAATACGGCGGCGGCTATAATAATAAAATTTTTTTTCAATATGTTATGCATTGTTCCCTCACTCTGTTTTGAACCTGTAGCCGACACCGCGGATTGTTTCGATCATTTCACCGCAGATGCCAAGTTTTTTTCTTAACCCCGCTATTTGTACGTCCACCGAGCGCTCGGTTACAGGATAGTCGTGCCCGCGGATTGCGGTAATCAATTTCTGCCTGGAAAAAACCATGTCGGGATTGCTCATAAACTGGGCAAGTATGGCAAATTCCGTGGCGAAAAGATCCAGGGGTGTATCTCCCAGGCGGGCGCTGTATTTTTCCGTATCCAGGCTCAGTTTCCCGTACTTAAAAACCGTTTTCTCCTGCACGCCGGCGGCTTTCAAGGAAGCCGACATTTCTTTCCGCCTTAGGGCGGCGCGTATCCGGGCGGCAAGTACCCTGGGGCTGTAAGGCTTAACGACATAATCGTCTGCCCCCAGTTCCAGCCCTGCAACAATGTCTGCCTCTTCACCCCGGGCAGTGCACATAATAACCGGCAGCTTCTGACAGTCTTCGATTTCCCTTATTTTTTTTATTGCCTTAAGCCCGTCAATGCCCGGAAGCATTATATCCAGAATAACGCAGTCGGCTCCGTTTTCTTTCAGGACTTTAATTCCTTCTTCCCCTGTTTTAACCTGGACCAGCTTCCATCCTTCGCCGGCAAAGGCGAATTTCAGCATCTCCTGAATATCGGGATCATCTTCAATAATTAAAATCCGTTCCTTGTTCAATCGTTTAAGTCCTCATGACTGCCTTCGATCATAAAAACAATCCCTTCACAGATATTTGTTATGTGATCTCCAAGACGTTCCATATATCCCGAAAGCCGCAGGAGCCTTGCCGCGGCCTTAACAAGCTGCGGCCTTTTTTTCATCAGGGAAAGCACTTCTTCGGTCAGGGCTTTATGCTCCCCGTCAATTTTATGATCCATCAGCGCCGCCGTTCTGGCAGCATCCGCGTTTTGTGCAAGATAGGCACAGACGGCAGCTTTGAGCATTTTCTGCCCGGTTTCAGCCATGCACTCGATTCTTTCCATGGAGCGGAAAGAGGGGCGGTTTGATAATTTTATCGCGGCTTTGGCTAAATGTACCCCGTAGTCTCCGATACGTTCAAGGCTTGAAGTAATTTTGAAAACCGTGATAAGTTCCCTTAAATCACGGGCTACAGGCTGCTGTGTAGCGATAAGAACCAGCGCCATATCCTCTATTCTTAGCTGCAGGGCATTGACGGTTTTACCGCTGTCCTTTACCTCGCCGGCGATCTCCTTGCTGCCTGTGCGGAGAACCGCAAGGGCTTTTTCCAGATCCCCTTCCACCCGGACAGCCATCAGTTCCAGCTCCCGCCGCAGTTGATTTAACTCTTCGCTCAATAAGCCGCGTCCCTGCATACTTCCCCCTATCCAAAACGGCCTGAAATATAATCTTCGGTGCGTTTATCAGCCGGTCTTGTAAATACTTCTGATGTTTGTGCATATTCTATAAGTTCACCCAAAAGAAAGAAAGCCGTCCTGTCGCTGATCCTGGCGGCCTGATTCATTGAATGGGTAACGATAATGATGCTGAAATCCCGTTTTAGTTCACCGATTAGCTCCTCGATCCTCCCCGTGGCTATCGGATCAAGGGCGCTGGTCGGTTCGTCCATCAGAATGATCTCCGGCGACATGGCGATGCTCCGCGCGATGCACAGCCGCTGCTGCTGCCCGCCGGAAAGACTCTGCGCGGATTTTTTCAGCCTGTCCTTTACCTCGTCCCATAACGCGGCTTTAACAAGCGAACTCTCTACGATCTCCGCCAGTTTCCTTTTATCCCTTATGCCCTGCATTTTCCTGCCATAGGCCACATTGTCAAACACGCTCATGTTAAACGGATTCGGTTTTTGAAAAACCATCCCGACGCGGGAGCGCAGTTCGCTCACATCGATTGAGCCGTATATGTCCTCGCCGTCGAGAAGCACCTCGCCGTTGATCCGGCAGGAAGGGATTAGATCGTTCATCCGGTTTAATACACGGATAAAGGTTGATTTTCCGCAGCCGGAAGGGCCGATTAGGGCTGCCGCTTCATAATTATCCAAGTTAAAGTTTATATTTTTAAGGGCCTGAAATTCGCCGTAGAACAGATCAAGATTTTTTACAAGCAGTTTTTTTTCGGTTTTCAATCTATGTTTTCTCCCGTGAAGCCCAGGCTGCCGCCAATAATTTTAACAGCCGTATTAATGATTAAAATAAAAATGATTAGCACCGCAGCGGCGGTAAAAGCCTGGGCAAAATCATCAGGTGAAATTGCTTCTTTTGTCAGGTAATAAAGATGTATTGTAAGGGTGCGCCCGCCCTCAAAGATTGTCTTTGGAAGATTCTTTGCAATTCCAACGGTAAACAGCACCGGCGCGGATTCTCCGACCACACGTCCTATGGCCAGTATTGCCGCTGTAAGGATTCCCGGAAGGGAAGGGGGCAGTACAGCATGAATAATGGTTTGATATTTTGTTGCGCCCAGAGAAAGAGAGCCTTCTCTGAAAGAATTTGGTACGGTTTTTAGGGCTTCCTCCGTGGTTCTGATTATCACCGGAAGTATCATGATACTCAGGGTAAGGCCGCCGGCGATAACCGACTGCCCCAGATTAAGAACACGGCAAAAAAGAAGGAGCCCGAAAAGGCCGTAAATGATCGAGGGAATTCCCGCCAGGGTGTCGATGGCAACGCCCAGAAAACGGCTTAGCCTCGATCTGGACGCGTATTCGTGGAGATAAATTGCAGTCATGATTCCCACGGGCAGGGCGATTGCAAGTGAAACAACTACCGTCCAGGCTGTGGCGGCAATCATGGGGAGAAAACTTTCTGTAACCGGACCAAAAATGACAGACAGATTGAATCTTCCCGCCGACTGAATCAATATATAGGCAATGATGCCGGTCAGGGTTGCTCCCACGCCAATAGAAGCGGCGGCCATCAGAGCGTAATGAAAGCCGTCAATTATTTTTCTTTTTCTGCGGGAATTCATTCGCTTTCACCTCCCCGGCGGCGTGTAAAAAGGATAAGTCCGTTCAGAATAAAGACCATTGCAAGAAGCACCACTCCTATGGAAAAAAGCATGTTGGAGTGCCTGCCGTCCGCATAACCCATTTCCAGGGCTATGGTTGCGGTTAACGTCCTTACGCTCTCCAGGGGATTTTTAATGAACTGTACGGAGTTACCCGCTACCAGTATTACCGCCATGGTTTCGCCCACCGCGCGGGAAAAGCCCATGATTATTCCGGCAATTACACCCGATCTTGCGTGCGGCAGCACTACATGCCACGCTGTCTGCATTTTGCTTGCGCCTAACGCAAGAGACGCTTCGCGCCGCGAGCGCGGCACTGCCTTAAGGCATTTTTCCGAAATGGCAATGATTGTGGGCAGTATCATTACTGATAACACTATAACTGCCGCAAGCAGGCTGTTACCCGATGGAATGTTAAAAGTCTTTTTTATAACAGGTACAATTACCATAAGGCCGAAAAACCCGTAAACTACAGATGGGATTCCTGCCAGCAGCTCGACGCCGCCGCGGAAGATTCCTGCTATTTTTTGCGGCAGAAACTCGGACATAAAAAGTGCGCAGAGTATTGCCACCGGCACTCCCAGGAGGAGCGCGCCGATGCAGGCAAAAAGGGTGCCCAGGATCATGGACAGAATGCCATAGACTTTTTCGTCTGTTGGAAGCCATTGGCTGCCGCCAAGAAATTTATGGAAACTGTACGGAGGCTGCGGCAGAATGATGTGAACTTTTTGTGTAAGCGCGGCAATGGTCCCAGGGTAACTTACCGAGCATGTGGAAGCATCGGGAAAACTGATCGCCGCGTCATCGGCTTCAACCGGCAGCAATAAACGGGGGAAGCCTTTTTCCCCCGGCGCAAGACGGAAAACAAGCTCCCTTTCTTCCCCGCGGTTTTCAAACCGGACTGAAACGGTTCTTGTCTCCATTGGCAGTTCAATAAACCCCTGGGGGTTCTCGTAAACGATGCCGTTGACAGTAATGCGCTCCAGCCTTTCTATTACCAGCCGCAGGGTTTTCGCCGTGGGAAAAAAGAAAGACTCGTTTCCCTGAAAGAAGATGAAAACCACAATGGCTGCCAGGGCGGCAACTCCTGTAAAGGAGATAACCCTTAGCAGCCATGCGAACGCAATGTCGGTAATGCGGCGGGAGAGCATTGGTTTTTAATTAACGCTTATCCAGCTTCTTCCAACGATGTTTTGTCCTGCTCCGCTCATTGTCCAGTCCAGGAACGCCCTGGCAGCCGGACTGACGGGAACGCCTCTTCTTGTTATAAGAATAAAGGGGCGGGCGATTTTGTATGTGCCGTTTTTCACATTGTCCGTAGTCGCCGCGACACTATCAACACTTAACGCCTTTATTGTGTTATCAACGGAGCCCAGGGAGATGTACCCTATGGCGTCAGCATTTCCGGCCACTGCGGATTTAATGGCTCCGGTGCCGTCGAAGATAATCGCATTTCTGATTAAATCCCCGTCTGAAAAACCCAGTAATTCCTGGAACGCACCTCTGGTTCCCGAACCGGGCTCTCTTGAAACTACCGCAATGCCGCCGGTCTTGCCGTTCGCGGCTGCACCAAGCTGCTCCCAGCGGGTGATTCCTCCGGTGTAGATTTCCTGAATCTGCGCCTGGGTCAGGCCGGCGATTGGGTTACCGTTATTGATGATCAGTGCAATGCCGTCGATGGCAACAACAAGCGGTTCAAGGCCGGTTCCGATTTCCTCAGGGGTAAGTTCCCGGCTGGACATTCCGATTTCGTATGTACCTTCCGACGCACCTTTTATTCCGTCCCCGGAACCGGTACCGCTGATGGTAATCTTGATATTGCTGTTAGCCTTTTCATAATCGGCCTGAAACAATTCCATAAGCGGCGTAACCGAAGTGGACCCCCCCACAGCAATTGTATAAGGCTGTGAAGCCGTCTGTGAGGAAGATTCCCTTCCGCCTCCGGCAAATGCGGCGCCTGCACAAAGCGCAGTTACCAATAAAACACTCAACAATTTTTTCACAATTCAACTCCTTAGCATAAAGATAATGGGAGTGTGCCGCCACATTGTTAGGGAATGATGATGCAATTGTTAGAGTTTTGTTAAAGTGGCGGGTAAAACCGAGACCACGGACAATAAAAATCCGTGCTAATCCGTGTTTACTGGTATCTTGCGGTGCCAGGCACCACTTAACGCATGTGAAGTAGAATCATCAATATTTTTAATAAATTTTCCTGTAATCCTGTTTTCCCTTGACAATGTTTGCGGAAATCCTGTATGTTTCTATGTATAGAAACTGTTTCTGTATATAGAAACAGTAAATAATTGCAAAGGAGCTTTTTATGGCAGACAAAATCCCGACCCGTATTTATCTTTCCGAGGAGGAAATGCCCAAATTCTGGTATAACCTGCGCGCAGATATGAAAGAAAAGCCGGATCCTATTCTGCATCCGGGAACACTAAAACCGGTAACGCCGGAGGACCTTGCACCCGTGTTTTGCAGGGAACTGATAAAACAGGAACTTGATGATACAACCCGGCTGATTCCGATTCCGGACGGCATTCAGGAATTCTACGGGGCATTTCGTCCCTCGCCCCTTATCCGCGCTTACTACCTGGAAAAAATTCTGGATACACCGGCGGAAATTTATTACAAGTTTGAGGGGACGAATACTTCCGGCTCGCACAAGCTCAATTCTGCGGCGGCTCAGGCTTATTATGCAAAAGAGGAAGGCTTAACTTCGCTTACAACAGAAACCGGCGCCGGCCAGTGGGGTACTGCCCTGGCAATGGCATGCGGTTTTTATGATCTGGCTTTAACAGTTTATATGGTAAAGGTCAGCAGCGAGCAGAAGCCCTATCGCAAGGCTCTGATGGAAGCCTACGGTGCAAGACTTATTCCCTCACCGTCTAATACTACCGAAGCAGGGAAGAAAATCCTCGCCAAGGATCCCGATACAGGCGGCTCTCTTGGGTGCGCCATTTCCGAGGCGGTGGAAACAGCGGTAAAGACTGATAAGTGCCGCTATGTTCTGGGCAGTGTGCTTAACCATGTACTTCTTCATCAATCTGTGATTGGTCTGGAAACAAAAACTGCGCTGGATAAATATGGCATTAAGCCGGATATTATTATCGGCTGCGCAGGCGGCGGCTCGAATTTGGGCGGCCTTATTGCTCCTTTCATGGGTGAAAAACTGGCAGGCAAGTCTAACGCACGCTTTATCGCAGTGGAGCCTGCTTCCTGTCCGTCGTTCACTCGCGGGCGTTATGCTTATGACTTCGGCGATACGGCGCAGACAACTCCTTTAATCAGAATGATGACCATAGGTTCAGGGTATATCCCGTCGCCAAACCACGCCGGCGGCCTGCGCTTCCATGGAATGAGCTCGATTATGTCCAAGCTCTACAAGGACGGCTATTTAGAAGCGCGTTCCGAAGTGCAGACAGAAGTATTTGACGCTGCGATCAAATTTATGAAGGCGGAGGGAATACTCCCCGCACCGGAATCTTCCCATGCAATCAAGGGCGCTATAGACGAGGCCCTTATATGCAAAAAAACCGGCGAAAAGAAAGTGATCCTGTTCGGGCTTTCGGGAACAGGGTTTATGGATATGACTGCTTACATGGCGTATAACAATAAAACAATGAGTGATCATATCCCCAGCGACGAGGAACTGCAGAAAGGCTTTGCCTCGCTGCCGGATATTCCGCAGAACAGGTAGGCTTTTCCACTACTATGGCAATTGCCATAGTAGTGGAAAAGCTGGCGAATTTACTTTTTTGCTCTTGACGGTAATATCAAAATAATGATATAATTAAAAAATAAATATTTCAGGAGTTGATTATGCCGGCAATAAGAAAAAGCGCGGACTTGCGTAATAAATACGGAGAAATTTCAACTTTTTGCCATAAATACAGAGAACCTATATTTATCACTAAAAATGGTCAGGGAGATCTGGCTGTAATGAGTATTGAGGCATACGAGGAATTGGCAAGCAGATATAAATTATATGATGCCATTCATTTGGGATTGGATCAAATAAAGAATGGCGAAATAATACCCGGGCCAAAAATGATGAAAAAAATAAAAAAATATGCCGGCAAATAAATGTATGATTTTATATTTTCTAAAATAATGGATTCGGATATAGATTCTAACTATGTGTACATTAGGGAAACATTAGAAGCCCCAAAGGCCGCAGAGAATTTATATAATGAACTGTATGAAAAAATAAATGCCATTTTGGAAAATCCTTATAAAAGGCCGGTGGTTAAAGATAAGTATTTAGCTTCATTGGGAATAAGATCAATCAAAATAAAAAATTATATATTGTTTTATAATATTACAGAAGAAAAAAATACTGTAAATATTCTTAGATTTATGCATAGTTTAAGGGATTGGGTAAATATACTAAAAGAGAAAGATATGGGAGAAATAATGTAAAATAGGCGCAACGTCGCCAACAAATGGTACATGTCCACTTTTATCTTTTACCTTTTACCTCTAGAAAAGCCTGCCGATTTATGGCATAGTAGCTCAAGGAGTTACTGTGTACAAACCCGTGGATGCAAAGGTGAATTTTCCCAAACTGGAAGAAGAAATTCTTGAATTTTGGGAGAAAAACAATATTTTCGAAAAGTCCGTGTCGCAAAGGGAAGGGGCGCAGGAATATGTCTTTTACGACGGCCCGCCATTTGCAACCGGCCTGCCCCATTTCGGGCATTTTATTCCAAGCACCATCAAAGATATAATCCCCCGCTACCAGACCATGAAGGGTAAAAAGGTGGAGCGCCGTTTTGGCTGGGATTGCCACGGCCTGCCCATCGAAAACCTTATCGAAAAGGAACTCGGCCTTAACTCCAAAACCGATATCGAAAAATACGGTGTTGCGAATTTTAATGAAGCCTGCCGCGCTTCGGTTTTGCGTTATGTGAAGGAATGGCGGCAGACAATCACCCGCCTGGGCCGCTGGGTAGATTTCGACAATGATTACAGAACTATGGAAAGTGATTACATGGAATCCATCTGGTGGGTTGTAAAATCCCTGTGGGAAAAGGGGCTGTTATACGAAGGCCATTACAATCTGCCCTACTGCCCGCGCTGCTCGACCGTGCTTTCCAATCACGAGCTGAATCTGGGCGGTTATAAAGATGTCCATGATCCGTCCATCACAGTAAGATTCAAGATAAAAGATAAAAGTGAAAAGGGAAAAGAGAGTGAGATTCCTGCCAATACTTATTTCCTGGCGTGGACGACAACGCCATGGACGCTTCCGTCTAACCTCGCCCTAACCCTTGGCCCGGAAATTGACTACGTCCTTGTTGAAGACGTCCCTAATCCCCAGTCCCCAACTCCAATTTATTACATTCTCGCGGAGGCAAGGCTTCCCGCTTACTACAAGAACGAAAGCGAATATAAAATCGTCTGGCGAAAGAAGGGGGCGGAGCTGAAAGGCATTGAATACGAGCCGCTCTTTCCATATTTTGCCTGGGCTGTAGAAAATAACGCATTCAGAACATACCTGGGCGATTTTGTTACCACCGAAGACGGCACGGGCATTGTGCACACGGCTCCGGGTTTTGGCGAAGACGACTTTAAGGTGCTGAAGGGAAGCGGTGTGCCGGTGATATGTCCTGTCGATGAAGAATGTCGCTTTACTTCGGAAGTTTCCGACTACAGCGGTCTTTTTCTTAAAGATGCGGATAAGCCGATTATGGAACGCTTAAAGGCCGAAGGTAAAATAATCAAACGGGATCAGATATTACACGCATATCCGCACTGCTGGAGATGCGAAAGCCCGCTTATCTACCGGACTGTTGGTTCCTGGTTTGTAAACGTAGAAAAAATAAAGCAGGATATGTTAGACGCAAACAGCCAGATTAACTGGGTGCCCGATCACATAAAGACCGGCCGTTTCGGCAAATGGCTGGAGGGCGCCAGGGACTGGGCTGTTTCCAGGAACCGTTACTGGGGCAACCCCATTCCAATCTGGAAGTGCAGGGACTGCGGAAAGATGATCTGCATAGGCAGCCGCGCAGAGCTAAAAGAATACTCAGGGCAGGCGCCCGACGATCTTCACAAGCACTTTGTCGACAAGATCACCTTTCCCTGTAAAGCCTGCTCCGGAACCATGGTGCGCATAACGGAAGTACTGGACTGCTGGTTTGAATCCGGCGCCATGACTTATGCGCAGAACCACTATCCCTTCGAGAACAAGGAATTTTTCGAAAGCCATTTCCCTGCGGACTTTATCAGCGAAAGCCTGGACCAGACACGGGGCTGGTTTTACACCCTTGTAGTGCTTGCGGCGGCTCTCTTTAAGCGGCCGGCTTTTAAGAACTGTATTGTAAGCGGCATTGTGCTGGCTTCCGACGGCAGGAAGATGAGCAAAAATTTAAAAAACTATACCGATCCTGTGGATGTAATTAACAGTTACGGTGCGGACGCAATTCGCCTGTTTCTTGTCCACTCGGCGCTTATCAGGGCCGAGGATTTACGTTTCAGCGATGATGGTGTAAAAGATGTACTCAAGAGCATCATCATTCCGGTTTGGAATGCGTACAGTTTTTTTGTTACTTATGCAAATATTGATAAGGTAAAGCCCGATGGCGCGCCGCAGAACCCTGCCAATTCCCTGGATCAGTGGATTTTATCCGAGGCGGAAAACTTAAAGGAAAAAGTGGACAACGCACTGGGCGCCTACGATCTTTCCCGTGCGGTTGACCCGATACTCGATTTTATCGATCTGTTAAACAACTGGTACATACGCCGTTCCCGAAGAAGATTCTGGCGCAGCGAAAATGATACTGATAAAATCGAAGCATACGGCACGCTCTATGATGTGTTAAAAACATTAATTACCGTGGCTTCGCCCTTTATGCCCTTTACTACAGACGCAATCTGGCAAAACCTGCGCATGGAAGATGATCCCCAATCTGTTCACCTGACAGATTTTCCCAAAGTGCGCGAAGAACGCCGCGACCACTCCCTGGAATTCCGAATGGCTGCGGTGCGGCGGGCTGTTTCCATGGGACGCTCCCTGCGCTCACAGTACAATATAAAGGTACGCCAGCCCCTGCGTTTGGCGGAGCTTGTTACACGCAACACAGATGAAAAAAAGGTATTAATGGAAATGTCGGAAATTATCCGCGAAGAACTGAATGTAAAGGATTTGGTTTTTTCAGATAACGAAGAAGATCTGGTCGAGTACGAGGTAAAAGCCAATTTCCGCATATTGGGAAAAGAACTTGGAAAGGACATGAAGGCCGCCGCAGAACGGATAGAAAAGTTGAGTCAGGCGGAAATTAAGGGATTACTGGAGGGCGCTTCCATTTCGCTGGAGATCAGCGGCGCAGGAGTGCGCAGCATAGAGATTGATGCCGGCAAGGTAGATATAAGGCGCAATGAGAAGGCAAATTTGCGCGTAATAAACGAGGGAACGCTTACTGTGGGCCTGGATACCGAGATTACCGGCGAGCTTTCGATGGAAGGCGATATACGCGACCTTATCCGCGGCGTTCAGAATGCCCGCAAGGAAGCGGGTCTTTCAGTTACCGACCGCATCAAGCTGATTGTATACGGCTCGCAGAAACTTAAAGAAGCCTGGGAGCGTTTCGGCAATGTCGCCGCAGCGGAAACCCTGGCTGTCCAAAGTGAATGGGCGCAGGCTGCGGGACAAATTCCGCTGGAAGC
>WRLP01000031.1 GCA_009777535.1 Treponema sp.
GGATGGCTGTGCTCTCCCGCAACGGGCCATTCAACACACTCGACCAGTGAGCCGTCGGGAGTAAAAGCTGCAAGTTTCAATCCTGATTTTTCCATTTCTTCCCTGTATTGGTTGGAGAACTCATAGCGGTGCCTGTGCCTTTCCCAAATTTGCTTTTTGCCATAAGCAGCGTTTATATGGGTGCCTTCCCGCGCCGTTGTTTCGCTTGCGCCAAGCCGCATGCTTCCTCCGTAATTTTTTATATCTGTCTGTTCTTCAAGAAGGCTGATTACCGGATGCTTTGAATCCTGATTAAACTCCGTAGAATCAGCATCACTCCATTTTAGCACATTCCTGCCCCATTCCATAACCATAATATGCATGCCCAGGCCAATACCAAGGTAAGGGACTTTATTCGTTCGGGCCCAGGCCGCAGCCTTCAACATACCATTAATTCCGCTTTGACCAAAGCCGCCGGGAATCAGGATTCCGCAGACGCCGCCTTCAGGCACGGATTTTCCCAAAACGGAATCCGCATTTTCCGCCTCTTCAAGTTTCGAAGCATCAATTTTTACAAACTCTATATCGACGCCGCACTCCAGACCGGAGTGAATCAACGCCTCATACACCGATTTGTAGACATCGTGCAGCTCCATATACTTTCCAATAACACCGATCCGCACCTTCTCTTTTCTGGAGGCAAAACGCTCCATCACTGAATGCCATAGCTGAATATCCGCATGGCGGCTCTCGACGCCCAGTTTTCTTAAAACAACCTGATCCAGCTTTTGATCATAGAAGATTATCGGCACTTCGTAGATTGTCTGAGCAACATCATAGCAGGTAAAAACAGCATCGGGATCGACATTGGTAAACAGGGCAATTTTCCGGCAGGTAGCTTCGTCCAGCATAACCGGAGAGCGGCATATTAAAATATCCGGTTGAATCCCCATTTCCTGCATGGCTTTAACCGAATGCTGCGTTGGTTTGGTTTTAAGTTCTCCGCCGCCGACATCTGGAATCAGCGTTAAATGAACTGAAATGGCATTGGTTCTGCCGCACTCATGAATTATCTGCCTCGCGGCCTCCAGAAAGGGAATTGATTCAATGTCCCCGACAGTGCCGCCGATTTCCACGATGACAACATCGGTGTCCTGGTCTTCCCTGGCAGCGGTTAAAATCCGACTCTTTATCTCGTCGGTAATATGCGGAATCACCTGAACGCACCGGCCAAGGTAGCGCCCTTCCCTCTCCTTGCGGATGACCGATTCGTAAACCTGGCCTGTGGTAATTGAATTTGCCTGGCTCAATTTACCGGAAGTAAACCGTGCATAATTGCCAAGGTCAAGGTCAGTTTCCGCCCCATCGTCGGTTACATAGACTTCGCCGTGCTGGTAGGGGCTCATCGTCCCGGCATTCACGTTAATGTAAGGGTCGCATTTGACCATCCGTACATTGAGCCCCCTGCCTTCCAGTAAAGCCCCCAGAGAAGACGCCGCAACGCCCTTGCCCAAACTTGAACAAACGCCGCCTGAGACAAAGATAAACTTATTCATGTATAAAAATTATGATAATTTTTCATGATAGATTCAAGGGGCATTCCCGGGAATCGCCTGCCGCAGCGGCCCGCGGTATTGCTGCAAGCCAAGGGAATCCAGACGTTTTTGATGCACAACAAGCCGCCGGGAAAAATTATCGAAGTCTCTTGCTTCACGCGGCGACCAGAGAACTTCCGAAATGGCGCATACCCGCGGAAAAATCATGTATTCGGCTATTTTTCCCGCATTGATAAGTTCAGACCACAGATTGCATTGCCCGCCCATAATTAGGGCGGCTTCTTTGTCCGTCATCTCCGGCGTAACTGGATCCATGGAATAGCCGGTATAAACGGAAGAAATGCCCAGCAACTGCCCCGGTTCTTCGTAGTCATCAATATGTTTATAGTCCAGATAACAGCCGTTGGTGTTAGGTGTCATTATGACCTTGTGGCCGAGGCGGCTTGCATGCACCCCGCCCCTGCTTCCCTGCCAGGACATAACCACGGTTTCTTTGGGAAGCTTGAACTGCGGCGAATCTTCCAGCACCTCGTCCCAGCCGATTGCGGTCTTGCCATGTTTGGCAAGCATTTGCACGAGCCTTAAAGTTATCCAGCTTTGAAGTTCCCCTGCTTTTTTTAACCCAAGCTCTGCAAGCCTCTTTTGGCATTTGGGACAATTCTCCCAGCGGACAAATGGCACCTCGTCCCCGCCAATATGAATATATGATGAGGGAAAAAGCCGGACGAGAGTAGCTATTACTTTTTCGATTAAATCAAAAACCTGATCGTTACCCGCACAGAGAACATCGTCGAAGATTCCAAAACGATCCTCAACCTGGTAAGGCCCGCCGGTGCAGCCAAGGCCGGGATAGGAAGCCAAAATCGCGCTGGCATGGCCTGGCAAATCCACTTCGGGGATAATTTCTATGTGGCGGGATGCGGCGTAATCCACAACTTCCCTGATTTCATCTTCGGAATAATGTCCGCCGGATTTGGGGCGGGACGGAACGTGGAGATTCCCGCGGAAAGAGCCAATTTCGGTTAACAGGGGATATTCGGCAACAGGAAGCCGCCAGCCCTGATCATCTGTTATGTGCCAATGAAAGCGGTTGATATGGTGCATGGAAAGAACGTCCATTAGGCGCTTGATGAAAGAAACGGAATAAAAGTACCGCGAGCAGTCCAGCATAAAGCCACGCCATGGGAAGCGGGGATAGTCGGTAATCGCTGCGCATGGCAGGGCAAGCGCACCTTCACAAAATTCCGAAAGAACAAGCTGACGGCAGGTTTGCAGACCGTTATAAAGCCCCTGCCCGTGCGCTGCCCAAACAGTGATTTTGTCTTTTGTGATACTGATGCGGTAAGCCTCGCCTGTTTTGTCATTTAAACCGGGGTCTTTTTGGCAGAAAATGAATTTATCCGCGTTGCTAATTGCGGCGGCGCAGCCCATTCTTTCCATGTCCTGCCGTAACTGTCCGTTTACAACTTCAATTTCATTGTTGAACATTTCTTCGCCCCTTATTAAGGGCAGGGCTGTGGAACGAAAAAGCCCTTCCTCATATTGAATGGAAACAGGCTGCGGAATGATTGACAGTTCTTTCATGATAACTCCCCTAAAGTCCTGCGCCGTTTGACCTTATCACTTCCCTGTACCAGTAACCGGAATCTTTAATAATTCGCTGCTGGGTTTCAAAGTTGCAGAAAACAATCCCGAAGCGATCGGTGTAGCCCTTGGCCCACTCAAAATTATCTGTCAGGCACCATTGAAAATATCCACGAATATCAACGCCGTCTTCCGATGCTTTTTTAAGACAGTGCAGATAACGGTGAAGAAAATCTATCCGTGCGGGATCGTGTACCTTGCCGTCCAGGGAAACTACATCGGCGCAGGACAGTCCGTTTTCGGTAATGTAAAGAGGCATCTTGTAACGATCGGCAAGAAATACCGGCCCCCAGTAAAGAGATTCGGGAGTTACAGGCCACTTGGCTGCTGTAAAGGGATAGCCTGTTTCCCGCCGCGCATACTCGTAGCCGCCTTTTCCATCGGCCTTTACCGGACTGCCGTTGTAAATATTCTGGCCAAGGAAATCCAGCGGCTGGCTGATAATTTTCATATCACCGGCGCCAATGGCAGGCATGTATTGTCCGTATTTTTGCAGCAATTCGTCCGGGTACTTGCCCAGAAAAACCGGATCGCTCCATAGAGATACCGACCAGGTAACCCAGTCCTCGACGGCAAAATATGCGCGGCGGGCTGCCTCACGGTCTTCGACGCTGTTTGTTGCGGGATAGTGGGCGCTGCCTGTCGGGGCATAGCCGATTTTTGTCTGCGGCGAAAGGGAGCGAATGGCCTGAACAGCAAGGCCGTGAGCAAGCAGCACGTTATGCGTCATTAAGAGAGTATCCCATACGGGGTGGTGAATCCCGGGAGCGTGCTCTGTGTGATCATAGGAAAGGCCGATAAAACACTGCGGTTCGTTAAAGGTAAATACAAAGGGAATTTTTCCGGCCAGCCGCTTCACAACGGCTTCCACATAGCTGACAAACCATTTTGGGCTTTCGCCGTTCATCCAGCCGCCCCTGCGGAAAAGCTCGTAGGGATAATCCCAGTGGAACAGGGTAATATACGGAGTAATTCCCGCCTCCAGAAGAGCATCAACAAGCCGCTCGTAGAAGTCCAGGCCTTTTTCGTTGACCTTGCCGTCCCCGCCGGGAATCACTCTTGGCCAGGCGATGGAAAAGCGATAGGCCTTTAGCCCCAATTCCTTCATGATGGCAATGTCTTCTTTGTAGCGATGGTAGTGGTCGCAGGCTATATCTCCGCTGGATCCATCCAGAATACGAGCGGGCTCTTTGCAGAACATATCCCACACGCATGCGCCGCGGCCGTCTTCGTTAACTGCCCCTTCTACCTGATAGGATGCCGAAGCGGCGCCCCAGACAAAATCATCTCTGAATCCCATGGCAATCTCCTTAAAATTTTTTAACCACAAACCACACGAACAAACACGAAAAAATATTCATAAGCTAAAAACTATCTCCCACACTGAAAATTGGTTTGCCAGAACATGTGGAGGACAAAGCATCTTGGAGCGTTTTTACTGTATAGGCCTTTTTTAATTCGCCTTTTGGTACGAGCACCTCAACGCCTTCCCTGCCGGTAATGTCAAAATAATTGTCGGAAAAAACCACGTCCTCTTCCGGTATCTTAACACGGACAAAACGGCAGAATGTATCCGTTTTTATTTTAACGGCAAAATTATCGCCCAGATCACTTACATTGATATTGTACCGCGGCTTTCCAAAGGAAAAGTGTTTTGGCGGTATAAAAAAGACTGCCTCCCGTGAAACCACGGTGCCGGCAGCGTTAGCCGCACAATCATTGTTGTTTCCGTTCAATATAAGCTCCGCCGCCGCAAAACAGGAGCGTTCAAGAGCTATTGTATTAACAATATTTTGATAATCTTTAACAAGAACTTCGCGGGCGGAAAGAGCCGGAATATCCGCATCAAGAGTTTCTTCCGCCAGGGTATTAAAATCCCTGTCCCTAAGATAAAGTTTCAGCGTACCGGAAACGGCCTTCATTGTGTCATTGTGAACAAAGACCCGCACAGTCCTTTTGAGAGGGCCGGACAGGGAACCTGGCGGAGCCGCTTCGGTCTCGTCAACAAACAGTGTCGCCCTTACCGGGGCAAAAAAACGCCGCGCTCCGTAATGGAGAGCCTTCCATCTGCCAAAGTAATCTATACTTGACCAGGAAACAACCGGCCAGCAATCATTAACCTGCCAGTAAACCGCTCCCATGCAGCGGCCCCGGTGCCGCCGCCAGTGATCCACTCCAGACTGAATACTTTCAAGGTGCACCACCTGGGAAATATATATCAAAGAGTCAAAATCTTTCGGATAACGGTAAATTTCCGAAAGGTAGTAGATGATTCTTCCGTTTCCGCCCGGGCAGCGCTGATGGGCTTCCAGAACCGGAGAAAAAAGATTTATGTCATCTGTGCCGGTGAAACTCCGTATTGTTTCCATGTCCGGCAGGGATTCAAAGCCGAATTCAGAGCAGAAGCGGAACAGGTATTTCCGGTATTCGCTGAATGGTTTAAGCCCGTGCCAAACACCCCAGTAATGTACATCGCCGCGATCTGGATCGTTCGGTACATCAAAGCCTCCGCCGGATGACGGGGAAGCAGGCCAATAAAATGTTTGAGGATCGGTTTTCTTCCATACTTCGGGAATAATGTGTTCAAACAGCCTTATGTAGTCGGCTTTTAGTTTTGCGGAATGCCGGCGCACATTGTCCCAGTCCGACCATGCCTCTTCCATCTCGTTGTTGCCGCACCAAAGGTCAAGACAGGCATGATGGCGGAGCCGGATCATATTCTGGCGTATCTCTTCGGCAACGTTAGCCGCAAATTCATCGGTTAATTCATAGACATTGCAGGCAAACATGCAGTCCTGCCAGACCACAAGCCCCAATTCATCGCAGGCATCATAAAAATAATCGCCGGGATAATAGCCGCCGCCCCAAACCCGGATAGTATTAAAGTTCGCCCTTATGCAGTCTTCCAGAAGTTTCCTGGTACGCTGCGAATTAATTCTGGGAAACACTGAATCCTCCGGAATATAATTCGCCCCCATGGAGAAAAATTTAACTCTGTTTACGGTAAGGGTGAACTCCCTGCCCCATTGATCACTTTCAGCGCTGACCGTCAATGTTCGCAGCCCTATGCGTCTTTGCCAGCGGTCAAGGATTACCGGCCCCGGGGAAGAATGAATGTCGTGTAACTCCACCTCTACGCCGTACAGGGGCTGCGCGCCCAGGCCATTTGGCCACCACAACTGCGGCTTTTCAATTGTGCAGGAAATCTCTGCGGCAGGAGTAATATCAGTAATGGCAGCAAAACCACATTCGATCTTTTTTTCACTGCCGGGCGGACAAATTCGCAGCAGCGCTTTAAGAGAACGGCCTTCCATCAAATAGCGTTTCAGATCAGATGGCTCAACCTTTATGCTTACCCGCAGTTTTACAGATTTGTCCGGCGAAGCCTCATGTTCCTGAATGACATACACATCTTCGATCCTGGCGACACTCCAGCCTTCCAGATATATGTCCCGCCAAATTCCTGCATCGGGCAGCCTCGGCGCCCAGTCCCAGCCAAGCTGGCAATGCGTTTTACGGAGATAGCTGGCACCAGCCATGTTTCCGGTGTTTATATACTCAACCGGACCGTCCCGATAGGCTTTGGCAATATAGACATTCGGAGAAAAAAGAACAATACGGATTGAGTTTTCGCCCGGCTTCAGCAAATTCTTGACATTATAACGCCAACTGCGGTGCATATTATTAACCGTGGCTATACTTTGGCCATTAATGAAAATCTCGCCCAGAGTATCAATACCAAGACACACCAAATCTATCGAATCTTCCGCTAGGAATTCGGCGCTTAAAGAAAATGTCCTGAAATACTCAAAGTCTTCATTAAACAGGGAAGTTATGGCTTTTTCATTTTCACCGTAATAAGGATCGGCAACCTTTCCGGCCCTAATCCAGGTGTCCAGAACACTGCCCGGCACGTTGGCATCCACAGCGTCCTGACCGGCTGAAACTCCGGCGCCTTTCGTTATAAGTTTCCAACAGCCATTTAATTCAAAGTGTTTCATATATTACAGAATGAGTTTCATTATGTTTGCTTATTATGTTCAAGTCAAGAAAAACGGTACCGTACACGCCAAAATAACACAATTTTCAGGAAATATCAGCGATGTGTATCAAAATGACCCATTTAAGAATTCTTCAACAAAAATCAACGTTATTGGTGTGTTGAAAAATAGTTAATTCAGCTCACATTTATATTTTTTCGTTAAATTAAATCGCTATTTTCAAAAAAAAATGCTAAAAAAGCCCAAAAATTCGTTTTAATAAAAAATTTTCCTTCAAATGAAGAACATGGCACGGTTATTGCTAAAGAGTAGGCATCAAGGAGTTAAAAATGAATACAGTTAAAGAAAAGAAGAGCAGAAGGGCAGGTTCAGATGACAATATCCTTTCGATGTACCTTAGGGAAATAAGCAATATACCGCTTTTAAACAGGGAAGAAGAAGAGAAAATCGCAAGGGCGGCGGCCAAGGGCAATAAAGCTGCAAGAGAAAAGCTGATTAATGCAAACCTTCGTTTTGTAATTAACGTTGCAAAAAAATACCGCGGTCTGGGACTTTCTTTTGAGGATCTTATAAGCGAGGGCAATGTCGGCCTTGCCAGCGCTGTTGACCGTTTTGATGTTGAAAAAGGCTACCGTTTTATTTCGTACGCAGTGTGGTGGATACGCCAGTCAATATTCAGTGCGTTATGTGAAAAAGCAAGACTGATAAGGCTTCCGCAAAACCGTGCCACGCAGCTCGTTCAGATTGAACAGGCAAGAAAAATGATTTATGCGCATAACTCTTATGAAGATGAAATAAGGGAAATTGCGGATCTCCTGGAAATGGACAAAAGGCAAATCAGGGATCTGCTCAATGTCTCCAGAGAAATGCTTTCTCTGGAAAAAACCGTTTCTTCCGATCAGGTTTCAACATTGGGAGACTATATCGAAGACAACCAATACGCTACTCCGGAGCAAAACGCCGTTCAAAGCGTTTTGGAAGACGATATTGAAAATGTACTGTCCACCCTCGATAAAAAAGAGGCTGATGTTATCCGCTATCATTATGGTCTTGGGCAGAGGACGGCAATGTCCCTGAAGGAAATCGGCGAAAAATTCAACCTAAGCAAGGAGCGGATCAGGCAAATTGAACTTAAAGCCATGACCAGGCTGCAAAACCCGATTAGGAAAGAAAAATTACAGGCCTATGTGGCATAAAGTTACTGCGCCGGCAGGAGAGCGGAAAGCTTTGGGGCAATGTCGTCGGATTTATAATCGGCATCGAGAAAAACCCTGCGTTCATTTCCTGTTTCGTCCATATAACTGACAACAAGTTTCGGTGGAGAAAAATTTAATATTTTTCTCCACCATTTAGTTTCTTTAATCAGTACAGCCGAAACAATTTTTTCTTTTGGGATAAATATGGTTTTTTCTTTTTTATCCTGATTTGCCGCGCGGCTTAAAAAATCAAGCCAGCTGTACTGGGGAAAATGATGAAAGCGAAAACCGCCGCCTGTGGCAATTATAAGCCCCCATATATTGCTCCAACCCTTGTTGTCAAATTCTTCCCAGCCGGAAACATACATTCCCAGGCTGCGGGCAAGAACTTTTTCGCCTGTTTTTTCTTCGTACTCCCGCCAGAAACTGTCAGGGTCCTTTTCGGGTTTTTTAAAAAACATTCATACGATCCTTGCAGCCTTAAACGGCTGTTACGGGAATGGGGTACTCGCCGGTAAAACAGCCGAGGCAAAAACCGGCGTTTGAATACGGCGCATTTACATGCGGTGCTGAAGAACCCAGGGATTCCAAAAGTCCGTTTACCGAAATAAATGCCAGCGATGCCACCCCAAGAGATTTACACAGATCATCGGCGCTGCTGCCATTGCTGATCAAATCCTTGCGATGGGGGGTATCAATGCCAAAGTAGCAGGGGAAGCAAACGGGGGGGGAGCAGATACGGATATGCACTTCACTGGCGCCCGCCTCCTTTAGCAGCGAGACAAGCCGGCGGCTGGTGGTGCCGCGGACAATGGAGTCGTCGATAAGCACAACCCTTTTATCCCTGACTTCGCTGCTTAACACAAAATGTTTTAACAAAACCGCCCTTTCCCGCGCGGATTGTCCCGGAGAAATAAAGGTTCGGCCTATGTATTTATTTTTTACAATGCCCATTCCAAACGGGGTGCCCGTTGCCCTGCCGTATCCGATAGCCGCCGGAACACCGGAATCCGGTACACCGATGACAAGATCCGCCGGAACCGCGGATTCCACACCAAGGATTTCCCCGGCTCTGACCCTTGAATGATAAACATCAATTCCGTCGATGACGCTGTCCGGCCTTGCAAAATAAACATACTCAAAAGAGCATACAGCCCGCTGTGTTTTCTCCGTAAAACTGAATGACAGCACTTGTTCACTGCTGATTATAACAACTTCTCCAGGCTCAATGTCCCGGACAAAAACACCGCCGGCAGCTTCGATAGCGCAGGATTCGCTGGACAGCATCCAGCCTTTTTGCCCGTTCGAGCCAAACTGACCCAGGCACAACGGCCTTATGCCATTTGGATCTCTTGCCCCAACCAGGGCATTTTCGGCAAGAACGACAAGGGCGTATGAGCCCTTGATAAACTGAATGGTATCGGTAAGGGCCTTTTCCAGCCCCTTTTTATAGTTCTTAGCGATAAGGTTGATAATAACTTCGCTGTCGCTGGAAGATGTAAAGCCGATGCCCGCATCTTCCAGCAGTTCCCGTACTACACCGGCATTCGCCAGATTTCCATTATGCGCAACAGCAATCGAACCATGCTTAAAGTGGTTTACAAAAGGCTGGGCGTTTTCCAGGCTGATGGAACCGGATGTAGCATAACGAACGTGTCCCAATGCGGCGGGGCCGCTGATCCTGGACAGGACATCGGGGCTGAAAATATCTCCCACGAGCCCCATTCCCCTGTGCACATCAATCTGCCTGTCTTTTATAACAGCAATGCCGGCGCTTTCCTGGCCGCGGTGCTGGAGCGAAAACAATCCATAGTAAACAAGCGGGGTAACATCATACTCCGGATCATCACAGAAAACCCCGAATACACCGCACTCCTCATGGAGTTTATCATCGTCAAATTCAAGCAAGGCTTCGTGCTGCAGCATTTTCTTTCACCCGCCGATCCGGCTTAAAATCTCGACATACGCTTCTTTTACATTTCCCAAATCCCGGCGGAAACGGTCTTTGTCAAATTTTTCATTGGTAGCGGCGTCCCAGAAACGGCAGGTGTCGGGCGAAATCTCGTCGGCTAACACAAGTTCCCCTGAATTTGTGCCGCCGACAGTACGCCCGAATTCGAGTTTAAAGTCAATAAGTTTAATCCCCTTGTCCAGAAAAAAAGCGCTTAGTATATCATTAATTTTGAAAGTGATTTTTTTTATTTCTTCTATTTCTTCAAAGGTGGAAGCACCGATAGCCACCGCATGATAATCGTTAATTAGCGGATCCCCCAGGCTGTCGTCCTTGTATGAAAGCTCGAAAACAGTAGTTTTAAGTTCTGTGCCTTCTGCAAGCCCCAGCCGCTTTGCCATCGAACCGGCGGCAGTGTTACGCACAATAACTTCCAGGGGAGTTATCTTCACCTTTTTGCAGAGCATATCCCTGTCATTAAGCCTTGCCGCAAAATGGGTTGGCACTCCCGATTTTTCCAATAGCTCAAACAAGCCGGAGGCAATCCGGTTATTCAATATCCCCTTGTCTTCGATCTGCCCCTTTTTTTCGCCGTTAAAGGCCGTGGCATCATCTTTATAATGAATGATCACCATATCATCCTTGTCTGTGGCAAATATTTTTTTTGCCTTGCCTTCGTACAATTCTTTTCCGCGGTTTATTTTTGAATAGTCCTTATCGGCTGCGCTCATAACTCCACTCTCCCGTTGTCTTTTGCCAGCTCCGTCTTTGTTTTTTTTCTGAATTCCAAAAGTTTTTCTTTTAACGCGGGATATTTTACCGCAAGTATTTCACAGGCAAGGTATGCTGCATTGGCGGCGTTGTCTACTCCAACTGCCGCCACTGGAATTGGCTTTGGCATCTGCACAATCGAAAGCAGTGCATCAAGCCCCCCAAGCCCGCCGGAACTTATGGGCACACCGATCACTGGTATTACAGTCTGGCTGGCAATTACCCCTGGCAGATGTGCGGCAAGCCCCGCACCCGCGATAATGACTTCGGTGCCGCCGGCTTCAAGTTCCTTTAGAGTTTCGCCCAGAAGTTCCGGCGCACGGTGCGCGGAAATAGCGAAAGATTTATAACTGACGCCGAAATCTTTAAAAACATCGGCGGCTTTTTTCATGATTTGCGCATCTGACTGAGATCCGAAAATTATAGCGGCCTGCATATAATGCCCCCCACATATAGCGTACCATATCGCCAGGTACACCAGGCAAAAACGGTGACTGACACCATAAAAATACCATGCGGGGTAGACGAGGGACAAGGGGGGTGGAATTTAACAGAAAATTTATGTTGACGGCTGGCAGAAACCGTGTTAAAATCAACATATCCAGTTTGGAATTATCCTTAAATCATGCCTTTTGGACTAAGCTATGCAGTATTTTGATACTCATGCCCATTTGGGGCTGATAGTTGATGACCCTATTGAACAGCTCATTGTTATACAGGAGGCCCGGCAGGCTTCTGTTACAAGGATCGTCTCTATCTGCAACAGCCTCCATGATTTTGGCCAGATTTATGAAAACCTGAAATCGGCGGAAAATGTATACCATGCGATAGGTGTCAGCCCGTCCGAAGTGCAGAATCCGGGCAAAGACTGGTTCCAAAACATCGAAAAGAACGCCCAAATGCCCAGGGTAGTCGCTATTGGTGAAATCGGCCTGGATTACTACCGCAAATTCGGGGACAAAAAGTCCCAAATAGAGCTTTTCATTACCCAACTCGACATGGCAGGTAAACTTAACCTGCCGGTGATCATTCATAACCGGGACGCAGGCCACGATGTACTGGACATTCTCCGGGACCGCCTGCCTCCAAAGGGCGGGATTCTTCATTGTTATTCAGAAGACGCGGCTTATGCCCAAAAAGCTCTTGATCTGAACCTGTATTTTTCGTTTGCAGGAAATCTTACCTACCGGAACGCCAAAAACCTTCACGAAACCATCGGTGTTCTGCCACTGGACAGAATACTGATAGAATCCGAGAGTCCGTTTATGGTACCGGCAGAACACCGGGGCAAGCGAAATATGCCGAAATACATGCCCCTTACCGCTCGCTTTATGGCGGAAATGCTGGAGATTGATGAAGCTGAACTCGCCTCGCATCTATGGGAAAACTCTAATAAAATTTTTGGCCTGCCGCCTGACCGCTAAAACAGCCGTTTTTGGAATAGTCTCTATGTGCAGGGTATTTTTGTGGCTAAATATCGCCCGATAAAAATCGGCCCCCTGGAACTTTCAGGAAACCTTTTTCTTGCGCCGGTGGCAGGTTATACAGACAGGGCATTTCGCTCACTTTGTTTTGAACAGGGGGCAAATCTTGCCTTTACCGAGCTGGTCAGCGCGGAAGCCCTGCACCGGAATCCTCATCATTATGGATTGGCGGGCGCTGATGCGGCATTACCCGCTGCGGAAAATTTGTTGAAGCGCGGTGAAAATGAAAAACATTATGGGATACAACTTTTTGGAGCTACCCCCGAATCAATATACAAGGCCGCAATTCTTTTGGCTCCTTTCAAACCCGATGTATTGGACATAAACTCCGGCTGTCCGGTTCCCAAGGTTGTAAAAAACGGAGCCGGTTCTGCGCTGATGAAAAACCCCGCCAACCTGGGACGGATCGTGGAAGCGGCGGTACGGGCATCACGCGAAAAACTGCTGAATGCGCCTGTAACAATAAAGATGCGTTCCGGCTGGGATTCCGCTTCCATTAACTATGCCGAATGTGCCCGAATCGCGGTTGAGGCAGGCGCTGCAATGGTCAGCCTGCACCCCCGGACAAGGAGCCAGGTATACGGCGGCAAAAGCGACTGGCTGCTAATTGCCGATCTGGTTACTCGCCTGAATGTGCCTGTAACCGGTTCGGGCGATCTCTACACACCCGAGGATGCCCAGCGGATGCTGAATGAAACCGGCTGTGCAGCGGTTATGTTCGCCAGGGGAGCGATGGGCAATCCCTTTATTTTTACTGCCGCCCTCTCGCAGCTTTGCGAAGGCAAGTGGGAGCCCGCTCCTTTTTCAACAAGGATCGCCGCTGCACTCCGCCACCTGGAACTGTTGGCCGCTGACGTCGGTGAGCGGACAGCATGCCTGGAAATGCGAAAACAATTCTGCGCTTATACGAAGGGCCTTTCTGGCGGGGCGGCCCTAAGGGAGAAATTGGTTCATGCGCAGACAATTTCGGAGTACCACGGAGTAACAGCCGGATATGTTTGAAAGGTTGACCCTATCCGCTTCAACCTCTATTCTTAAAACATGAATATAATCAGGCGGCCTTTCAAATACCGGAACGACGGCGTTGTGTATTGGCTTATCGGCGTCAATGTTTTCATTTTTATGACGGCTCAGTTTTTAGGAAGGGACTTCAGGTACTTTCTGACACTCAGGCTGTCGATGATACCGCTGGCAGTTATGGAAGGATGGGTTTGGACATTTGTCACCTATATGTTTATGCATGGAAATTTCAGCCACATCATTTTCAATATGTTTGGTCTTTATATTTTCGGCGTTCAGGTGGAAAGGCAGATGGGCAGCCGTGAGTTTTTGCTTTTTTATTTTATAACAGGAAGCCTGGCGGGAGTTTTTTCTTTTGCTGTGTATTATTTTACAGGAAATTACGTGGTCGCCCTGATGGGAGCATCGGGGGCTCTTTTTGCGGTAGAGCTGGCCTACGCGATTTTTTATCCTGACTCAATTATTTACATCTGGGGCATTCTTCCGTTACGCGCTCCTGTAATGGTGCTGGGTTTTACCGCCCTGGAACTTGTCTTTTCCATTACGCGCCAATCAAGCGGTGTAGCGCATTTAACACACCTGGCCGGCTTCGGCTTTGGCTGGATATACTTTCTAACCCGTTTTGGGATGAACCCCTGGCGCCGGCTTACAGGGCGCTGAAACAGGAATTAAAATGAAAAAAACAGTAGTAGGCATACTTTTCGGCGGCAAATCAGCGGAACATGAAGTTTCACTGCAATCAGCAAAAAATATATTCGAGGCAATCGACAGAGAAAAATTCGAGCCTGTTCTTATCGGGATTGATAAATCCGGACGGTGGCTTCTCAGCGAAGCATCAAGATTTTTACTTAACTCCAGCGACCCAAAACGGATCAGCCTGGAAACAGGCGGCAAACCGGTAGCGTTGGTACCCGAAAGCCGCGGGCAGCTTCAGGGGCTTGATACTCCGCTGAATGTGGTGTTCCCGATTTTGCACGGACCGTTCGGCGAAGACGGCACGATTCAGGGCCTGCTGAAACTGGCGGACATTCCCTTCGTCGGTCCAGGAGTGCTGGGCTCCGCTGTCGGAATGGACAAAGACGCCATGAAGCGGCTTCTGCGGGATGCCGGAATTCCAATTTCAAAATTTTTAACATTAAAGAGCCATGAAAAAGTTCCGTCTTTTTCATCAGTCGAAGCCGCCCTGGGCAAGCCGGTATTTATAAAGCCGGCGAATATGGGCTCTTCGGTCGGCATAAGCAAGGTTCGCGATGAAGCGGAGTATGCTGCTGCCGTTAAAGACGCTTTTCAGTACGACAATAAAATTGTCATCGAGGAATATATCCGCGGGAGAGAGCTTGAATGCGCTGTATTGGGAAATGATGAGCCGGCTGTATCTGCAATCGGGGAGATAATTCCCTCGCATGAATTTTATTCTTATGACGCGAAGTATCTTGATGAAAACGGAGCCAAACTGGTAATTCCCGCAAAGCTGGACGGGCAGGCCAAAAAGCGGATCGAGGAACTTGCCGTTAAAACATTCCAAACATTGTGCTGCGAGGGGCTTTCGCGCGTAGACTTTTTCCTGAAAGAAAACGGCGAAGTTTATGTAAATGAAATTAATACCATGCCCGGCTTTACCAAAATCAGCATGTACCCGAAATTATGGGAAGAAAGCGGCATAAACTACACCGATCTTATCACCCGCCTTATCGAACTGGCCATTAGCCGTTTTGAGAAAGAACAAAAATTAAAAACCAGCGTATGAGCTGAAACCTAAAAGGCGTGCAATTCACCGCGCTTGATTTTCTTGGTAGTAGTCATTTCCAGCGGCTTGTCTAAAATGGTAATCTTACCGATCCTTTGGAAGGGCTGCAGCCGCTTGTTTACTTCTTCTACTATTTTATTTACCCTGTCCCTCACTGCACCGCCGGCAAGAACTTCCCCCTGTTCGCTCATATACTCTTCGTTGGGATAAACAAGCGCTTCGATACCTTCGATCTTCTTCTTTGAATCCTGAACGTAACCCCGTACCAAAATCTGTTCGATCTCTTCAAAAAGCTGGAATTCGTTTTCGATTTCTTCGGGGTAAACATTCTTGCCCCCTTCGGTAACAATCATGTTATTGGCGCGTCCGGCAAGGTACAGATAGTTTTCATCGTCAAGATAACCCAGGTCGCCGGTTTTCAGATAACCGTCGGGAGTAAAAGCCCTTGCGGTTTCCTCCGGCAGATTATAATACCCCATCATAACCATCGAGCCCTTTACAATTACTTCGCCAATCCCGCGATCGCCGGCATTGAGGATTTGCATGTCTACCTGGGCGCACGGCCTTCCGACGCTGGCTTCCTTGTAGTGTTCTATCGGATTAATTGTGATAATCGGGGAAGTTTCCGTAAGGCCATAGCCCTGAACAAAATCAATGCCAAGCTGGTTGTACTTTCTGAAAACATCCGGCGCAAGGGGGCCTCCGCCGCAGATGCATATTCTTACCGTACTCAGGCTTGCCCTATCCAGAATAAATTTAAACATCTTCTTGCCCGGATTCACCTTAAAAACTTTTTTGATAAGCCCCGAAATGCCCATCATAAACCGGATAATTCCGTAAACCACCGGCCCTTTTTCCTTCAGCCCCCTTATGATGCCGGCCAGCACCTTGTTAAAGAGCATGGGCACTCCAAGAAGCATGGTAACCTTCGCCTCTTTCAGGTCGTGGAGAATGGCTTTTGTTACCATGCGTTTGCCGAAGACAACTTCCGCACCGGTCGAAATGGTTTCGATAAAAACGGCAAGCATTGTATAGGAATGATGAAGGGGCAGAATGGCGTAAAATACATCCGTGTGATGTACAATAAGCGGAGTTCCCTGCGCAAGGTAGCAGTCGGAAACAAGGTTCCTGTGAGAGAGCATAACTCCTTTTGGGATTCCTGTTGTTCCCGAAGTAAACAGAAGCGCCGCCATGTCTGTTTCGACCGCTTGTTCCATTTCGGCAGCGGGCCCGGCAAGGCCGTAAATATAATTTCCAACCCCCTTCTTCAGCGACAGCACTGCCGCAAGAGCGCCCGGTTCTTGCACATAACGTTCGTGTTTTTCTTCGTCCACAAAAAGCATTTTTGCGCCGGCGGTTTTTATCAGCAGATCCATGTCTTCGGTTTTAAGCTGATAATCTATCGGGACAACAACACCGCCGGCAAACAGAATCGCAAGGTAGGCGACCGTCCACTCCGGCGAATTCTTGCCGGTTACGGCGATTTTGTCCCCCCTGCGAATACCATTGGCATGAAGCCAAAAAGCGACGGCCTCAATTTGCTTCAAAGCTTCCGTATAATTCAGGCTGATCCGATCGGGCTCGTATATTGTGAAGCAAGACCGCTGGGGATAACGGGAAACGGTAATTTTAAACATTTCAGGCAGCGTAGGCCACTGTCCGGAAAAGGCTTTGCCGCGGAAGTCGCTTAAAAATGCCCAAGGCCTCTCATCGTATGGAATAGACATTGTATCCTCCGGTTAATCGTGTTGATACTGAGGAGGTGCTTACACCAATCCCTGTCAATTTAGATGTTATATAAATCATTATGGTTGCACAGAATCATAAAAAATGTAACTTTTTATGATATTCGTTTGAATTTTCTTAAAATTGGATGTAGACTACGAAATATGAAAAAACTTGTTGTTTTACGGCAATATCTGCCATGCTTTTTTGTTAATCTCGGCCTTTTTATCGTCATTTTGCCGCTTTTTTCCTGCACCGCCAGAATTGCAGGGCCCCTGAACGCCGACGGCTCGGCGGAGCTGAGTATAAATGCCTCCCTTGAGCCCCGGACAGCGGCGCTTATCCGCGGTTTTGCCGCTTTATCCGGCGCCCCCATGTCAACAAACGTTCTGGACGGGGCTAACATTGCACTGTCAATGTCTGCGACGCCTGGCGTTGATTCGGTTTCCTTTAATAACACTGCGCCTGCCACAATAGAAGGAACGATGAAAATTTCCAAAATCGATGATTTTCTGGCAGGCGGCGGCGGGAGTTTTATCAGTTTTGAGCAAACCCGATCCGGCGGGCACTGTATTATCAGCTTAAGTTTGGAAACAGGCCCCGAAATTTTAAATCTGCTCTCGCCGGAAATTACCGATTACCTTACAGTCCTGATGGCTCCGCTGGCAACCGGTGAATCCATGACCAGGGCCGAATATCTGGCGGATGTAAGGGCAGTCTTCAGCAATATAATCAGCGATGAAATTGCCCGTTCCAGGCTACGCGCTTCCATCACCCTTCCCGGAATAGTAACCAGCGCCAGGGGGGGAACCTTTTCCGGCCGCAGAGCCGATTTTGACATACCACTTATTGACCTGCTGGTCCTGGAAACGCCGATTAGTTATGAAATTACCTGGGGCGCGGCCAATTCTTGAATTATTGCCGTTCGTAATTTATAATTTATGTTACGGAGTTAATTAAACAAAAAATTATGGGAGGAGATAAATTATGAGCTATGTAACAATAACGGAAGGCAACTTCGAAGGTGAAGTCATGCAGTCGTCTATTCCGGTATTGGTTGATTTCTGGGCAGCCTGGTGCGGTCCATGCAAAATGATCGGCCCAATAATTGATAAGCTTGCGGAAGAATACGAAGGACGGGTAAAAGTCGGCAAAGTAAATGTTGATGAAGAAACCGGCCTTGCGGAAAAACACGGGATCGTATCAATCCCTACGCTGATCCTTTACAAGGACGGCTCTGTCATCACTCAAAAAGCCGGCGCAGTCCCGAAGCACGACATTGAAGCCATGCTTAAGGATTATGCTTAAAAGGTCCACCTTAAATCAACATAGAATGCGTTGGATAAGCGGGACTTTTTATCTTCATTGCCTTTGTCCTTATAGGCTCCTTCATAGCCGAAATCGTAATTAACCTTGTTGCCGATTTCGATGAAAGTCCTGCTGTCAATATTAAACCTTGCAGATGGAGTAACACTGAACACAGAAACATCCTGTTCATCGTCTTTTGCAACCGGTCTGTTCTGGAACCCTCTTCGATGCCATGTGTTGGCACCGCTTCCGCCTACAGTACTCCTGCCGCCCATGAAATATGCCAAATCCAGCCGTGGCACGATATTACCAAAAGCATAGCTGGTCCAGAGGTTAAAAAGCATACTGGGGTTAAAATTAACTTTATCTCCATCTGCATCTACGCGGTTATACAAAAACTGTACAGCATTAAGTCCAAAGGAAAGGCTATCAATTCTGTAGCCGAATGTTTCGGATATTATAATATCTCCGGTATCGCTAAAATCCTCGAGTTTATCAAGGCTGAACGACACAACGGCAGTAAGATTCTGCACCGCCAAAAGGCGTAAATCGCCTACTAACTTGCTGGATTCATCCCTTCCGTCATATTGATCATCATAAGCAGGATCACTGGGATGAGTTCCATCCCAGCCGGCCTTGTTTTTCATGCGGAAAGTAACTGACGCCCGGAAGGTTTCGGGCATTAAATACGCACCGCTGAACACATATTTGGCATCTTTGAGTTTCGGGACAGAATTCGCAAAATTGGGCGGGCCACCGCTGAAATTCAGAATATTGTTGCTGCCCCCGCTCTGCTGGCTGATGACATAGGCGTGAAAACCAAGGTCTAAACCGCTAATGGGAGTTGCCCTTAGTAACATTCCCAGACCTTCGCCCACATCGTCGCCAATCCACCAGTCGCCTGTCGCCCATGTTCCATCGTCCACAATACCGCCGTTAAGGGTAAAAATATTGTTCAAAAATTTTACCCAGCCATAGGCATAAGGAAGGGAAAAATATCCGGCCTGGTCGAGTCTGGCCTGAGACTGGAACCGGAACCTTGCCCCGGCATTTCCGTCTTCATTGGTATAAGACCCGTTTAGCCGGAACCTGTAGCCATTCTGCTCAGAGTCATTCCCAAAGGCCTTAATGAGTGGGTCTGCATCTTTTTCATCAGTTGCAATAATGCCCAGACCACTGTTCAAGTACCCGTCAAATTTGAGTTCCTGCGCAAAAACTGCGCCGGACACAACCGCGATTAACATTGCAGCAAAAAAGAACTTTTTCATAAATCCTCCTGTTCATTTGGAAAGGCACAATAAATTATTGTCGTAACCCCTTCCTAAATCGATTCAATGTATAAATATCAAAGTATCAACTTGCATGACAAGTAATTTAATGAATTGCTAATGTAATGAACAAATATTTAACAATACGCGCTGTGCCCGGCGCCAAATTTCGCCTAAAAGCGCGAAGGATTGTTCTGCCTGCCCGGCGTTGCACCGCTGTTTGCTGTTACATACCAGTCTGCGGCGGTTTTTGTGTTCGTTGTTATTTCATCCCGCGAGATGCTGCGGGTAGCCGATGTTCTGATATTGTAGCTGTCCACCGCATCCACAGGCATGCAAACATTCCCATCCGGCGATTTCCACGCCCCCTGCGCAAAAAGAAATTCCGCCGCTTCCTGGAAATGCTCTCTCTGCCACTGAGAATCCCGGTTTTCCGATAACATCACCGCAGCAAGCGCCCTGTCGTCCTGATCCAGTACATAAACGGCGTCAGTTTTGCGTAACAGTTTTGTTGAGCCCGGTATCCAGAAATCGCGGGCTGTCGGCGATGAATCATTACCGCCGGATTCGTCAAGAACGCTGCCGTATTCATCAATACAATCATCTTCCAGGGTACGCATATGAAGAACCACATAATCCCCCTTTCTGACTTCCACCGGCAAAAATTCATAAACCATCGGATTTTTATTATTTGACGCCGCAAAAACACGCAGAGCGCCCAGGTTCCCGTCGGAGAGTATTTTAAATTCGATAAATTCCGCTCTGGGCTTGGAATATTCGGTGCGCAGTTCGTTGATTATAAGACCGGGAACACGGGTGTTTTTCGATCTGAATGGAACCAGAACATTGATTGTATTCCCATGGGCATCTTCCGCCAGCAATTCCGCAACAAGCCGGACGCTGACCCCGAGCTTTTTAGCAAGGCTCACCCTTACGGTACTGCCATCTTCCACTGAATCAATTTCCAGCTCGGGGCTGAAACCCACAGACATTACCTTTACAGGCACCGAAAACTGGAAGTCAATCTCCGTTTCAGAGACCGCTTTACAGTCAATAAACATTGGCGCCTGCGAACTTCCGCCAAAAAGCTGCGAAGCTGCAGCAGCCGCATCCCCGCCTGTAGAACAGGAACCTAGCGGGAACATAACGAGTGCGCCCAGCAGAGCACCGCCCAAAAGGGCAAAAAAAGCATTTTTCATAATCTTGCCTCCACACTATATATGGCGCGCAGATGTGTGGTGCATTAGCGGGCTTGTCCACGGCTATGGCAGCAGCAGAAATGTGTGCCTAAATACGGAAATGGGGGACCCGTCAGGGGGGTAAAAATGTCATGCAGGCATGCCATTTTTACCCCCTGACACCCCCTGTTACCTATTCTGGGCACACATTTCTGCAATTGCCAAAGCAGTGAAACGCTGGCGAAGAAGAAGCCACACCGAGGGTATGTCCTACGTTAGCGTTTCACTACTGCGGCAATACCAAAATGCCTGTCGGAAAATGCAGCGGAAGCGGTGTGCGGCGGTGCCACCGCGGCGCGCACGGGGCTGTCCAGGAAGTTGAATTTCGGATAGCTTTATTTTATCTGCCCGGTCTGAATAAGAAATATTTGTAATATTATTAGTTTTATTGAAATTTTGGTGGTAATCACCGGCCCGGTTAAGCCATTTTACCCAGATTTAACCGGTATAATTGCTTCAAATTGTACCCGAGAGAGAGCAAGCCCCATTCGGTCGATACTTTGGCCATTCCACGCAACAAAAAGCGGCGGTATCCCTGATTGCCTTTTATTTGTCCAAATACTGTTTCAACCTCAACAGAGCGCTGTTTACGAAGTTCCACATAACGTTCGTCCTCCAAAGTACGGCAGGCTTTCTTTTTCAGTCTCTGCCATTGTTCGTTTCTGTCTATGACCCTGTTACCTTTTGCCTTGGTACACTGCTTTTTCTTTCGGCAATATTTGCACGATTCACATTCGTAGCGATCTATCTTCATCGTATATCCGGTTGCCGTCTTCTCTTTCCTCGTTCTCCTGAGTGTTAGCTTTCTGCCGTTTGGACAAATATAGTGTTTTCCTTTTTTATCATATTCCCAATTCTCTGTTCTAAATATATCTTCCTGCCATTTCAGGCTCTTTTCTTTCCGATACGTGTTGTACTTTATTACAGCGACTGCCCCACGGTTCTCAAGATACCGGTAGTTCTCCTCTCCCCCATATCCCGCGTCAGTTATTACTACTTTCGGCTTAACACCGAGCCGCTTCGCCTGTTGTCGTAAGTGCGGTTTCAATGTCTTCGTATCATTTGGGTTTGCGTATATATCATACCCCGTCACAAAACCGTTCTCCGTTCCTATCTGCACGTTATAGGCAGGTTTCAACTGCCCGTTTCCCATGCGATCTTCTTTCATCCGCATGAATGTCGCGTCAGCGTCGGTTTTTGAATAACTGTTCCTTTTCCCACATATCCGCTTCGCCTTTTCATATTTCTTTTTCCGCGGTAAATAGTTCTTTTTAATCTCTTTTAGCCCGGTTTTCACTTTTTTTATCTTCTTCATCGTTGAGATTCTCAAGGCGCTCCTTTAATATCCCTGCCAGTTTCTTCACATCACCGCTGGTAAACCGCTCCTTCCCCCCAAGTTCCTCAAGGTCCCGCTCTCCGTATTCCTTTTCCTCGTCTTCCCATACCTGCTCAGCCAGTCTGACGTATGCGCGCAGCTTTTCATCTAGCTTTTTATCATACTTTTCTACAGACTTCTTCCACACAAATGTGTACCGCCCGGAGGCGGATTCTATTTTTGTTCCGTCTACAAAGTAGTTTTCCAGTCTCACATATCCCTTTGCTGCCAGTATTTTTACCGCAGTGACGAAGACTTCTTCCATAACTCCTTTCAATAGTTTCCCGCGAAAATCATTAAGTGTCCGAAAATCCGGCTTCTGGCCTCCGGACAGCCACATAAACATTACATTCTCTCTGGCGGCTTTTGCCAGCATTCGGCTTGAACATACTTTCGTCATGTAGCCGTACACAAATAGCTTCGTCATCATCACTGGATGATACCGGCTTGCACCTCCGCCGACCAGATACTTCCTGAGCAATCGCTCTATTCCCATTTCATCTATTATCTCGTTTACCAGACGAACAAGATGATCCTGTGGTATCAGTTCGTCAACGCTTGGAGGAATTAGATACAATTGATTTTGCTCATAAGGCTTATACCTTATTTTATCGCTCTTTCCTTTTCCCATACCGATATTTTATCATAATTATTTATATTTGTGTTTTTTTTCTTACTTCCTGGACAGCCCCTGCCGTTTTACACGTTGTAAAGTTCACTTGCGCCGGAACGTTTAGAATTTACTCAGCTACACTCTGCGAGTGCAATTATTTGTTCCCCTGCCGAGGGTATGCTCCTACGTTAGCGTTTCACTACTGCGGCAATTGCAGAAATATATGCCCAATAAAATACTTGAGGGGTGCCTGTGGCAAAAATGCCGCCCCCGCGCGGCGTTTTTGGCCACGGGCAGGCCCCCAAGAATTATTTTTAGGCATATATTTCTGGAATTGCCATAGTTGTGTAAAAGCCGCATTGCCCCTTATCATAGGAAAGACATGAAAATTAAATACATACATCACAGCGGCTTTATTGTGGAAGATGACAAACTCGTTATAATAATAGACTGCTGCCGATTGAAAAAAAACAGCGCGGAAGCAACCGGATGCGCAGGCAAAAATCTTTATGTACTGGCAAGCCATGTTCACGGCGATCATTTCGACCGCAATATAATGTCCTTTAACGGCGTGTTTAAATGGATCTTGTCCGAAGATATCCGCAAAAAGGCATCGCGAAATGAAAACGTAATTTTTTTGGCAAAAGGGGATGTGTACCGTGATGAGCTTGTTACAATTAAAGCATACGGTTCAACTGACGAGGGCGTATCGTTTTATATTGAAGCCGGCGGTTATAAAATATTCCATGCAGGGGATCTTAACAACTGGCATTGGAATGAAGAAGAAACGCCCGAAGATGCCATGAAAAACGAACGGATGTATCTTGATGAACTGGCTCTGATTGCCAGCGAGGTGCCAGCGCTTGATGCCGCAATGTTCCCCGTGGATCCTCGGCTGGGCAGGGATTATACCCGCGGGGCAGAACAGTTTTTGGACAGCATTAAAGTGGAATTGTTCCTGCCCATGCATTTTTGGGACAACCATAAGGCCGCGACAGCATTCAAGCCGGCGGCAGAACAAAGGGGCTGCCGCTTCGCGGATATCAGCAAAACAGGGGAAGTATTTACGCTGGGGGAATCACCTGCCGCCTGATGCAAAGTCCGCGGCGGCGCTCTCGTGATTTCCCATCATGCGAAATACATTTCCGCGGCTGATGTATGCGCTGGTAAAAGACGGGTTAATGGCAATGGCGCGGTTAAGGTCTGCAAGGGCGCTGTCGTATTCGCCCTTGTTGTACCAGGCATTTCCCCGGTTGTGATACGCCAGTGCGTAATCGCCCCTTATTCTGATGGCTTCGGAAAAATCCCTGATTGCCCTGTCGTCGTCTTCCTTGCGGTACCATGCGCTGCCACGCCGGTTCCAGATTGCGGCATTGCGGGGTTCCAGCCGCAATATACGATCGCAGTCTTCGATTACCCTGTCGTATTCACCCTTTTCGTATAACGCATGGGCGCGGTTAATCAGGGCATCGGTGTAATTGGCGTTAAGTGCAATTGCCCGCGAATAATCTTCGATGGCGCGGGTTACTTCATTTCTTCCTTCCCATGCATAACCGCGGTAGTTATACAGCTCAGGGCGGCTGATGCCCATGTTAATCAGGCGGGTATAATCTTCAATGGCGCGGCTGAACTCGCCCTTTCGCAGCCAGGCGTTTCCGCGGGAAATAATGGCTTCAGCAAAACCTGCGTTAAGCCTTAAAGTTCTGTTGTATTCGGCGATGGCGCTGTCATAATTGCCTTCCCTATAAAGCTTTTCTCCGGAAAAAAAGGCTATCAAATACTGCTCAGCGCCCATTTGCCTGAGAATTTCCGGATCGGCGTTCTGATAATTCACCGGATTTATCTCGGAAAAATTAACGCCAAAAGCCGGCAGCCTGCCGCTGAAACTCGAAAGCGAACGCTGGCTCTGGTAAGAAAGTGAGATTGTGCCGCCGCTAACGGCAGGCTGTTCTTCTGCGGCTGGTTCAGCCTCCTGCACCGGCTCGTCTTCGAAAACATCAATATGTTGTATTTCCGGCGGCGGCTCGTGTGGAGGGCTTTTCTCCCTGCATGCTCCGGAAAGAATTAAAAGCAGCAAAACGGCAGCAGCCTTACCGGCCGGGCGGCTGAAATTCTTCAGGCCGGCAAAAAAATTAAAAAGCAAAGGCGCGATCCTCTGTTTCCGCATCGCCGTTGGCTTCATCTTCGCTTACAACTTCCGGCTCAACTTCCACCCTGTAGGAAATTATAATATTTTCAATCGTTGTGCGATGCCGCATTTTTAATATAAGCGTTTGATCCTGGGGATAGTAAATCCAGCCCGATGAATCGTAACGCTCGAACTGCGGGTCTGAACGCCAGCCAATATCGTGAAGCCTGATACTGATAAAAGGCCGCAAGCCCCGGATTATCATATAATGAGATACGCCCGCAGGGAAGGAAACAGAAATTCTTAAAATATCAGACTCCTGAAATGCGGCGCTGACCGACGGCGAGGCTGTCCATGCCCAAAGGCCGTTCACAAGCTGCGCCGCCCTTGGATAATGATCCCCGGGTTTAAGAATGCGGTAGAGTTTTGCGTAACCGGAAGCCTCCCCCTGCGCAAGAGACGAAAGAACGAGGGAGCGTCCAATCGCAGCCCATTCGTCGTTTCCGGCGCCCTCCGCCCAGAACACAAGGGCAGTTCCCAGTCTAAGATTAAATTCAGTGTCTTCGCCCCCGTTATTTGCAACATAAACCAGATCGTTTACCGCATCACGCTGAATGTTTTCAGAAATCAAAACGCAGATTCTTTCCGTTAAATCACCGACAGGATTCTCTGAAGGCAGCCGCCACTGTCTGAAATCCATATAAACTTCCAGCAGCCCCGGGCAGTGTTTCAGCATCAGTTCAGCCTCATCAATACTGCGGATTACCTCCAGGGCATTATTCGCCATTGAGGAAAGCCCTCTGACCAGCAGAAAATCCAGTACATGCTCTTCTTCAAGAAAATCGAGAGAAGCCTGATTTATTAAACGTGAAACACGGCCGGATTTTTCACGCTCTGCATCATTTAGCGAACGATAAGCCCTTGCCGTACCGCCGGTAAAAACAGAAGACTCATAACCCGGCCGGGTCGAAGCCGGAAATTCCCGTGGCAATAAAGCGAGCGCTTCCGTGTAACTGCCACGCCGCAGCGCTTCTGAGCAGAAAGCAGCCGCCGTGTCTTCATCAATAAAAAAAGATATATTCTGCTCCCAATATCTGTAACTCCGGTCCAGCCATTGGTTTAAGACGCCATTATAGGAACCTGAGTTCATCGCCTGCGAGATCACATAATCTGCTGGATTAAATTCCTGCTGCTGCGGCCTGGCACGGTATGAAGCGAAAGCGTATTCGGCGGAAAGAATCAGATTCCCGGTTTCCAGTTCCTGACTGTAACGGGAAAACATGTATTGGGTGCCGCCGGATAAAAAGCCGAACTGCCCCTCACTGTGTACAAGTGTTGAACGGCGGGGCCTGAACGGAATGTTCAACGATGTAATATCACTTCCAAATTCAGCGCTGATGCGTAATTCCGGATTTCCGCCGGTATTCATGGAAGTGAAAACCAGTGTAGTCCCCCCGGGCAGGGAAAAATATGCCGACTCATCAGATACAATCAACGACTCCGGATTCACAGGCTGATGAACGCCGTCCGTTCCCATCATATACAGACCGCTGCCTTCCCTTAAGCTGAATTCAAGGCCGCCGAAAAAGATACCAGCCCCTCCGGACAAAAAGCGCGTTTGTGGATCGGCCTGCTCTTCCGTAGAAATTCGCTGCTGACCCCTTATCAGCATAGCTCCGACAGGCAGGGAAATATTTCCTTTTTTTGAAAACTGAATCATGACCAGAATAACAAAAACCGCAAAATAAAGGGCAATAAGGCCCAAAATGCGGGTAGCTGCTGATTTTCTCATTATTGTTCCTTGCCGGTAAATAATAAATTGTATACTATTTAGTAGCATGATTACCAGTTCTACAGGAAGGGGCTATGTACTGCCCTTGCTGCTCTTGATATTGATGGCGCATATTTATCCGCTCTTTGCACAGGAAAGCAATGCTGAATCGGTTTTAACAGGTGTCGCCGATAAACTTGCCGCCAGGGATTATGCGGCAGCCCTGGCTCTTTTTGACAGCCTAAGTCCGTCGGATGCGGAGATAACTGAAATTATGATCATGAAGGCTTCGGTGCTGAACATGGCCGGCAGGCCGGCGGAAGCCAAAGCAATTGCAGACAGAATTGTTTCCGGACAGCCGACCAATGCCGATGCGCTGATGATACTTGCCGATGCCGCCGCTCTGGAAGGCATGGATCGTGAAAGACGAAGCGCTCTTGATCGTGTAATTCAGGCAGATCCAAAAAATGTCAGGGCGCTAACCGATCTGGGCAATATTTCCATTGGCTCCCGGAACCTGCGTCTTGCAGCTAACTATTTTGATCAGGCCCTGGCTGTGGATGCTGATAACGGCGAAGCCATGATAGGACGTGCGACAGTGTATCGCTACGTTCAGGAACCACGAAACGCTGAACAGCTTCTGAACCGGGCAATACGCCTGTACCCTCAGTGGGCCCGGCCCCTGCATGAACGGGCGAGGCTTTATAAGGGCGCCGGTTTTGAAGGTTATGCTCTGGACGATCTTGACAAAGCAAAAGCTCTCGAACCGGAAAATTACTGGATAGCGATAGACCGTGGAACAACCCTTCTGGATCTTAACCGCAAACAGGATGCCCTGGAAGAATTCAACCGCGCTATCAGTCTGGATCGCAATATTTTTCTTGCCTACGTATACAGCGCCGGAATAAAGAACGAAGCCGGCGACTACAGCGGTGCAGAACGTGATTTTGCCGAACTGGCAAGACTCAGGCCGGATTATTACTTCGCCTTCGAGGGTCTGGGAATGATTAAAATGAAAAACCGCCAATGGGCTGAAGCAAGGGACGCCTTTCTGGAAGCCTACAGGCAGGCGCCAAGAGAATACACTTATGCACTACTTGCAGCTGTTAACTGGATGCGGGCGGGAAGGCAGGCCGATCCCAGGCAGTTTTTGGCACAGGTGCTTCGGACTGCTCCGAGAGATACCCTTGAATATACAATGCTAAGGCTATTTCACGATCTGTCCGGCGATCTCGAAGCGGCTGTACAAGCGGACGGAGAAATTAATGTTGAAATGAAAGCCAGAATGCTTTTTTACCTCGCTTCGTATTATGATATAAGGGGAAACAGAACCCTGGCAGACAGATACTATTTAATGGTTAGTGAACTTGGACAATTTGCAGGCCCGGAGTGGCAGCTTAACGAATGGATACTTGAGGAGCGGGGCCTTAAGCTCTAAGGAAGGAAAATGACTGATAATAATTTGCGCATAACATTTGATGACAGGGAAATTTATATAATCGGAACTGCTCATGTTTCGCAGGAAAGTGTTGAAGAGGTAAAGAACATTTTATCTGTTGAAAAGCCGGATATGGTCTGCGTGGAACTGGATCAGGGGCGTTACAATTCCATTACGCAAAAAGAACAGTGGGAAAGCCTGAATTTATCCAAGGTGTTCAGGGAGGGCAAGGGGTTTCTTCTTGTTGCAAATCTGGTTCTAACCAGTTTTCAGCGGCGGCTCGGCAAAGAACTTGGCGTAAAACCCGGAGACGAAATGAAGGTCGCTATAGAAACAGCGGGTGAACTTGGAATCCCCTACAGCCTCTGCGACCGGGAAGTGCAAACCACCCTGCGCCGAGCCTGGGCCGGTTGCGGTTTATGGAGCAAGTGCAAACTTCTCGCTTCCCTGCTTGCCAGCGCCTTTACAACCGAAAAACTTAACGCAGAAGAAATAGAAAACCTGAAAAACCGGAACGAACTGGAAAGCCTGATGGCTGAATTGGCGGACTATCTTCCCGGCGTGAAAGAAACCCTCATTGATGAGCGCGACCGCTACCTGGCCGCAAAAATCTGGTGTTCGATTGAACCGGATGCCCCGGCAGCTGCGGAAACAGTCTCCCCGGAAAAGCTAAAGAAGCGGATTATCGCCGTAGTCGGCGCCGGACACATGCTGGGAATTAAGGCCCATCTGGAAAAACTGGCATCCGGCGAAGAGACTCCCGATGTAAGCAATCTGGAAACAATACCGGTGCGGAGCCTTCCTGCAAAGGCGGCTATTCATTTAATTATCCCGCTCATTCTGGTCGGTCTTTTGGCAGCCGGGTTTTTCCGCTCCGGCGCCGGCTTGAGCGCAACAATGTTTATGCACTGGGTGTTCTGGAAAGGCTCACTTTCCGCTCTGGGAGCTATCATAGCCCTCGCTCACCCACTGGCGCTTTTGGTTTCATTTGTCTGCGCTCCGTTTACCGCCTTTATCCCCTTTATCGGCGTAGGGGTTTTCGCCGGCCTTGTTCAGGCAACGGTATACAAACCGAGGGTTATCGATGCCCAGAATATCTCTGATGATATTACAAGTCTTAAACGTGTTTACAAAAACAGGATTACAAGGGCGCTGCTGGTCTTTTTTCTTTCCGGCCTTGGCAATTCCATAGCGAGTTTTGTCTCGATCTCGGTTATAACAGGGCTGTTGGTTAAATAACACCGTCGGCTTGAATCCTGAACCATAGAAGTGATATATTGAAAAATAATGTTCCTTAAACGCCTCACCATCCTCGGTTTTAAGTCTTTTGCTGAACGTACAGAAATTGAATTCTGCGATGGCATTACCGCATTGCTTGGCCCCAACGGCTGCGGAAAATCCAATGTAGTCGATGCGGTAAAATGGGTGCTTGGGGAGCATGCTTCCAAATCGCTGCGGGCGGAGAAAATGGAAGATGTAATCTTCAATGGGACTGAAACCCGTAAGCCGCTGGGAATGGCCGAGGTTACCTTAACACTGGCGAATGAGGCCGGCGTCCTGCCCCTGGATATGCCGGAAATCGAAATAAAGCGGCGCCTGTACCGTTCCGGCGAAAGCATGTACTTAATAAATGGAGCCCAGGTGCGGCTTAAAGATCTCCGTGAACTGTTCTGGGACACCGGAGTCGGTAAGGCTGCCTATTCAGTAATGGAACAGGGGAAAATTGATCAGGCTCTTTCATCAAAGCCGGAAGATCGTCGCTACCTGTTTGAAGAAGTCGCTGGCATTACGCGCTTTAAGGAGCGCGGTGCTGAGGCCGGACAAAAACTTGCAAAGACCGAAGAAAACATGCGTCAGGTTGAACTGATCCTGAACGAGGTGAAGCGCTCCCACGATAGCCTGAAACAGCAGGCTGAAAAAACAAAAAAATACCGAACCCTGCGTGATGAAATTTTTAATTATGAACTGGATATTCAGTTACTAAAACTTAAAAAGTTCAGATATGAACGTAATGAGTATAACGAAACTCTGAAGAAGCGGACTGCTGATCGGGATCGTATCCGCTCAGAAATGGAAGCCGAAAACAGAGCCCTGGAAGCGAACATGGACGAAGTGAATTCCATGGAAGCCCGGCTGGTAGAACTGCAGAAAAACATTTACGGCCTTGCCCTGGAAAAAAACGCAAAGGAAGGAGAGGCCCGGCTGCTTAACGAACAGGGCGGCGAAATCAAGATCAAAATAGGCCAGAATGAAGGAAGGGAAAAACATGCCCTTACTAAAATCGACGAGCTTAATGAAGATGCATCCGGACAAGACAATGTTGTTAATGAACTTCTGAAACAGGCAAGGGCAGTCGAGGATAACATAAAATCTTTTGAAGAAAATATCCAGCTTGCCGCAGGACGCATAGGCGACAACGAAACAGCGGTTGTTAAAGCCGAGGAAGAAATTCACCGCATAGAAAAAGAACAGGCTGTTCTGGAAAAAAACCTGGCTGTAATAACTGATGACATTGTTGCAAAACTGGACGCGGGACTGAAAAAAGCCGGCTATTCGGCGGCTGAACGGCGAAGCGCCGAAACAGCCCTGCATGAAACGCTGGGCAGGCTGCGGACAATTCTTGCAGGAAGGGAAACCCTTATCCGCGATCTTGCATCGGCGGCAGCGGGCGGGGCAGCGGTGGAAGGCGCTGAACTCAAACGTATTGCAGAAAGGCTTGCGGCCACACTGGCCGATGCTGCCGCCGATGCGGAAAAGGCCATTTCGCTTTTTGAAAATTACCGTGAGCAATCCCCTGCATTTATTGATGAGTTTCTTTCTCCGCAGGGAATTATTACTCAAAAGAGGGCGCTCGATGAAAAAATCCGCGAGGCAAAGGACGGTATAGAGCAGCGCCGGCAGAAAATTAAAGCCCTGCACGGGGAAAATGTCAGCCTTACCGCCAAAATTGACGAATACCGGGCAACGCTCGAAGATATGCGGGTCAGCAGGGCAAGAATGAAGGCTCAGGCGCAATCCGCCGAGGAACAGGCGCGGTTGATAAGGCGCGAACAAAAAAGCCAGGAAGGGCTGCTGGAAGGCATACGCGGCGAGCTTCATCTCGATCGAAAAAGACTGGAAGAAATAAACGAGCGCATAACAAGCGCCCAGGAAGAAATTGCCGCGATTGAGCAAAAGGGAATCCAGTTAAATGCGGAGCTTGAAACGCTTGAAAAGGATATTCAGAAGCGCAACGCCAACGTTGCCGGCAGGAAGGAGATCATCAACAAAAGGACAGCGGAGCTTTCCAGGGTTCAGGAAGGCCTGGAGAGGATCCACCTTGAACTTGTGCAGTCCGATACCGAGATTAAAAACATTCAGGACAACTTCCGTGAGACACACTCCCGTGATCTGATGGAGTTCGAGGAACGCATCTACACGATTACTGCAGCCCCCGCTGTTCTGCGTGATAAGCTGGCCGCTGCCCGCACGCAGATGAGGGATTTGGGCTCTGTAAACCTTATGGCTCCTGAGGAATTTGCCGAAATAAAGGAGCGCTACGACTTCCTGAGCGGCCAGATGGCTGACCTGGAAAAAGCCCGTAAAGACCTGGAAGACCTTACAACCGAGATTCGCCAGGAAGCCTCCGA
>WRLP01000032.1 GCA_009777535.1 Treponema sp.
CATGGGCCGAATTTGTTGAACGGGAAATGGTATCTGTTACTTTCCAGGGAACAAAGGCCGGGGGAAAAGTAGAACGGCTTTTTGGAACTGACGGCATTGATGCAACCAGCATTGATAGCTGCCGTTTTTTTACCGAAGAATACGGTGCCCAGGTGAACAGGGACATTGTCATTGAGAAAGATGAAACAATGGGACGTGTCAGCCAGGCAGCCAATTTTATTGGGACAATCTCGGGAAAAGAAAAGGCATTAAATACTGCTGAAGAAGCACTTATTTTGATGAAGATAATTGACGTGATGTATGAAAGCGCAAAATCAGGAAAGCCTGTACAAATAGGGTAATACGTTTTTGTACAGCCATGGAGAAAGCATATGAAAACTGATGTTGTTTACATTGTGCAGGAAAAAAAGGCCGAAATAAGGCAGGTTGAAATTGCCCCTCCGCGTCCCTGGGAAGTTCAAATTGAGGTAGTTGCCTGCGGGGTATGCGCTTGGGACTCCTACCTTTTCAAGGGTATGGATCTACTGATGCCCTTCCCTTTTTCTATTGGCCACGAGGCGGTTGGAATTGTGCGTGAGGCAGGCGAGCTGGTTAAGACCTTCGGCCCGGGTGACTGTGTTTTCTGCATTGAAGAAATGCCTCAGATGCAAATGTCCCAAGTTATAAATATTAACGCCGTTAATGCAGGTTTCCTCCCTTGCAAACCAAATAAGACATTAGACTTTGTCCAACACATTGGCGAACCATGTGTCTGTGTTATAAACGGAATGTCAAATATCAGCCTTGCCCCCGGAGATAATGTGGTAATTATTGGCACTGGATATATGGGACTATTGTCAGTCCAGGCTTTTCATCATTCCCACATCGGTACCCTTACTTGTTTTGATATTGATGAGCGGCGGCTTAACCTTGCAAAAAAATACGGAGCTGATGCCTGCTATATTTCAGGATCGGCGGAGGCCAAAAGGGCGGCAGATGAAATAATTGCCTCGGGTGGGGCCGACATTGTAATTGAATGTTCTGCTTCTCAAGACGGACTAAAACTAGCCACAGATATTGTTCGTAACGGCGGAACTATTTCTAACTTTGCGTGGCACCGTGCAGAGCGCACTATTGATGCTTCCCCCTGGCATTTGAAGGGCATCAAGATCATCAATACTTCCCCTGCCTGCGCCCCGCATTTTTCTGACTATGTTATCCCTACCCAGCGCCTCATGGCCCGAGGGGTATTTGATCAGAGGGATTTAATCACTCATGTGATGGATTACCATAAGATTCAAGAGCTGCTGAGCATTTCAGAAAGTAAATCTGACGGGTACATCAAAGGAGTTGCAACCTTCCGTTGAGTCAAATTATTTTTCTTCACGTGTTGTTTTACCTTCAAAAAAAGAGACTGGTATTATCATCCGCCTGTCATATGGTTTTTTATTTATCATCTTAAGCACAGTTTCTCCAATTACCTTCCCCATCGTTTCTACATCCTGAACTATGGTAGAAATCGGCTTAGGCAGAAACCTCCCAAAAGTAATGCCGTCAAAACCTATCAACTGAACTCTATCGGGTATGGCAATATTATAGTCTTCCAGGCATTTTAACGCCCCAATGGCAATAATATCGGAAGTGCAAAAAACAGCATCGAATGGTACTTTACCTATTAAAGAATTAATTGTTTTATACGCGGCTTTTGGGTTTACAGTGGTATTGAAAATACTATATTTAGTTTTTTTATTTTTATTTGCATATTCAGAAAAACCATTTATTCTTCCTATTGCCGGACTGAAAGCTTCGCGCCCATCATTTAATATAACAATATTTTGCGCACCTTTGGAGATGAGTTTTTCTGCTGCAATCCTGCCGCCGTTTTCATTGTCACTTGTAATTTCTGCAAATTTACTATGCTTTATTGACATTAATCTGTCAGCGCATATAACCGGGGTAATGGTTTCCATTAAGCGTTTGTTAAGAACTTTTGTTGAAGGTGTTATTATTATCGCTTCTACCTGGTTATCAAGCAGTGAATTTATATAAAAATTCTCTTTCTCGGGATTTTCTTCAGAATTGCACAAGAATAATCCATACTCATTTTTCTGCAGAATAAATTCTATATTCTTAGACAAATGGGCAAAAAAATCGTTCGCTATATCAGGAATAATTAACCCAATAAAATGCGTTTTCTTGGTGCGGAACTTTCTCGCCAGCATATTTCTGCTGTAATTGAGTTCACTTACTACTTTTTCTACCTTTTGACGGGTTTCTTTGGAAACATACCCCGAATTGTTTAATGTCCTTGAAACAGTAGATAAAGAAACTTGTGCTTTTTTAGCTACTTCTTTGATATTTAGTTTTGTCACTGCGCTTGATATTATAATATATTTAAGGAAGCCTTTCTACATACAATCAAGACTAACGGTAAAAGTTGAACCTTGTCCGGCCTGGCTTTCTACGGTAATGGTTCCACCTAAAAGATTGATAGTCCGCTTTACCAGGGCAAGGCCTAGGCCGTTACCTTCCTGGGAATGAGAGTTATCTCCCTGGTAAAATTTATCAAATATATGCTTTTTGGTTTCCTCGGCCATTCCGCAGCCGGTATCGCCTACAGAAACTTGTGCATACCCGTTATCTGCTGTAAGGCGTACAAATATGCTTCCGCCTGTGTTGGTGAATTTAAGGGCATTGGAAAGCAGATTGTTCCAGACAATTTCCAGCATACTCTCGTCGTAGCAGACAATGACTTCTTCCAATTCCGCCTCAAAACCAATGTTTTTTCGCTCCCATAAATCTTCAAAAGCTACGGCGGCACGGCGGATTTGTTCTCCCAGATTGAAGGGACGGGCTTCGGGTAAAATTTCCTGATTTTCCAGTTTATTTAATTTTAGAATATTACTGACTAACAGTGAAAGTTTTTGAGATGCCTCTACAATGGTTTTCGCATAATCATGGCGTTCGTTAGCCGGCAATGAATCATTTTGTAATGCGGTGGCGTAGCTTTGTATAACCGAAAGCGGCGTTTTTATTTCGTGCGACACATTAGCAATAAAATCTGTTTTTAAAGTTTCGACATTCTGGAGTTCCTGAACCATGGTGTTAAAGTCATCAATCATCACCTCGACATAATCTTTTTTGCCGTCCTTCCGAAGCGGGGTTATGCGGACAGAAAAATCTCCTTTTATTATTTTTCGCACCGCTTCACTGACTTTCCTCGTTGGACGGCTCCATGAGATATGGCGTACAAATGCTATTTGTCCGGTAATAAATGCTGCTGCAATCAATATATAAGCCATAAAGAAACTGACTACAAACCGGTTATTGGTTTCCAGCAAACCCCGCTCGGCAAATACCAGAAACAACCACATATGAAAACCGCTAAAAGCCGCCATCGTCAGGAAAATCAATATATACTCTTTTATGGACGCATAAGCAGTGTTGATTCTTGGATCTTTTTTAATTATTCTTTTACTGAAAATTCGTATGTAGAAAATAAAAGTGATGAGAAAAAGTATTGGTACAGCCATTATTATCATGTGAATCATTTAATAACCGCCTTGTAGCCCAGGCCGTGAACGGTGATAATTTCAAAATCAGTGCAAGCAGAAAATTTTTCTCTAAGTTTTGTGATATACACGTCAACAGAGCGCGGTGTGGTTCCTGTTTCCTGCCCCCAGAATTCGTCCATAAGCTGAATGCGGGTAAAGGTTTTTTTGGGATATGAAAGGAGTTTATACAGTACCTGAAATTCCTTGACGGTTAGCGGGATTTCCTGTTCATTGAGGCAGGCGCTTGTTTCATCGGCATTAAGAGTAAGACTGCCGACAGTGATTTTCTTTTCATTGGCTATATTAGCCCGGCGGAGCAATGCTCCTATACGCATTAAGAGTTCATCCAAATCAACGGGTTTTACCATATAGTCATCGATACCTATGCGGAATCCCTTTTCCTTTGAAGACAGGTCATCTCTTGAACTCATAAATAAAATTGGCACAATCTTGTCGTGTTCTCTGATATTGGAAGCAAGCTTAAAACCATCTATGCCGGGCATCATTATATCCGAAATAACCAGGTCAACTTTTATATCGATCATTTTGTCAAGGGCTTCTCCGGCGGTCAAACAAGCGACTGTTTGATACCCTTTCTGCCCCAGATGAGAACAGATAATTTTGTTGAGTTTTTCGTCGTCTTCGACAACCAATATGGTGATCATGGGTTTCCTCCTGGCTTACATGTGTTATAGCCTATTATCTGCATAACTGTTATGAAATGTTAAGAATTTGTTAAAAAAATGTTAAATCGCCGGCCTGTCAGTGATATGTTATTTTATAGGCGCTGCCGGTCCAGCTTAATGTCCAGGTGTCGAATTTGTAGACATTCATTTTTTCATAAAAATTATTTTGCGCTGCCGCAGGAGTGCCGGAAGCCGCAGATGCTGTTACATGGATATAATAGTTGGTATTTTCCAGGCTCCCGAATTTGCGCGTGCCGCCGGGGGCAATGGAATGATAAGCGGGCAAGGATGTTGATTTTGTGATATTTACTTCTATCGTCCATTGGCAGTCGTTCTTTACAGTTATATCAATCTTTGGGTCGTCTTCGCAGGAACCGACAACAAGCAGTACAAATATAATGGTTAAATACAATTTAATTTTCATTATTGCAGCCTCGGGTTTATTCTATAGACGCTTTTGTTATTTGTCAAGAGTAACAGATGTGGAAAAAGTTGGAATGGGGCTTAGAAAATGAGGAATATTCCTAAATTACCAATCTTTTCCGCAGTTCAGCCAATGACACCACGTCAATGCCTGGCTTAAAAGGCCAGCTTTCCGCAGAGGGCGTGACTACAAAGGTATGTCTGGGGGCTATATCTTCAAAGGCAAGATAATTGCCCTTGGACAATGCCGGATCAAAAGAGGCTTTACATTCTACAACAAAAACATTTTTGTGAATCCTGACTACAAAATCTGCTTCCGATCCGTTTGATGTACGGTAATGACAGATTTCCGCATCGGGGAACCAGCCCCGGAGATTGGCAAGTACGATTTGCTCCCAAAGAGATCCAAATACCGGATGTCCTGATATTTCATTAAAAGAGTGAAGTCCCAAAAGGGCAGCAGTTATGCCTGAATCTGCAATATAAATCTTTGGCGCTTTAACAAGCCGTTTAGCCAAATTGGAAAACCATGGATGGACAATTTCGACCATAAAAGTATTTGCAAGGAGATCGATATAATTTTTTACAGAAACAGAACTGATTCCCAGAGAGGATGCCAAAACAGAATAATTGACCGTCTGTCCATTTACATGGGCCAGCATCCTCCATAGCCGACCCATAGCTGCAGGAGTGAATTCTCTCCATTGAAGTAAATCTCTTTCAAGAAATGTTGAAATAAAATCAGTACGCCATTGGAAAGACAGTTCCTCACTTGAAGCAAGAATGCTTCGGGGAAAGCCCCCGGCAGAAAAATAATGCTCTATTGAATTTTCTGAATCAATCTCATTCCACAGAAAAGGAGTATGGCGTTTATAGGACACTCTGCCCGCAAGCGATTCAGAGCTCTGTTTGAGGAGATCACGGGATGCAGAGCCGAGAATTAAAAAGCATCCGGGCCTGTCCCATTCATCTGCAAGGCTTCTAATTAAGGGGAAAAGGTCAGGTTTACGTTGTATCTCGTCAATGCAGATGAGTTTTCCTTTTTGGGCGCCAAGAAACCACTCGGCATTATCCAATTTTCGCAAATCCGAAGGCCGCTCCAAATCCAGATAAACAAAATCAAGGGCTGCTCCGCTTTTCCCCTTTTTTGTCTTTCCATTGAGCATGGTAACAAGATGCTTCACCATGGTGGATTTCCCGCATTGTCTGGGTCCTGTTACTGCTGTAACAGGAAAATTCTTAAGCGATTCCAATAATGAGTCTTCAAGATACCGTGAATAATAGTCCATATTTCCTCCATGTAAATTTAAAGTTAAACTTTAAATTTACATGAATAGAATAATATAGAATTTGTACAATTGCAAGAGGGGCGCCCAAGGGTAACATTGTAGAAGCCGCAAAAGCGGCTTTCACTTCACGCACGGTTTTTCATGATATTGACATTTTTATAAGTATATAGTAATATGTATAATATAGGATCAAGATGAAGTTCGAGTGGGATGAAAAGAAGAATTTGGTAAATATCAAGAAACATGGTATAAATTTTGATCTTGCAGTCTATGTGTTTACTGACCCGCTGCGAAGGGAAGGTTACGATACCAGGCATAGCTCTATTGGGGAAGACAGGACTTACGCAATAGGTATGGCAGAAAGCCGCTTGTTATTCGTCAATTTCACTGAGCCTGATACGGATACCGTGCATATAATTTCTGCTAGGAAAGCAAATAAGAGAGAAAGGAGATACTATTATGGGAAAGGTTAGTTATACTCTTGAAAACCTGCCTCCTGTCAGCAAGAAGGATCTGGATCGGGTAGATTCCATTAAAGATGAAGATATAGATTATTCTGATATCCCCGAATTTAAAGATTTTTCTGGCTTTCATCCATGGCAAGACCGAAAACTGTATAAGCCAATAAAAGTGGCTGTAACCTGCAAACTAGATGCTGACATTGTTGCATGGCTCAAACAGGGAGGAAAGGGTTATCAAACCCGCTTAAATAAAATTTTACGCCAGGTAATGGTTCACGCTCAATAATGAGGAATGGGGCTTCGCCAATTAGAAATTAGGACGCCCAGTGCTGCGCGGCGTCTAGCCGCATGCATCCTGACCTTTTAATTTCGCACCAACCGGAACCCATTATCCCAATCATCAAAGTTTGGTGTATTATCGCTGCGGGCGGCTGAACGAAGGCGCACAGCATCAGTTCCCCAGGAACCACCGCGTTTTTCACGCTCGCCGGTAATAGGATCCTGCGGGTAAACCGGTCCGATGGGGTCGGTAGCATTACCTAAAAACGTTTGAACCCAGTCCCAGCACCATTCCCATACATTGCCATGCATATCGTATAAGCCCCAGTTATTCGGTTCGAATGATCCTACTTCTGTTGGTTTTTCGCGGTATACGCCTGCGGGACTCCCGTTATAGAGATTTGTGGTTCCATTAAAATTTGCCTGATCTGTTGTAATCTGATTTGTTCCCCAGTTAAATGCCGTTGCTGTCCCGGCGCGGCAGGCGTATTCCCATTCCGCCTGAGTCGGCAAGCGGTAGCCTGTAGCTCCGCCAAGCATTATTGCTGCACTCCATGTCGCATAATTTGGATGAATGTTTGAAGTGGGTATATCCCCCCATTCGTCGGGATCCGTTTTTCCTCCAATACTGTATACAGGACTTAATTCTTCGATTTCGCTAAGTTTATTGCAGAATATTATCGCATCATACCAGCTTACGCATTCTACCGGACGGTTAGGTGCAATTTCCGGCGGCTCCGGCGGATAGATATTATTTGTCCGGAAATAACTTGGATTAGTTCCCATCACGGCTTCATACTGTGCCTGCGTTACTTCATATTTACCCATGTAGAAATCTTTTGTCAGTGTTACCGTATGTTGCCCTTCATCAAATCCAAAACGGCCCGGCTCATTTCCGGGACTGCCCATTGTAAAGGTCCCGGCGCTAATTCGAACCAGTTCACCGACATTGGGGCTGGTAATTGTTATGGGGTCGATGCTGATGGTAATGGTAAAGTCCTTAGTAAAGTTTGAAGTCATAGTCAGGCCGTTCACAATGGTAGCAGTAATTCCAGCATCCCCTGCGGCTGTCGTTGTCAGGGTGCTGCCTTCGATAGTTGCGCCGGTTGTTCCGGCGGATTTAACCGACCAGATAATTGTCTTGTTCGTGGCATCAGCAGGATTAACAGTTCCGCTCAATGTCAGATTTCCTGCCTTGCCGGCAGATGGCAGACCGGTAATATCACTGACTGCAACAAAGACATCATGGATTGTAATTGTAAAATCATCTGTAAAATCCGTTCCTTCTGCGATTCCATTGGTAATGGTTGCAGTAACTTCAACTGTTCCCGAATTAGTTGTCGTCAGGGTATTGCCGCTTATGTCTGCGCCCGTTGTTCCGGGGGTTTTTACCGACCACACAATCGTCTTGTTTGTGGCATTGCCCGGATTCACTGTTCCTGTCAGTGTAAGAGGCTCTTCCTTTACACCGCCTGTTGGAACTCCGGTAATGGATGTAACCGCTACAAAAACGGGATCTGTTCCGGTGCCGTTTGTTCCATCATCACAGGCAAAGATGCCCAGAGACAGAATCGAAGCTGTTAAGATTAAAACAAATTTTTTCATTTATAACTCCTTGGGCTTTGCCGGTTTATACCGACCCAGCAACTATATATTGAGAAAATTATCACCCTTTTTAAAAGTTTTGTCATGAGTAAAGCCTCCCTTCGGTCGGCGATCGTAAGGAAATTTATTTAATCGCCGCTAGCGCGGCGTACGATTACGGCGTGGTTTCTCATTCGTCAGCTTTTCACTACTATGGCAATTGCAAAAATATATGCCCTACGCTTGCGTTTCACTGCTATAGCAATGCCAAAATGCATAAGAAAATGTAACATGGGGTGTCAGGGGGTAAAAATGGCATGCAGGCATGCCATTTTTACCCCCTGACGGGACCCCAGGAATATTTACATATGCATTTTGGCAACGCCATAACCGTGGAAAAGCTTCCTTGACAATTTCCTCCGTTCAGGCAATAATACGGCTCATGGGAAGCTGTGTTGATTTGGTTTCGGTTGTTCCTTCTCTTCTTAAACTGCTTTCCTACCTCTATTTTATCCGCAGCTGGGTCTCATCCCGTTAATTTAGCACCGGTTAATAAACAAGCCGGAAATCCAACAAATTGCTTTTTCTGCTTTCTGAAGCAGCAGCTCTATTCTATAAGGAGTGATTATGCTGGACTTTTTGCTTACCAATGCGCGGATTATCGATCCCGAAAGTGGCTCTGATTTCCATGGTTCAATGGGCGTCAAGGACGGAAAGATTGACGGACTCTACCCGGTCTGCGCCACCTTGCCTTCCGCAAAAGAAACTATTGATGCCGAAGGAGGAATTCTTGTTCCCGGTTTTATCGATATTCATGCCCACAGCGAGAACAGTATTCCCTGTGCGGAAAAACTTTTGGCCATGGGAGTTACGACTGCAATCAGCGGGAACTGCGGATACAGCGCTGTTGATTTTAAAAGTTTTTTCGCTAAGTTCGAAAAAGACGGTTATCCGATAAATCAGCTTGAGCAGGCTGGGCACAGTATACTGCGCAGAAGGGCGGGGCAGAGCGATATCAATGCTCCGGCTACTGCCGGCCAGAAAGAAAAAATGAAGCATTATGCTGCCGAGGCTTTTTCCGCCGGAGCCTGCGGGCTATCCTTCGGTCTTGAATACGATCCCGGTTCCTCCTGCGAAGAAGTTATTGAACTGTCCCAGGTTGCCGCCGATACCGGCCGTTTTATTTCTGTTCACGGCAGGCTTGGCTGCGCAGACGTTCTCGATTCTCTTAGAGAGGCGCTGAACCTTGCAGTGCTTACCAATTCACCCGTTATCTATTCCCACCTTGTATATATGTTTCAGGGTGAGTCGTTGAAAAAAGCGCTGGATGTTATTACAGAATACCGCAGGAAAAAAGCTGATATTTGGATTGATTCGGGAATGTATACCGCTTATGCGACATTTGCCGGGGCTCCCAGTTTTGATGAAGAAATATTTCTGGCCGATGAGTCCGAAATATTGCGCCTAAGGGCGGCTACCGGAAAATATGCCGGACAGATTCTGGACAAAAATAAATATATTGAAATGCGGACGACGCTTTCCAACGAAGCCCTGATTTATGATCCCGGCGATAACAGCGATATCTTCAACGCTTATTCCCTGTCCGATGTTATGGTCTCTACCGACTGCATCGATTATCCCAGGGGGCAGGGGCATCCGCAGGGAGCGGCGACTTATCCGTATTTTTTCCGGCTTCTTGTAAAAGAAGAACAGCATCTCCCCATGATGGAGGCCGTCAACCGCTGCACCCTGCTTCCCGCAAAGGCAGCCGGCCTGGAAACGAAGGGCAGGCTTGCCGCCGGCATGGATGCAGACCTTGTGGTGCTGGACTGGGAACGCCTGACAGAACACGCGGACTTTCCCGGCAAGGGGGACCCCGGCGCGCCGCCATCGGGAGTAAGGCATGTTTTTGTAAACGGCTGCCTTTCAATCAGGGACGAAAAACGGCTCCAGGGAGTAAGAGCGGGGTACTCGATCAAGCGCTGATGGTGGTTTATAGTATATAGCATATGGAAATTTTAATGGATGCCTGTGCTTTAATGGCTGTTATAGTAAAAGAACCGGAAAGAGGCTTGATCATAGAATTAACCAAAGATGCTTTGTTGGTATCTCCTAATATGATTTCTTATGAAATTATGAACGCTTTAACAAAAATGATGAAAAAGAAAATAATTGAAAAGGAGCGGATGGTAAATGCGTTTAATTATTTTAAGAAAATATCCATAAAAATTATTGAAACTGATTTTGAAAAAGCGCTTGAAATTGCATGGGAGTATAAAATTTACGCATATGATGCTTGCTATTTAGAAGCGGCAAAACGATTGAATCTGCCATTATTGACTTTTGACAGAAATATGACAAAAGTTGGAGAAGACCTTGGTATAGAAGTATTGGGAGGAAAGAATGTTAGTATTTGATGTTTCTGATTTTACAAAAAATGTATCAAAAGTTTTTGATGCCGCGTTAACTGAGGAAGTAATTATTAACAATAGTGATGGAAAATGCTATAAGCTCCTTCCGGTAAAAAATGATAGCAAAAAAGGAAAATCATCTCTTGAAGATATTCCATGTATAACAGCCAATATAACGACACAGGAAATCGTGGAAATAATAAGGGAAAATAGGGCAGGAATTTAAAACATTCAGAGCGGAGCGCTGATCATTTACCTGTCGCTTCATCTCTGATACACTATAACCATGAATGCAAAAATTGATCGCCTGCAGGCGTGGGATTTACTTACACAGTACAACAAGGATCCCTTCCATGTGCAGCATGCGCTTACTGTGGAAGGTGTGATGAAGTGGTTCGCCAGGGAGCAGGGCTTTGGCGGCGAGGAAGAATTTTGGGGCATTGTCGGCCTGCTGCACGATATAGACTTCGAGCAGTTCCCGGAGCAGCACTGTATAAAGGCTGCGGAGCTGCTGCGCTCCGGCGGCGCGGGCGAGGAATTAATCCATGCCGTTGTAAGTCATGGCTATGGAATGACTGCGGTAGAAGCCAAACCGGAACATCTTATGGAAAAAATTCTCTATGCCTCAGATGAGTTGACCGGTCTTATTTGGGCAGTTGCCATTATAAGACCGTCAAAAAGCGTTATGGACATGGAATTAAAATCCGTAAAAAAGAAATTCAAAACCCCTGCCTTTGCCGCCGGCTGCTCCCGCAAGGTTATCGAAGACGGCGCGGCTCTGCTCGGCTGGGAACTTGATCTTCTTATCGAAAAGACAATTCTTGCAATGCGAAGCTGTGAAGCCGATGTCAACGCGGCGATAGATGCATTAAAATAAACAGGGCAAACAGCCGGTAATTCGTATGAACAAAAAGGCTCTAATCGCCATGTCTGGCGGGGTGGATAGTTCTGTTGCCGCCGCCCTCATGCTCCGGCAGGGTTATGAATGTGCCGGTTTAACATTAAAGCTCCATAAACACGAAAGCGCTAAATGTTCGCAGGACCAGAATGATGCAAGGGAGGCAGCTCTAAAACTGGGCATACCGCACAGCGTGCTCGACATTACCGAAGAATTTGAAAAGCAGGTAATCTGCCGTTTTGTTGAAATTTACGAGGACGGAGCCACTCCCAATCCCTGTGTTATCTGTAACCGCTATATCAAATTTAATTTTCTTCTACAAAGTTTACAGAATGATTTTAATTGTTTTGCAACCGGCCATTATGCCCGTGTCGAAAAAGACCCGGCAGGCGGCAGGTATCTGCTTAAAAAGGCAGTTGATGAAAAAAAAGATCAGAGTTATGTATTGTACAACTTAACGCAGGAGCAGCTCCAATACGCCTGTTTTCCGCTGGGCGGTTTTTCCAAAGGGGAAGTTCGTAAAATCGCAAAAGAGATTAACTTTGAAAATGCCGAAAAAGGTGAAAGCCAGGATATCTGCTTTGTGCCGCATGGCGATTACGGCGATTTTATTGAAAGCTTCACAGGCCGGCCGGCTATGCCGGGCGACATTTTGGACACCGGCGGCAGGGTGCTGGGCAGGCACAGGGGAATTATCCGCTGTACGATAGGCCAGCGGCGCGGTCTCGGTGTTGCAGCTAACACGCCGGTTTATGTTGCGGCAAAATCGGCGGAAACAAATACCGTAACGCTTGGCCCGGAAGAAAGCCTTTACAGCAAAAGCCTGATCGCCAATGACATCAATCTTGTTACATGTTCAGAAATAAAAAAGCCAATGCGCGTAATGGTAAAAACCCGCTATCTGCAAAGCGCCCAGAGCGCCCTCGCCGAACAGGTTGGGGAAGACAGTCTGCATATTGAATTTGATGCGCCTCAGCGGGCCATTACACCGGGGCAGGCGGCGGTAATGTACGACGGCGATATCGTTATAGGCGGGGGAACAATCATCTGATTTGATCATGACATATTTATGAATAATGTCGCAATAATTCTGTCTAAAACAATAAGTAATTTTTTTCTTGCTTTTTGACCGGGGTACTCTTATAATAAGACCTCTTTAATGAAAGACAACAGATAGGAGGTATATATGGATAGTATTCTGGTTGACGATGAAAAATGCCTTGCATGCAATTCATGCCAAATTGCGTGCTGCATTGCACATTCTGAGTCAAAAACGCTTTACGGCGCTATATCAGAAAAAGCCCCGCCGGCGAGTAAAATTCACGTTGAACCCGGCGTAAAAGGCATTGGCTTCCCGCTTAACTGCCGCCACTGCCAGGATCCCCAATGCGTTAAGGCCTGTGTTACGAAGTCACTTTACATGGCTGGCGACGGCGCGGTTCTTCATGATGACAAACGCTGTATAGGCTGCCTAATGTGCTTTATTGCCTGTCCTTTCGGCGCTATTGAAGAAGGCGTTAAAAAACAGGGCGGCTGCTCGGTAAGCAAATGCGATTTATGCATCAGTTTAGACAGCAAGCCGGCCTGTGTAGATGCATGTCCCACCAAGGCGCTTGTTTTTGCGAAAGCCGACAGCTTTAGCAAGGACAGGCGGAGAAAATACATTGTCGAAATGGCGGCTTCACCCGAAGCGGCTTCAAACCAATAAAGGAGAATAAGATGTGTGATTCTAACCAATGCGCTCATTCCCATGAGCATTACCATCATCATACGATTGACCCGGCCGCTGCGGAGATGCTGGAAAAAGCGAACCGGGAACATATTGAAACTGCCTGGGACAGGTATGAACAGCAAAAACCCCAGTGCGGTTTCGGCGATTTGGGCCTTTGCTGCCGTAATTGTCTCCAGGGGCCGTGCCGCGTTAATCCCTTTGGAGAGCCAAAAGAGGGCATTTGCGGCGCCGATGCCGATCTAATTGTCGCCAGAAATTTGCTGCGTACGATAGTGGGAGGCGCCGCCTCACATTCGGATCACAGCTACATGGCGATACACTGTCTGAAACTTGCGGCGGAGGGGAAAGCTCCCTATCAGCTTAAGGGCGCGGACAAGATCAAATCCGTTGCGGCCAAGCTCGGCATAAATGCCAAGGGCAAATCAGACAATGATTTAGCGCTGGAAATCGCCCTTGCCGCGTTAGCCGATTTTGGCTCGTATGACGACGAACCCATGAAGTGGCTTAAAGCCTCGGTTTCCGCCGAGCGGCTGGAGGCCTGGAACAAGCTGGGCGTTCTTCCAAAGAATCCTGACAGGGAAATAAGAACGGCCATGCATCAGACTTCCATGGGCGTTGACGGCTCACCGGTAAACCTTCTTTTATCGTGCCTTAAACTGGGGCTTGTTGATGGTTATGCCGGTTTGCAAATGGGCACCGATGTTCAGGATATTCTTTTCGGTATTCCCTACCCTGTTAAAACAGAGGCAAACCTGGGCGTTTTAAGCCACGACAAGGTTAACATTGTCGTTCACGGACACATGCCGGAAGTATCGGAAAAAATTGTTGAGTGGGCAAGGAAACTTGATGGCGAAGCGGTCGCCGCCGGAGCGGCAGGCATCAATATCGCCGGAATTTGCTGTTCGGGTAACGAGGTGCTGATGCGCCAGGGAGTGCCGTTGGCCGGCAATTACCTGAGTCAGGAGCTGGCCATTATCACCGGCGCTGTCGAGCTGATGGTTGTAGACGTACAGTGCTTTATGCCGTCGATCACAAAAGTCGCCGCCTGCTACCACACCAAGGTTGTTACAACAACTCCCATTGGGCAGCTTCCCGATGCGGAGTACATACCCTTTACCCATGAAGAAGCCGATAAAAAAGCCCAGGAAACCGTGCGCATGGCGATTGCCGCTTATGCAAAACGCGATCCGGCAAAAGTGCAGATTCCATCGCACAAGTCGGAGGCCTGGGGCGGATTCAGCGTCGAGACAATTGTCGGCGCTCTTTCCAAGGTAGATGCCGAAAAGCCGTTGAAACCGCTGGTGGATAATATCGCAGCCGGTAATATACTCGGCGCAGTCGGAGTTGTTGGCTGCAACAATGTAAAGCTGACACAGGACAAGGTTACCGTAGAAATGGTCGAGGAGCTTTTGGCGAATAATGTGCTTGTTGTCGCGACAGGCTGCACCGCGCATGCCCTCGCAAAATACGGATTCCTTTCACCGGCAGGCGCAAAAAAATACGCAGGGGAAAAACTCCTTGCGGTGCTGACCGCTGTAGGCGAAGCCGCCGGATTGGGCGGGCCGCTTCCTCCGGTTTTGCACATGGGAAGCTGTGTAGACAATTCCCGGATAGGAGATCTTTTGAACGCTCTGGCAGCCTACCTTGGCGTGGCTGTTAAAGATTTACCTGTAGCGGCTTCGGCGCCGGAATTGCAGCACGAAAAAGCCGTGTCAATAGGCACATGGGCTGTTGCAATGGGGGTGTTTACGCATATCAGCATTGCACCATTCGTGCTTGGCAGTCCGCTTGTTTCAAAAGTGCTGACAGATGATCTTGAAGGGCTTACGGGCGGCAAGTTTTATGTTGAAGCCGACGGGCGTAAAGCTGCGGAGGGCATTATGGCGCATATCCGCAACAAGAGGAAGGCGCTCGGAATATGATATTACCGCGTGAAAGGCTCCTGGAGTTGTTCCGGCAGTATCCGCGGGATCGCAGGTTTGCGCTTGCTGTTTTTCAGGACGTACAAAGGCAATGCGGCTATCTTCCAAAGGAACACATTGAAGAAGCCGCCGAGTATTTAAATATCCCGCTCTCCCAGGTTTATTCGATGGTTACCTTTTACCACTCGCTAAGCCTGGAGCCGCGGGGGAAACACCTCATCAGAGTCTGCGACGGCACAACCTGCCACATAAGGGGCTCGATGAGTGTGCTGGATTACCTAAAACAGCTGCTTGGCATTGAACCGGGGGATACTGATGCGGACGGTTTGTTCACCATCGAAACGGTGGCCTGTTTGGGAACCTGCGCGCTTGCCCCGGTCATGCAGATCGGGGAAGAATATTTCGGGAAGCTGGACGAAAATAAAATTTCCGAAATAATTGCGCAATACCGTAAAAACGAAACAGCCGGAGTAACCTCATGACAAAAACAATTTTAGTCTGCTGCGGAACCGGCTGTATCGCAAACGGAAGTCTGGCTGTAGCCAAATCGCTAAGGGAGTGCGTATCTTCATCAAATGCAGATGCCTCTGTCGAGACAGTTTTGAAACAGACGGGATGTAACGGCCTCTGTGAGTTCAGCCCGATTGTCAGAATTATGCCCGACGATATTTCGTATTACAGGGTTAAACCGAAAGATGCCCAGGAGATTGTCGCCAGTTTGGGCAAAGAGCCGGTAGAACGGCTTTTGTTCCGCGACGATTCGGGAAAAAAAATTATAAGCCAGAGTGAAAATCCTTTTTATGCCCCTCAAAAAAAACTGGCCCTTCGAAATGTCGGCGAAATAGATCCTGGAAAGATAGAAGAGTTTACCTCGCGCGGAGGCTACGAGGCTCTGAAGAAAGCCCTGTCGATGACTCCTGACGAGATAATCTCGGAAGTGGAAAAATCCGGTCTGCGCGGCCGCGGCGGTGCAGGTTTCCCGACTGGGCGCAAATGGCGCATAGCCGCCGGTTATGACAATCAACCGAAGTATGTTGTAATGAATGGCGACGAAGGCGACCCCGGGGCATTCATGGATTGTTCGCTGCTGGAAGGGGATCCCCATAGTGTATTGGAGGGAATTGCCATTTGCGCCCTTGCCATCGGCGCGACTGAGGGTTTTCTTTATATTCGTGATGAGTACTCCAATGCGCTTAAATGTGTAAAAAAAGCGATCGCCGACGCGCAGAAAGCCGGAGTGCTTGGGGACTCAATTTTGGGCAGCGGGAAAAGCCTGCACCTGAGCGTAACACGCGGGGGCGGAGCCTTTGTCTGCGGCGAGAGCACGGCATTGATGGCATCCATAGAAGGCAGGGTAGGGGAGCCCAGGGCGAAATACATTCGCTCGGTCGAGCAGGGACTTTGGAACCAGCCGACAGTACTAAACAATGTAGAAACATTTGCAAATATCCCGCTGATTATTAAAGAGGGCGGTGCAAAATTTGCGCAGGTTGGAACCGAAAACAGCAAGGGCACGAAGGTATTTGCACTGGTGGGTAAAGTCAAGCGAAGCGGACTGGTCGAGGTACCGATGGGTACTACCCTGCGTCAAATCATATTTGATATCGGCGGGGGAATTCCCGGGAAACATTTATTCAAGGCTGTTCAAACAGGGGGCCCATCCGGGGGCTGTCTGCCCGAATCGTTACTCGACGTTCCTGTAGATTTCGATACCCTTACGCAATACGGCAGCATGATGGGTTCCGGCGGAATGATAGTAATGGACGATGCTACCTGTATGGTCGAGGTCGCAAAGTACTATGTATCATTTTTGACCAATGAATCCTGCGGAAAGTGTACGCCGTGCAGGGAGGGCCTGCGCTGGATCCTGGAAATTCTTACCAGGGTATGCGAGGGCAGGGGAGACGCCGGGGATATGGAGCTTCTTGAAAATTTATGCGAAACGCTTGCACAGGCTTCGCTCTGCGGCCTGGGTAAAAGCGCGGCCAATCCGGTTATAACTACGATGAAGTATTTCGCCGAGGAATATTCCGAGCATATTAAAGAAAAGCGGTGCAGGGCAGGCGTCTGCGCAATGGAAGCGGCAAAATGAAAATTATTATCGATGGTAAAACCTGCGAAGCCGAAGCCGGTCAATTCCTTAGGGAAGTTGCACGGCAAAACGGAATTGAGATTCCTTCGTTATGCCACCACAGCGCGCTGCCAGGCCAGGCCTGCTGCCGCCTGTGTATAGTAGAAGTCGAAGACCCAGGCGGCGCACGCTCTGTTGTTGTCTCCTGCGTGTATCCGGTTAAGGAAAGTATTACCGTGCATACAAGGTCGGAAAAAATAATCCGGCTGAGGCGCGACATTCTTGCCCTGTTAAAAGAGCGTGCGCCTGCATTTGAGGGAACCCTTGCGGAGTATTGCAGCGAATACGGCGTTTCCGGCTGCAATCTGCGTTTCAACGTGAAAAAAGATGAAAAATGCATATTGTGCGGCCTTTGCGTAAAAGCCTGCGAGGAGATGGGGACATCGGCAATTCAAACTGTTATGCGAGGCATTCATAAACTGGTTTCAACTCCGTTTAACGAACCGTCATCTGTATGTATAGGCTGTGCTTCCTGTGCAAGGGTCTGTCCGGCGGACGCCATTGAATGGTCAAATGATGGAGATAAACGCGCCATTTGGGGAAAGACCTTCACCCTGTTAAAATGTGCCTCTTGCCGCGAGCCCTATGCAACAGAAGATGAGCTAAAGTGGCTTAAAGGCAGATTGATCGACACAGAGCTTAACCTTGAGTATTGCCCAAAATGCAGGGGTCGCGCGAGCCTTAAAAGGTGATTACTGGATCGCCTTACACCAGTCTTCGATGCGCTGTTTCTGTTCTGCCTGGTTGTTTTCTGCGGGATTATTCAGGTCAATAGCAGAGACAATATCATTGCCGGCCAGAAGAATCTTGAACTTCTCAATTGCATTTCCCAGCCCTCCGGCATGGCACATAAAGAGGCAGATTTTTTTCCCGCTGATTTTTGTTTTGGAAAGGAAGCTCTTCATTGCCGGAGCGGGGGAGCCTGCCCAGACAGGAGTGCCAAGAATGATTAAATCGTATGCGGCAGGATCAAAAGAATAGGGCTTTAGTGCGGGCTTAATTCCGGAGAATGCCTGGAAGCCGCCGAAAAAATATTTGGCAAAACCACTGCGCCTTTTTTCATTTAATACTTCAATTTGTACAATATCCGCATTAAACCGGCTTTGTATCTGCTTCGCTGCAAAGGCGCAGTTTCCATCGTATGAATAATATACCACGGCCGTTTTCATGTGTACCTCGCTTTTTTAATCAGTATGATCTCAGGAACCTGTTAGCTTTCTGGTTAATTCCGGAGACGAGTACCAGAGTGTTACAGGCTCATTAAACCTTGTATTAACCTTCAGATGTACATAGCCGCTGTCCATATTCCAGGACGTTTCATAAAGCCGCATCTCCCGGATTATCAGATCGCAAAGGAGTGTTTGGCCGAATCTTTCGATTAGCAGTGTCTGCATATCTGCGTAACATTTAATCAGTTCATCAAAGCTGTTGGTAAGGAAGTAATAGGTTCCGCCCTCAAGGCCGTTTGCAGAAAAATACGCCATCATATAAACGGAATAGCCTGAAACCTGAACATTCTCATAGATCAGCGAGCTAAGATCATTTACTTTCTCCTGATGCACCGGATTCCCCATTCTTGCGGTAAATTCTTCAATGCTTGTACCCCATGGGAAATTGTGAAAAACGACACTCTCATTTGCATAAAGCGCCGCAGCGGCAAATAACATACAGATAATAATGAGCTTTTTAATGGTATACCCCCATTATGTTATCGGGCGAATTGAAAGGAATCTTAACGCCCTAAATAGGGGGATATTATAATTACCGGCGATGAGACTCGAACTCAAACGGCCTTGCGGCCAGGGGATTTTAAGTCCCCAGTGTCTACCATTCCACCACGCCGGCATAGATGGATAATTCTAAATTTAATTTACTATTTTCAACGACTGTTTTCAAGTGTAGAAATGCCAGGATAAATTATCTCTCTTCTGTTAAAATATTTTTCCAGTCTCTTCTGCCATACAAAAATCTTATTACATTTACTAATTTTTCATCTTCTTCTACTGTAAAAAACATCAAATAATTTTTAATTATTACAAATTTCAATCCTTTTGTTGCCAAATATTCATCTGGTACTTTTGAATATATATTGGGTGTTCTTCCTAGAATTTCCTCATGTTTTTCTATTTCATTCAATAAATCATTTGCGGCTTTAGGAGCTTTTAATTCATCAGAGATATATTTTATTGTTGATAAAATGTCTTCCTCCGCTATTTCAGTAATATTTACAGAATACATTTTTATATTATCTTTTTTCTGATTGTTTTTAAGCTTTCCTTCATGGGTTTTGTTTTCCCCTGTTTTACTTGATCCAATCCTGTCTCTATTAATGAATATAATTCCAGTTTGCCGGATAATAATTCATATGTTTCCATACTCATAACTGCAAGATCACCTTTCCCGTTTTTTGTGATAAAAACCGGCTCAGTATATTTATGGCAAAAGTCAGAGATTTCGTTATAACTATTCCGCAAATCTGCACTGGGTCTAATCGTAGGCATAAATAACTCCCAAAGATTGTATATACCAATATAATATCGTTATTTTCATATATTGCCAATATGGGTTCCTACTGATAACTGATCCTAATATTCCCAAAAGTACATAGCTATACATATTCAATCGAAAAAAACATTGTGTATACGCTCCTTTCCGGGCAATCGGTAAATATTGAAATCTTTATCCAGGCTGATGATTTCCCGTATACCGGTTTTTTCCGCAGTAATAACCAAAGTTGCGTCGGCAAAATCCATGGGAATATCCCTGTACTTATCGGTCAGCTTCAAAAGCCGGGGCATATCATTCTGGTTAATATCACTGATAATGACTCCCTTGTACATTACCCATTCATAAAAGTCCCGTTGGGCATTTATGTTGAAATCGAGCATATGGGAAGCCTCGGTAAAAACGGCAAGGGTGCTTACAAAACGGTATTTATGCTCTTTAAGGAAGCCCCGCACTTTTCTGTGAAACTTGTCTCCGGAGTCAAAAAGTGCAATTAAGGGGCCGGCATCAATAAGAATCGAGTTTAGCACGCAGATTCTCTTTGATGCGTTTTTTGTATGAGGTGGAGCGATCCCTGTCACCGGAACCATATCTGCCAAAATATGGTTCACCCAGGACAAAAGAATCTATCTCGTTTTCTTCGTTTGCATAATACATTTCCACAGATTCCTTTATTATGTCTGATTTTGTCTTGCCCTTAATTCTGGACAGTACAAGAAGTTTATTTCGGATATCCGCGGGGAGCCTTGCAGTGGTTATTTGATCGTACATAAATACCTCTGTATTACAGAGTATAATACAATGTTATTGAATTGTCAAATAGCCGGCATACATTAAAAAAAGTCCGGTTTCCCTCTGCTCTGTTTACAATTATTTTTGGTCGCGGTAAAATTTGACAAAAGGAGGCTTATCCCGTGAAAAACCCAAGCAAGCCTTTCAGAATCTTCATTTTTCTCTTTTCATTTTTAGCTTTTACTTTTATCGGTTGTGATCTATTTTCCGGCGACACAGACAATGATCTGTTGAAAAAGATTGATGCAGAAATCGCCTGGGCAAATGCGGAAAAGCTTACGGAAACAAGGCTGGGTGCGGATCCCCTGTGGCTGAACAGCAGCAATCCTCCAGTGGGCAGAATTACTACTATTGATATCCGCAAGGGCTTTCCGTTTACTGTGGAATGTGAGCCTGCGGCCAACTATGGCTTCGAAGAATGGCTGGCCTTCTACACCGATGTGTACGACACCCTGGACAAAACATTGAGCGCCAATGCGGTAAGAAGCCATGCCCTGAATGGCGCAGGTGTTGACATCGAAGAAAGTGACAACGGTTTAAGGGCGACAGTTACCATCCATACCAGCGAGCGGCCGGTAAGTATAGTTCCATGGTGCAGCCCGCGCCCCCGGCTTGACCGCAACACCAACCCGCCGGTCAACCCGATACAGGCCGTTTACCCATACGACCAGGTAATAATGCTGTGGTTCAACATGCCCATTAAGGAGGAGAGCGTTGCAGATAACATCCGCGTAGAAGGGAGGCATACCACCGGAGACCAGCAGCTTGCCGGAGACGACGGCGATATAACATCGTGGTTCAGGATAGAGATCCCTGCCGGATATGACAACCGTGTTAACCTGGTTCCGATAGATAACGACGATATTTATGCCGCCCGGCTTGCCCTGTTGGGCATAACTGTGTACGTGGGCGGCGGCATAGAAAGTACAAGCGGTTATGTGATGGACGAAACAATGGTGATCAGCTATACCACCGGCACGGGCAGGACGCAGAGGGCCTACCGTCCCGGCGTAGTCGAGGCCGGGCGCAATGAGCAGGATGCCGACGAGAATTGGCGGATCGCCTATTTCCAGGATTCGAGCACCCAGTGGAACAACCCTGAGATAGACCGGCGTTTTAACCCGGACAACCCCGGAGAAAAGCTCGATACCGTGCAGCTCCGTTTCAGCGTAATACCGCCGCAGGACAGTGTTAACACAACGCCCAACCGGATAACGGTAAAGGAACTGCTCTCGTACAATTTGCGCGGCACTATTCAGCCGTCTTCGCCCGAGAACGAGAAAGAGAAGACCTATACCTACACAGCGAACACCGCCGAAATAGCCCTTGTTGATGATGTTTTTACAATCAACCACGATCTTTTAACCGAGAAATCGGGCATAGTGCAACTGCTGGTACTGCCCTGGTATTATGATGCAGATAACGGCGTTCCTGCGCTGGACGAGGGTAATGCCCTTGCTGAGGGGCATTATGTAACGATAGTGGTAGATATGGCCGCCCCTGATCTGCTGCCCGCCGACATGAGGGCCAGCATGGACAGTCAGACTGCAACCGGAGACGGTAACCTGTACATTTATGAAAGCGGCGAAACGGCAAGCCTTACCCTTGCCGGCCTTTCTGATATTGCAGACAACGGGAGCGACTACGGCGGCATTCCCGCATCCCGCGCCTGGACATTGCCCTGGACAATGGACGATGCGGCGGCCCTGTTTTGGTATGCGAAGATCGAAAAGGTCGGAGAAGATGATGTGAAGTTCTCCGGCGGCCCCCTCGCGGTTTACAAAGACGGCAGCCTGAACAATGCCTGGGGCCCCATTACTCCTTCTGATGAACTGACTGCCGGTGAACAGTATGCAGTGTATGTTAAGTATGAAGACAGCCTTGGCAATGTATCCGGCTGGATTGAAACCGGCCTAAGCGTGATGTACTCCACCGAGGAGAGGCTTCCGGTGGAAAACCTCCGGGCAGAGTGCGATGAAGATGGCGGGACAATAACGGTAACGTGGGATACGCCTGAACTGATGACAGGAGCGTATGTGTACATAGACGGCATGCGGGCAGGAACCATTACCGGCACCGGTACCAACAAGGAACATTCTTTTTCTGTCAGCCCGATAAGTAAAGACAATGTCAGAGCCGGAACTGCGGTGGGCAATGTAATACGGCGCGATATAAGGGTTGTAGCATATAACAGCCTTGGCAGCGAAGCGCCTGAGAAAGAATTAAGTATATGGAACATACCGGGAATGTATATAAACCAAAGCAATACCGTAGAGGTAAACAGCCAGGCCAGCCTCACTGCTGCTATTGCTGATACTGCTAAAACAAACATTGTCCTTACCGGAGGTTTTACTCTTGGGAGTACTCCTAACCCGACTTGGACGCCAAGAGACCTGACAAACCGTAACTTCTACGGAAACGGGCATACGGTTACGATTACCGGGTTTGATACAAGCGATACAACAAGAACCCACTACGGTCTGTTCGGCCTTGTGTCTGGCACATCAACAAACCCGGCGATAATCCGCGACCTCACACTTGTCTATGCCAACGACTCAGCCCTGAGCATCACCGTTACGGCTGTTACCAATATAGGCGGCATTGTTGGAAGCGTAAGCAGCACTACAAATAAAACGCAGATACTCAACTGCATTGTGCGCGGCGTAGATAGAACAAGTGTTCTCAGAGTTAATGCCACAAGCGGCAGTTCAGAATTGCGGCTGGGTGGCATTGCCGGTTATTTCGAGGGAAGCGGCAAAATCGAAAACTGCCGGGCTGCGCTTTCTGTCGATTATACCAGCAATGCTCATACAGGACTGCTTAAAATAGGCGCTGTCGCAGGGGAAACCGGTACAGGAACAAATGAGGATGACGGATACCGGATATATACCGGGTTAACGGTTGATCCCAGCGCAGATCCCCCCATTACCGCAGATAAGGTAAATCCCTATCTTACAGGAATACTCATTGCCAATGTATATGTCCCTGCAAATGTTAATGCTGAAAAGAATGGTGTCGCAGGATATATGTATGTCGGCGGCGTTGTCGGCAGTAGCGGCGAGAATACCATACGGAATATTGAATATGCCGGAAAAATCGAATTCATCAGGAAAAATGGTGAATTTTTAATCCACTGCGGCGGTATAACAGGCAATTCAGGGCATACAAACATTACAGACTGCTTGTTTACCGGAACAATAAATCCGTCTGATGGCTACCAAACCGATCCTATCACGGGCGCAACAAACATTGGCGGGATTGTCGGCCAAAGTTATATGCCTTCGGATACTTCTATAACATCAAACTGCTATATCAACAATTGTCTGGTGCAGGGGAATATTGAGCTTGAGTGCAGCAGGCAAATATATATCGGCGGTATTTTGGGAAGTTCAAGTTGTACTCCGGAAAGAATGATGAATATTACCAACTGTTTCTTTGAAGGGAATATCACTGTTTCCGGTTCATACGGTGTTTTTGCGGGAGGTTTTAGCGGAAGATTTGACGGAACTCATACCATCAATAATTGCGGCGTACTTGCAGGAACCTTAGATGCTAATATATCATCCGGGCTAGTTTGTGTCGGCGGCTTTACCAGCGATTTTGGCGGAATTCTTTCCCGGTGTTTCAGCCGGATTGATATTATTACCGTTAGCGCGGGCGATAGCTATATCGGCGGTCTTTTAGGCAACCTTACCACTGGTAATATTCCTTCCGTTATCAGCAATTGTTATGCGACCGGTAATATTCGTTCAGTACAAAATGGCATTGCAACAACATTTGGGGTACATGTTGGCGGTTTGATTGGGAGAAAATATCGTGGAAGGCTATTAAACAGTTACGCTTTAGGCAATGTGCTGGCCGACAAACAAGGCGGTACCGGAGACTTGAACGCAGGCGGTCTTGTCGGCACGAATACTGAAAACGATATTATCAACTGTTTCAGCACAGGGAAGGTAATCGCCCAGTCTGACTCAGGCAATGCTTATGCCGGCGGCATTGCGGGGTACAGGCAAAACGGCACAATCTCGAACAGTGCGGCCTTGGGCTCAAGCGTTACTGTCAAATCAGCCAGCACATGGGGCGTGGGGCGCATTTACGGGTATCCGGCAACGGATGTCGGCATCGGGAACCGTGCAAAGCAAAGTATGCGTGTAGAGATTAGCGATAATTACAACGAGGCCAATCCACCGGCCATGGTGTTTGAGAGTATTCCTCCAACAATGACAGGTATACCTTTTATACAGGGTGATATAAACAACGCTGTAATTGGCGGTTTATTCGTCAGCGACTTGGGCGGTTCAGGGCTTGCTGACGCATCCCTTGACAGTTCGGCCATGACCGATTTCGGTGCAGGGTCAGGCGGTATCTGGAATGGGAGCGGTATTACCGGCATCGATCTGAGCGGTTTTTCCACACTAGGCGATAGCTACGATTTTGAAATAACCCTTACCGACAATGCAGGCAACAGCGCAGACTACCGAATCACTGTTAGCCGTAGCAGCAATCCGCCGGTCACTACACCGGTTACTCCCGTTTCCGTTACAAACTTCAGCGTCTTCGGCCCAACCCAGCAAGGCTCTCCAACTATAGTCCAGTACAGCGCTGCCGGACCCCACGGCGAAACAGTGGCGGCCAGCACATTCGATCTCCCGGGTATTTGGACAGATACCGCCCCCGGCGGCTTAGGCTTTGTTGAAAAAACATTTACCAGCCCTACTGGTGAATGGAACTTTAACCGTGTGGGAATTGACGGGCATCCGAGGCTCGCCTGGGAGTAGGGCAAAGGAAGTATCCAAAATCTGCAAGGCAGATTTTGGACAGGGAGCAGAGCGAGCGAGAAGCGTTGCGTTATGCGAAATGTTGTGAAAGCAGGGAGCAGGGTGTGTCCAAGATCTGCAGATTTTGGACAGGTGAAAGATAAAAGGGAGCAGGTAAAAGAGCGAGCCGGGAGCGAGGGTGTTACGTAATGCGAAGATGTTGCGTAATGCTCGAGTTTTCGGGGGCTTTGTGGTTTTGTGCCTTTTCCAGCACCTAAATTCTTAGGTACTGGGTTAGGTGCTGGATTTGTATGAGTATATTTTAAAAAATCCTCACGCAGAGACGCAGAGAAGGGGGTGAGGCATAACGTTATGTGAAAAACATGAACAAATTCGTTATTTTAATTATGCAAAATTGTTACTTTCTTTTTAATTTTGTCTTTCACGCCAAGAAAGAATGAAGCCCCAAACAATGAAAGGGACAATAAAAGCAACCATAAACACAGCAACCCACATAATTACTCCTTAAACCCCTAAGAAATAATATAACTCAGTATTGCCAAAAAGTAAGGTGAAATTTAGGGAAGTTAATCACCGGATTTTAAACAAATTTAGCCACGGCAAAGCGAAATATCCCTCAATTGAAATAATTTTTCTTTACATAATGCAATTACCGCTATTGCGGTATTGGCTGTTTTAGGCTGAGAAATGCCGGATGGCGTTAAAAAAACAATGATGGCGGTGTTTATGTGGCTGTTGACAATACCATCAGTGTTACTACAACGGCATTGGCTGGTATGACTATGCCGCTGGCTGGAATAGTGGAGCCTCTTAATGCCACAAACCGGAGTATAAGTTGGTCGGTAAAAGATGCTGGGAGCACAAGGGCGGAAGTCAACGGGAATACTTTTATTGCAACGGCTGCCGGAACGGCGACCGTTACCGCAACAATCGAAAAAGGAAGATCGGCGGACGAGGGATATACACAGGATTTTAACATAGCGGTGATGTCCTTTTTTGTATGGAAGGGCGAGCTTGCTTCCGCTCCTGAGGAGCCCGAGCTTAACTGGGCGTATTATAACAGCAGTGATAAAACTGCGTATATATGGAACGGCAGCGAATGGGAAAAGATGTCGGTTGTTAGCGGATTGGGCGAAGGCATAATAGATAGTGATGGTATTGCCGTTGAAGTCAGCGAAGATGGTTATCTGGTTATCAACGGCGAAAAAACAGATGTTAAGGTGCAGGGCGAAAGTGGCGATTCCGGTATTATTCTGCAATACTACACTGTTAAATACAATGCCAACGGCGGAAGCGGGACAATGGCGGATTCTTCGTTAGCCATTGGTTTTTGGGAAAAGCTGGAGAAAAATACCTTTACCAAGACAGGCTTTGTTTTTAACGGCTGGTCAAAAACGCCTAACGGACAGCCGGAATATGCTGATGAAGGTTTTGTCAAGAATCTGAGTACGATCCACAATGAATCTGTTACCCTGTATGCTGTTTGGGGAGCGCCCAATACCTATACGGTATCTTATAACGCAAACGGTGGCAACGGAACTATGCCGCCCAGTGTATTTACACTGGGGTTGATTTATACTTTGTCTCTTAATACCTTTACCCGCACCGGCTACACATTCGAAGGCTGGGCAACAGAACCGGACGGTACGGTTGTATTCACAGATGGGCAGATTGCCAGCTACCTGACAACTACAGCCGGAGAAACCGTATACCTGTATGCGGTATGGAAGGCTATCACCTATACAGTGATTTACGATGCCAACGGCGGCAATGGTACAATGGTGGATTCGGTTTTTACTTACGATGATGCGCAGGCTTTGAGGACAAACAGTTTTACCCAAATCGGGCACGTGGTTATTGGCTGGTCTACCTCGACGGAAGGGTCGGTGGAATTTGCAAACGAAGAGACGGTTATTAACCTGTGTTTAAATAACGGGGATATTCTTACACTTTATGCGATATGGGAAGACCGGAGTCTTACCATAACTTTTGATCCTGATAACGGCAGCCCAGCGACAAATGAAATCGTGATTGACGGTATCAGTTTTGTAAAACCTGCTGACCCGGTAAAAACATTATCAATCCTTACTGTGCTTGGTCTTTATTTTGGAACAGCTCCGGATTACTATTATTATTTCAAGGGCTGGTATAAGGGCGACGAATTATGGGATTTTGACGATCCGGCAACAGGAAACACAATAGTTGACAAGGTCTTTGCCTATGTCAATGCCAATCCCGGAGAATATACCCTGCTCATTGGGGAAGATATTGATATTACCGGCACCAACGATAGAGCATTGAACCATTCAAACATACAACTAACATTGTTGGGACTTAATATCGAGCGGAAAATAAATCTCACTTTGCTTTCGCAGGGCAGGATCTTTACTGTTGGGGCAAGCGGACAGATCGGTATTTGCCTGACCCTGGGAGATAATATTACCCTTGTTGGACATTCTAGTAACAATGCAAGCTTGGTATATGTGCAAGAAAATGCTTCTCTAATCATGCGGGACAACTCCACTGTGTCGGATAATACTGCTGGTATTTACGGCGGCGGGGTTTATGTTACAGGCGGCAATTTTACTATGACGGATAATGCCTCGGTATCGGGGAATACTGCGGTTGGCGTCTACTGGTATGCCGATGATATCAACGCGGGTCGTGTTGGAGGCGGCGGAGTTTGTGTTAGAGGCAGCGCTTTTACCATGACGGATAATGCATCGGTGTCTGGAAATTATGCAGTTGGATATGGCGGAGGTGTGGTTGTTTACGGTATATACGGCAGCTTAACTATGTCAGATAATGCCTTGGTATCGGGGAATACTGTGGTCCCTGTTATTAATAGCTCTTCCTGCGGCGGTGGGGTGCATGTTTCAGGTGCCAGCAGCTTAATCATGCAAGACAATGCCTCGTTTTCTGGGAATACTTCTGATTATGGCGGCGGGGTGTATTTATATAATTTGCTGAGTATTTTCCGAATTTCAGGAGGTACTGTATTTGGCAATGATTCAGGAATTACAGATAATATGGCAACTATAGGAGCGGCGTTGTATTGGTTTGTTGATGGAACTGCCCAATACGGCACTTTTGACGGGACTAACTGGGGCCCGCTGACGGATATACCGGTTTCACCTGTACCGTCGATGAGTAACAATTTTTATAGAAACGAAACAATTAAGGTGGTGAATGGCGTACTACAATAAAAAGCCGTAGGCTTTTTATTGTAGGGAAAGGGGGAAGGGAAAAGAGCAAATAACAGGGAGCAAAGAGCGAGCCGGAAGCGAGCGTGCTGCGTAACGCTCTCGCTTTCTTTTACTTTTTCTGCGTCTGAATATTTTTAAGAGTTTCCAGATCAATGCCAGTAATTTTGCGAACAAACTCGAGCGTAGCTCCTTCAGCTAAGGCGTTTCGGGCTACATCTTCTTTGCCTTCTTCGTAACGTACATCCAAAGCATCTTCCCAATTCCATTCAGTTAACAACATATTAATTACCTCCGAGCCATTTTGTTCAAGAAAATTCTTTAAAATATCATGTTCAACACAGTATTTAATTGCATTCTTTATAGCTTCACCTCTGGCCAGTCCCTCTTTTTCATAGTCTTGCACCTTTCCGACAAAGGCGCTGTACGACGCAAGAGTCTTACATCTATTCACTATTTCTTCGTTTTTACCATGGTTTATATTTATTACCCTGACTTCAAGCTCCAGAGCGGGGTTTTCTTTTTTGGGCAGGCCAAGGGATTCTCCGCTTTCATACGAATCAGAAAGTTTTAATATTTTTTCTTTGGGGAATTCGGCTGTACCATTGTACAGCACAAAGAACTCAGGCCTAGGTAAAGGCTTTAGCTTTGTACTATACATACTCTTATTATCTACGATTTTTTCATACACACGTGTAATATATGACAAAATTCTAAAGGTCATATTGGGATTAATTGTACTTTGATGCTCAAGAAGAACTACCAGTTTGCCGCCGATTTCAAATGAGATGTCGTTGATTCTGTCCATAAAAAGAACATCTTGTAGGGTGTTAATAGTAATGGGTACATCTTTTGGCATTGTAACGCCTTCCAAGGCGCAGTAGAGTTCTCGCAAGATATCGGGATCGCTGAAAAGGAATGAAAAAACGCTGTCTTTGAATTTAGTGTTTGCTCCCATGAATATAATATATGTGTTTTTACCCTGTTTGTCGATAGGAAAAGGGAAAGGGGGAAAAAGAGCGAGCGGATGCCCAGCAACCGGTACTTGCGGAAAACGGGGAGTGAGCAGGGAAGGCAAAAGAGCGAAAAGTGCTAAGACTGATAATTACGGATTATTTCTTCTGGGGATTTTCCGCTTTTTAAAAGATCGATTATTTCCTGTTTACCCTTGCGCTCAGCAGTAACAAGTTTACTCTGTATATCAAGCTCATACTTGTACTCGCTCATTAGCCGTGCCCTTTCTACCTCGTCTTTGCTGATGCTCATTAATACCTCACTCGCCATGGCAATTCCCTCCTCACATTCTAAAATTTCATTTATCTTCTGCCGTTTACTCTTGTCAGTCAGATACCGGAAAAATATAGCCCATTGTTCCTGAACGCTCATTTTCTCTATTGGCTTTTCAACTGTATTTTCCAGTTTTGAGCGGATATGAGCCTGGAAAGGGCTCCCTGAGAAGCTGGTGTATTTCGTGCAAAAACTGCCTTAAAAACATTATCAAAGCGGATGTCTATAAGGTCGTCGGTTTCTTCAAAATGAATTCTAGCCAAGTTTACTCCTAATGTATCCCTTTTATCAAATATAATAGATTTTGGAGATTATAAAAAGGTAAAAACGAATGTCAAGCAGCGTTGCCTGAACGGGGCTTCTGCTTTCTCCGGCTGCACAGGGCTTACCAGTGTCAGGTTTAAGGGGACTATCAGCAGCGCTAATTTTCCAGCTTATTCTAATTTTTCTGGGGATTTGCGGGCCAAGTATTTAGCAGGTGGCATAGGGCTTTATACAAGGCCGGCGGGAAGCAGTACGTGGACGAAACAATAGGTGGAAAAGTTAAAAGTTAGAAGAGAGAATAGAAATAGTGAACCGGAAGCGAGGGTGTTGCAAATAGCAGGTAGCAGGGAGTGTCCAAAATCTGCCTTGCAGATTTTGGACAGGTGAAAGATAAAAGGGAGCAGGTAAAAGAGCGAGCCGGGAGCGAGGGTGTTACGTTATGCGAAGGCTTTGCGTAACGCTGGGGCTTTCGGGGGCTTTTCACTTTTTACTGCCAAAATCCGCTGGCGGATTTTGGCATCTTACCTTTTTCCTTATTAAAGAAGCTCTTTCACTTTTTCTGAATCAAGTTGGGTAGCAGAGATAATATTCTCCATGGAATAACCCAAATTTACCATGTTCCGCGCAATATTTAGGGCTTTGCGTTCTTCAGCTTTGGCTTCCCATTTGGCCGCTATGCCGGTTCTTTCCAGAACTTCATCTAATGATTTTGCCGCATTACTCATTTTTGCTGCCTCCTCTAAGATATTTACGTTAGCTTGCACTAAAACGTTTAAATATGCTCCTACGTTTATAGTTTCTTCCAAGCGGGCTATTTCAGTATTAATCTGCAAATAGCCTTTAAGATCAAGCCTGTCGGTTAAGTTTTTCAACCACAGGTTTTCTTCCACCGAAAGCTGCCTGTTGTTAATTATCTGTATCGGTAATATGTCCCCTTTCACAGTATATATCCCGGGACTGGTTTTTTCAACCATATAACCACGAATGTCTCTTAGATGTTTAAACAGCTTTTTGGGAAGCCGGCTTTCGATAAAAGAGATTGTCAAATTCGTTATAGGGACTTTATGCAAACAAGCATACAGGCATGCGTAACCATAGACCTTGTAAAAGTCGCCTACCGATACATAGTCAGCTGGGCTTTT
>WRLP01000033.1 GCA_009777535.1 Treponema sp.
TATATGCCCATAAAAGCAACGAAAGCGGTGCGCAAAGCCCTGACGATGGCATCGGCGTGGTTATAAAAAAGTGAACTACACTATAAAGAATCTCGATAATGGTTAATCTAGTTTTACAGAAAAAAAAGATGTCTATCAGACCGTCAGCCATCGGAGGGGCTTTGCGCACCGCTTTCAGTTTTGGTTATAGGCATATATTTCTGGCATTGCCATAGTCGTGGAAAAGCCGCATTATTAATACATGACCAAATACCTTCTATTCGATCTTGACAACACCCTTTATTCGCGCAGATACGGTCTTGAAGATAATGCAAAAATACGAATGCAGGAATTCATTTCCGGTTTTCTCGGTATTGAAAGTGAAGAAGTCTGGCATCTTCGCCGCACCGAGGGGAAAAAATACGGCACAAGCCTTGAATGGATTATGACCGAGAAGGGTTTTACCGATGTTGATGCCTATATGGCTGCAATTCACCCTGAAGACGAGGCGGATAATCTTCCGCCTGATCCTGATTTAAGGGCATTTCTTGAAGGTATTGATATTCCAAAAGCAATACTTACCAATTCACCAATGGAGCACGCAAGGCGGATTATTGACAAGCTTGAGTTTAACGGCTTGTTTACCCATATTTTTGATATAAGACAGTTTGATTTTAAGGGAAAGCCACATCACCGGGTATACAATTATGTGTTAAATGTCCTGGGAGCGGACGCCCCACAAGTGCTGTTCATTGATGACTATCCCCAATACACAGAAAGTTTTCTTAGCCTTGGCGGCAGGGCTTTGTTGTTAGACGAAAATGATTTTCACAAGGATTATCCCCGCCCAAAAATTAGCCAACTAAAAGAACTGATAGGTTATTTATGCCATTAAATTTTAATAGGTAAGGCTGGGGCGGGCAGCGGGTTACACTATTTCAGCAATTTAACATTAATATCGCCGAGCAGGGACACACCGGAGATAATCAGTTCGGGCTCCATGTCGCGAGCCTGTTTATCCACATTCTTATCCACGGAAGCGCTGCCCAAAACCGGTATCGCGTTATTGCTCACCCTGATGCCCGCCTCCACCGAAATTTTGCACTCCCCAAGAATGGAAACCACATTCAAAACTGTCCGCCGCTTTCTTAAATCCGCGATCCGTATTTTGATGTGCTCGCTGCCCAAAAGACTGACAAACTTTGCGCCGGATTTTATGGGGCCGGAAAAAGTGCGCGAAGAAAGAATGGCGGTATTATTCTGAAAAATATCCCGGCCTGAATAGTAGTCCGGCTCATCATCTTCCGGCTGTTCATTAAGCGTACCATTTTCCCCGTATTCGGCGACTATTTTTTCTACTATTACCAGTTCCCTCTCATTTTCAGTTTTATTGATGTATTCAACCAGCCGCTCATATTCTTCCAGCGGCAGCCTGTTTACCGCAAAACCGGTCGAGAGAGTTTCGATGGCCTTCGCTTTCCGCTCTTCAATAATTTCTTTTTGTGTGGGAACCAGCATCACCTTCAATCTATTGCAGAAACTATCCGGTGTCAACAATTCGTGCCATTGACTTTGCCGGTCTGTAAACCTAAACTTAAACTGTGAATGCTGTGGAACTGCTGCGCCTGCAAGGAATTAAAAAAAGTTTTGGATCTGTTGAAGTTCTGCGGGGCCTTGACCTGTCTGTCGGCCGCGGCGAATTTATCACCCTTCTTGGGCCGTCCGGCTGCGGTAAAACCACAACGCTAAGAATAATCGCAGGGCTGGAAGCCGCCGACTGCGGCCAGGTTTTTATCGACGGCGTAGACGTCAGCGCCCTTGATCCTGACAAGCGCGGCGTTAACATGGTTTTTCAAAACTACGCCCTTTTTCCCCACATGAATGTTGAGCAGAATGTCGGTTACAGCCTGAAGCTGAAGAGTAAACCAAAGGCCGAGATAAAAAAGGCCGTCTCCGATGCCCTGGCGCTTGTACGGCTTTCCGGTTTTGAAAAACGCAGGCCGGACGAACTTTCCGGCGGCCAGAGGCAGAGAGTTGCTGTTGCCAGGGCGGTTATTAATCAGCCCAAGGTACTTCTATTGGACGAGCCTCTGGGCGCGCTGGATTTGCAACTGCGCAGGGAAATGCAGATAGAACTAAAACGGCTGCAGAAACAGCTTGGTATCACTTTTATCTATATCACGCACGATCAGGAAGAAGCCCTTACAATGTCGGACAGAATCGCGGTTATGCGCGGCGGCGTTTTTGAACAGATCGGCAGTGCTTCCGGGATATACAACAGACCGAAAACCGGTTTTGTCGCCGGATTTGCCGGCGCCAATGTTCTTGCCGGAAAAGCGCAGGATTGTACCGAAACCGCAGGTGAAAACGGCGAAAAAAAATTAAACATGGATTTTGTTCACCCGGCGGGCAGCGTTAAAACTGAATTTACAGAAAACAACGGCTTGCGAAACATTCAAAACGGACAGGAGATTTTAATCGCCGTAAGGGAAGAATATATAACGCTAAGCCCGCCGGGCAGCGGCAGTACAGGACTTTCCGCTATTGTTACCGGTAAAAATTTCACCGGAGGTTTATTGCGTGTAACGGCCAGGCTGAAAGGCGCGGACGGTGGCGGCGAAGAGATCAGCGCAAGCCGCCAGGGCATCGATACAAATCTTGAAGTGGGGGACGAGGTTTTGGCGGTGTGGCTTCCGTCCAATGCAGTCCTCCTTGAACGCCCATGAAAAAAAACGGCGCACCAGCGGATACATTTAACAGAAAAAGGGCATTCTCGGCGGCCCTTATTCCAATGTACCTTTTCACTCTTGTCTTTGTTCTTGGGCCTCTGGTTTACATGATTGCCCTTAGCTTTATGCGCAGGCAGGGCTCCTGGGGTATAGAGGCGGCATTTAATCTTAACAATTACAGGCGTATTCTTTTGCCCGTCTATCTGGAAACATTCAGACAGTCCGTCAAACTGGCCCTTATAAGCACCATTGCAGTCATCGCCGTTGGTTATCCGTTCGGCTATTTTATGGCGCGCCTTAAACCCATCTGGCGCAACAGGGTGATGGTACTTCTTATTATACCATTCTGGACAAGCGCCCTTATGAGGCTTTACGGCTGGATCATTGTTTTCAGGGCAAACGGCGTACTGGACACAATTTTAATGAAAATGCGCATAACAGATGCGCCGCTTCGCCTGTTGTATACATATCCGGCCGTTGTTACAGGCATGATATACGGCCTTCTGCCCTTTATGATCTATTCGGTTTTTTCCAGCGCGGAAAAACTTGATCCTTCCCTTACGGAGGCTGCAAGAATTATGGGAGCAGGCCGGTTCAGGGCATTTTTAACGGTTAACTTGCCGCTAACAATGCCGGGACTGTTTTCCGGGGTCATTCTTACATTTATTCCTTCGATGGGTTTGTACTACATGGCGGATATCCTTGGCGGCAATAAAATAGTTCTTGTTGGAAACCTGATCCGCGATCAACTGTTGAACGTTCATGACTGGCCCTTTGCCGCAGCCATCAGCGTAGTGCTGATGATCCTGACATCGCTTTTTCTGTATCTTTACCGCCTTATCACAAGATCGGGAGAACTGGAGGGGCTGATATGACAAAAAGACGCATCTCCCCCGTTTACATTGGCTTTATTTTAGTTATCATGTATGTGCCGATTTTGCTGGTTATAATTTATTCTTTTAACTACAGCAGATTAAGCTCTGTATGGAGCGGGTTCAGCCTCTACTGGTACAGGGAACTTTTCGCCGATCGTTCAATGTTTGAAGCGCTCAGAAACAGCCTGGTTTTGGGTTTTCTTACAAGTTTTTCAGCGGCCGCCATCGGTACACTGGGCGCTTCCGGCATGGCGCGTTCGCGATCTTCGGTTGAATCGCGGCTGCACAATTCTTCCGGCAAGGTAATGGAGTACATTTCGATCCTGCCGATCATGACGCCGGAAATAATACTGGGAATGGTTTTTCTTGCATTCTTCTCCCTATTGTCCCTCCCCTTCGGAATGCTCACGCTGGTAATTGCCCATACCGCATTTTGTGTTCCGTACGTTTACCTATTGGTCAGGGCAAGGTTTGCCGGCCTTGAAAAAAGTTATGTCGAAGCGGCAAGAATCATGGGCGCATCCGACATACGGGCATTTTATGACATCACCCTTCCCCTCGTCCTGCCGGCCGTTGTATCCGGCATGCTCATCTCATTCGCCATGAGCTTCGACGATGTAATAATCAGCGTCTTCGTCGCCGGAGTGCATACCAACACCCTGCCGATGAAGATTTATTCCCAGATAAAAACCGGCGTAACCCCCAAGACAAATGCAATGTGCACGCTGATTTTCATCCTTACAGTGATTCTCTGTTTTGCCGCCGCTGCGCTTGCAAGGCCAAAAAAGAAAAGCGCCCCTGTCTCATAGACCTATTCCATAAAATGATGATTTATTTTATAATGAAAATATCAAACAAAATTTTAAGGAGCTTATTGTGAAAAAAACCTTTAGTGTTGTGTTAGTGCTGGGTCTCGTCTTCCTTGTTCTTGGCTGCGGGAACAAACCGAGATTTACCCTTTTTACATGGGACGAGATGTTTCCCGTGGAGGTATTGCAGGGTTTCGAGAAAGAAACAGGCATACGGATAAACTATATTAATTTCGATTCTGATGAAACAATGCTCGCCAGACTGCAGGCTGCAAAGGGCGGGGACTACGATCTTGTTATCGCCGACGATTATATTATCGAAATGGCCATTGCAGAAGGGCTGGCTCAAAAACTCGACATATCAAAACTTTCAAATTACCGTAACATCAATCCTGTTTATCAAAAACAGTTTTATGATCCAACAGATGAATACACAGTTCCCTACGGAGCGGGAGTCATGACAATCGTATATGATCCATCTTATGTAAATATACCCATTACAGGATATGCGGATCTTTGGGATCCCTCACTGGGCGACAATCTGGGAATTATCGGAAATTTTCGCGTAATTAACGGCATGGCTCTTAAAGTGCTAGGTCATAGTTATAACACCAACGATCTTCTTGCAATCCGCACAGCAGGCGAACTGCTTCGCCGGCTTGCTCCGAATATCCGCCTGATTCGCGATGACCACCTTGAAGATGAACTGATCTCCGGTGAAATATCCACGGCGGTAATGTATACATCAATGGTAACCCTGGCGAAAATGGCAAAGCCGGAACTGGAAGTGGTCTTCCCGAAGGAGGGAATTGGCTTTGGCATCATGGCGGGTTTTATTCCAAGCCAGGCGCCGAACGCCGATGCCGCCCATGCGTTTCTTAATTACATTCTGGATGCACAAAGAGGCGCACAGTGTTTTGAGTACCTGGGATACTACAGCACTTTTTCCGCTTCGGATTCGCTGATCGATCCTGAGTTCCAGGAATTTCTAACGCTTCCGGCAGGGTTCAATGTAGATATGGAAATGATTCAGAACATCAGCGCACAGGCCGAAGAAGCGCATAACCTGATATGGACCGAGTTCAGGGCGGCCGCAGGACAATAAGTAAAATTACTCCATTGTCCAGGTTCCATCGGTAAGAGTATACCTTCCCGGCCTTTTATCGTTGAACTCGTAGTATGTGTCGAAATTTCTCGCTGTTGTATAAAGGACGGTTCCGCTGACATCGGTGTAGTTAATGCTGCCCACAATGTGGCCGCCTAACGGGCGCGAATCAAATGCCCGCTTGCCCAGAGACTCCAGTGCAGGCGGGATATTTACGCTGGTAATTCTGTTATTATAAAAAGCGCCGTCCCTTATACTGTTTACCCCTGTGCCTATCTCCAGCGCAGCCAGCCTGTTTCCCGAAAAAGCGCCCTCCCCTATCGTCCTGACGCTTTCCGGAAATTCAATATTGTTTATCTTATTGTTGAAAAACGCATAATCGTCAATGATGGTTACGGAGTCCGGAATAATCACGGTATCGAGCAGGTTATCGGAAAAAGCGCCCTTGCCAATAATGTTAACATTGTCCCCCAGTGTCAGAGTTACCAGTTTGTTATTTGTGAAGGCCCCCATGCCGATATGTGTAACATTGTTTCCGATACTGACGACTGTAAGTTCGTTAAAGGAAAATGCTCCGTCCCCGATAAATGTTACGCTGTCCGGTATTGTAACTTCTACGATGCCCTTGTTTGTAAAGGCGCCGGCGCCAATCATGGTAACGCTTCTTCCGTCGATAATGTCCGGAATCTCAAGAATTTTCGCAGTTCCCGAAGATTTAACAATTGTAAGACCCGAACTGTTTTCTTCTACAACAATATCCAGGCCCATCTCTGCGAAAATATCTGCGGCAAGAAACAAGAACAGTAACACCCACCCCTTTTTAAGGTTCATACCAATTCCTCCGAAGACAAAGTAAAAGCCAAGACGTAAAAAAGTAGGAACCCCCAAACTTTAGGTTCTGGAGGTTCCCGTGTCCCCTGTACTTTTTTAAATTATTATGTAATTATTTTTAAATTTCAAGTATTACTATCCGTTACTCCTTATGCTGAAATGGGCGAAGCGGTTTTTGCTTCGATATCCCTAAATATTACATGCATGGAATCGTGGAAATTGTTGTATTCTTTCAATGCTTCCTGCTGCGATTTAAGGCGCACATCGTTAATGCAGGAGAAATTATTGATCGCCATATCTACAATATTCCTGTCAATTCCCCCGTTTTCAGACATGGCAACCAATGTTTCCGCCGCATTTTTCAGGTTCATTCCCGGCCTGTAGGGCCTGTCTTCGGTCAGAGCGGTTATTACATCAGCAACAGCCATAATCCGCGCCAGTTTGGAAAAATCCTCGCCCTTTACATGGAAGGGGTAACCGTTGCCGTCCTGTCTTTCATGGTGATATGCCGCCCATTCGGCAATATGCTCCATGCCGGTAACCCTGCTTAAAATCGCGTATGTATAATAAGTGTGCTTCCTTATTACATTAAACTCCTCCTCCGTTAACCTGCCGTTCTTTTCCAAAATGCCGTTAGATACCGACAGCTTCCCAAGATCGTGCAGAAGACCTGCGATTTCCATCAGGCGGCATTCCCTTTCCGAAAATCCTGATATAACACAGAGTTCCCGCGCAACTGCCGCAACGCCGCTTGAATGGGTTGCCGTAAACCTGCTTTTAAAGTCAATAATCTGGGCGATAACTTTTGCAAAACTCTTGAACATTTCCAGATCCAGAATTTCTTTTGAAAAACGCACCTTTCTCAGCATGATCGTATCGAATGATTTCGAAAAAGTATCGACCCAGACATATTCCAGGTTAACAAGGCGCTCAAATGCGGCAAAAACATCAGGATGGAATTTACTCTTGTGCAAAGAAATTTTATTGTATACTTCTTTTACCTGCGTAAGAATTTCACGTTTTTCATCAAATAAAATTGATATCCTGTCTGCCAGGCTGATAATGTAGCTGCCTATCGGAATGTCGTCTCTTGTTTCATCAAAACATCTGTGATGGTGCTTTATAAGCAAAGCTGCTTTTGAAAGGGGCTCAAACTCTTTTAGGAGCATATAGCCCAATATAGCGTGCTGATTCATGCTTATGTCGCAGTGATCCGGCATCAGGGTTCTAATGCGTTCTTCCGTTGAGAAAGAGCCGATATCATGCAGCATTGATGCCAGAACGATATCCTGTATTTCATCATTTGATAAATCCATTTTCAGCGCGATATTGCACGATATGTACGCCACACTTTTGTGGTGGTTATTTAGTAAGGGTGAAACCAGGTCCACTGCTTCAGAAATAGTGCAAACAAAGTCGAAAATGGAAATATCATTTTCTATGTGCATAATAAAACCTCTTGCACTAAATCTATTTTTTATTAAGGGCGCACAAAATACCCGAAAATAATAAAATATCATCGCAAAATACACCCTCATATTTCATTTGAATGTTAATTCTCACCGTATAAATCTAAATAAAAGTCGAATGAAAGACTGATATTTACCTATACCAACTTCCATTCAACAGCAATACGGATGAGATCCGCTATGTTTTCGGCCCCCAGTTTGTTATATATATTGTTTATCACCATTTTTACGGTGTTTATGGAAAGACTGCGGCTGGCGGCAATTTCTGCGCGTGAAAGCCCCTGGGAAAGATCACGGAGAATTTCAGTTTCCCTTGGAGATAAAACAACGCCGTCCGTCAATCGGTTCGCCTGTTTATAATTAATGGCGACGTGAGCCTGGCGTTTGGCATAAGAGGCGGATTTGCGGTTGACGCCTTCCAGCCAGGCCTTGGGAATTTTCTTCGAGCCCGATTCCTTCAGCATGGAAGCGGTAAGGGTGCGCATATCTTTACCCAGTTCAATAAATGGCATTATAAGATCATTTGGTGATGCCGTTTCATAAGCCTCTGTTAGTGCGGCAAAAGCCTGTTTTTTATCCTTCATCTTGTAATGCACACAGGCTTCCAGTGCAAGCATTGCCATACGGCAGTATAAATAGGATTCCCTGCCCTTCATTTCCTGGATATATGCCAAAAGAGGGGGATAATTCCTGGTAACATAAAAGTACCGCGCCTTTATCTGATTCTCGTAATTTTCTATAAAACTGGCATGGCTGTAATGTGAAAAACCCTGTTTAAGCCAGTCGGGTGTATCTTCCGGCAAACCTACAGAATAACAGGACATAGCAATTGCGATATCGTAATTGATGTAGCGGTTCGGGTAATCTTCTTCGTCAAGGTGCGCCTTAATTTCTTTCAGGGCTTTGTCCCCCTTCGTGTAATTCCCCTGGGCGACACTGATACGCAAAATATAAAAGAGCGCTCTGTGCTGAAGTTCAAACTGCCTGTGTTCCTGGGCTTTTCTAAGCCCCTGGGCGAGCAGGGCTTCGGCAGAGGCGAGATCCCCCTGGAAAAATTTTAATTCCCCCCAGGCAATGTCATCTTCCCCGGCCATAAAACCGCCAAAAGACTGCGGAAGAAGAGCCGCCGCGCGTTCTACCGCCTTGATGTACTCTTCCGGAGCGCCTCTCTTTGAAGAGCTGTTGGCATTAATCCACGGCCCCACAACACGGCTTCGGACGGCAAGCTTGGTAAGAGCAGCCGGATTTGGATGAATTTTACAAAATTTTTCATAGTACTGATCAAAATCAAAAACATTATCGAACAGACACATAAAGTTGCGGTGATAACCCCATAGAAAATACAGCCCGCCTAAATTACGGCTTCTAAAAACATCGCCTTCCGGAAGACTTAGGTATTTTGCCTCATAGAACTCCAGTAGTTCGGTTGCCCGCTCCCAGAGTCCCAGGCGCATATGGCAGCGTACATGTGCCAGAGCCAGAGATACCACTTCGTCAAAGGCTTCTTCCGGTGCGCGGTCGATAATTGTTGTCGCATACTTAGCGACATCGTAGGGAGACTGCGCGGGTAATGTATTAAAAAGGTTAACTATTGATGTATAGTCGCCTATCTTTTCATAGTAAGACATTGCGTCGATCCTGAAACCGTGTATATCGCACCATCTTCCGGCAATTGCATAGGTATCCCGTTTTTCCTCCACAGAAAGAAGGTCCTGCTTTGTTGAAAGGAATTCCAGAAACAACGGGTGAATGAGATATGCGTTAATATGAGTGTCGCGGCGTACGTATGCATTCTGCTGCTCCATATCATTTATCAGCTCCTCATCACCGCCTGCCAAAAGCCCTATAAGATCAAATGAAAGATGGTCAATAAGCGAAATGCGAACCAAAAAGTGCTGCACCCGTTCGGAAATCCCTTCCCAAATTTCCGTTTCCATTACCTGGAAAATATTCGTCTTCATCGCGCTGCGCAGGTAGCCTCCATAGCCCGGGGCTTTTTGGTATGAGCGCGCGATAAGATTGATGGCAAATGCCCAGCCTCCGGTATCCTGCATTATCTCGCGCAGATTCTCCAACTGGGGAAATATGCTTAACTGGCGGAAATAATGCGAGAGTTCGTTATCGGTAAAACGCAGATCGTTTTCGCTCACATTAAATACACGTCCCTTGGAAATCATGCCTGTAATATTGACTCGCGGAGTGGAACGGGAAATTAAAATTGATGTCGTTCCAACATCAAGGTTATTGAAGATATATTCCGATAAACGAAGGATCATCGGATTTTCCAGATTATGAATATCGTCTACAACAAAGATTCGCCTGTCCAATGATGATAATGTTTTATGAGAGACAGCCAGGTACTGCTTCTGCCTTTCGGCGGTATCCGGGAAGCCGATTTTCCGGATCGCATTGCCAAAAGACTCATTTATCTGACTCCATGCGTGTGCATAGTTTTCCCAAAAGCGTTCCGCCACAACATCGCGCTCTGTAATCTGCATCCATATAGTTGGAGTCTGACACTCTTTAATAAAGTCTAAAACCGCGCTCGTCTTGCCATAACCTGCCCCGGCGCATACTACGACCAGCGGGAATTTAACAGCTTCCATAAATAACCTGTTCAGCCTGGAACGCTCAATATGATTTACAGCCTGTAAATTAACGCGTGTTTGAAGCATGGCTTCCATACAACCTCCTCCTTTCCTTTATTTAGGAAACAGGAAAAACTATATCCGTTGCATCTGGCATGATTTTTAGCAGTGAAAAAATCATGTTAAAACCACATCTCCATTGATCTGGATCCATTCTCAGGTTTGAGTTATTCAGTACCGCAGCGCTGAAAGAATAATACGCAAACAAACATATAAAATCATCGATATTGACAGACTCTATCTTTCCCGATTCAATCATTTTTTTAAGCAGAGGAATTAAAAGCGATACCCTGGATTCAAAAAAATATTTGCGTATAAAATTTTCACTTTCCGTATCCACATTGATTCTCTGGCTTGCGATAAAAAAAATGCGATCCATTGTTTTCTGGATATCCGGAGGGAAGTGAAGAATTAGTTTCAAAAACACGGTTTGCAGAGGCGTGGTTTCCGCCAATTGCAGTAAGTTATCAAGAGAGGGAATAACCAGCTGCTGTTCCTTGGCATAAAAATCATAAAGGCTTTTCAGGATATCGGCCTTAGATGAAAAGTGATTATAAATGGAGGCCGCTCTAATCCCCATTGCTCCGGCAATTTTACGCATGGAAACCTTGTCGTATCCATAATCGGAAAACAATTCAACAGCGGCGCTTAAAATTCTTCCCCTGGTCGAAAATAAATCCATTAAAACGCTCCCAAATGCACCTGCTAATTAACATACGTTAGTTAAGTAGATTATATCTAACTAACGCAAGTTAGACAAGTATTATTTGAAACTTTTTAAAAAAAATTAATAATTTATTAATATTGTGCAAAATATGACTAGAAAGCATATAAAATACACCATTTAGCTACTATATACTGGACATTGTTCATATATTGAACTATACTGCAAGAAGGAGGCTTCTATGGAAAATGAAGATATTCGCGTAACAATCAGGGTTGATCGGGAATTAAAAGAAAATGCGGAAGCGCTTTTTAATTATCTTGGGTTAAACATGACAAGCGCAATAAATATTTTTCTTCGCAAATCTGTCGAGCAAAAGGGCATTCCTTTTCAGGTTAACACAGAAAAAAAAGACTTCTGAGCGAACGCTATCAGGGCGTATTTCGCGATTTTTTTTTTGTGTTTTTGGGTATTTCATTTGAAAGTTCACGGGATAAGTATGAATGTATAGAAATTATCAGGTTGAATCGTAAAATCTTTCAAATGACATCAACCAATAAAGCAGGAGAAAAATATGAAAAATTCATCCGCCAGATTACTTTTTGGGATTACAGTGCTGCTGGCAGTTTGCGCTCTTTTTACATCTTGCAGCAATGCAATCATGGAAACATGGTGGGATAAGCCGGAAGGAAAAAGACCAAATCTGCCCGTATACCATACGGTAGTTTTTCAGGCAGATGGCGGATTACCGGCTCCTGGAATTCAAAATATCGCCCACGATGGAAAAATCGCAAAAATTCTGGCCATGACAAAGGAGCACTATGCGTTCGCAGGCTGGTATGAAAAAGACACGCGCGGGGCTTTCGCAGAAGAATGGGATTTCGCCAAAGACATAGTAAAAAAAGATACGACTCTTTTCGCCAAATGGCAGCCAATTTCTGATGTCATTATCACATTCGAGGCTAACGGCGGAAATCCGCCTCCCCCGCCGCAAAGTTTGGTAAAAGATACCCTGGTTGTAATGCCGCAGCCTATGAGCAGGCCTGGCTTTGGTTTCGGCGGCTGGTATACAGAGCCGGAATGTATCCATAGATGGAACTTTTCTTTTGTGGCGGCGGGAAATCATACGCTATACGCCAAATGGGAATCAAACCCTGCCCTTATTTACACAGTTGTTTTTGACGCCGGCAGCGGCTCCCCGCCTCCCATTGATCAACAGATAGCCTACGGCGGAACGGCCGTTGAACCCATTCCAATGACCTGGGCGGGACACAGCTTCGGCGGCTGGTACAGCGATGCCGCCCTTACCGAAAGCTGGAATTTTTCCGGCAATACTGTAACGGGTAACACAACTTTATATGCCAGGTGGGAGGCTCACTTCTACACCATCACATTTGCAGCAAACGGAGGATCCCCGGCGCCGGAAAATCAACGGATAGCCGTGAATCAAAGAATTGTTGAACCACCGCAAATGAGCAGGAATGGAGACGGCTTCGGCGGCTGGTATAAGGATCCGGCATTAACAGTACCATGGGTTTTTATTGATGACGTTGATGATGGAATAGATCTTATCGATACAGTTGATCAGGATTTAACCTTGTACGCTAAATGGGATACACCGCATTACCTGGTAACTTTCCAGTCAAACTCCGGTTACCCCGTTCCGGAATCTCAAACATTAAACCATGGCGCCAGGGTTGTTGAGCCTGTACCCATGACACGAAACGACGGGCATGGTTTTGGCGGCTGGTTTGAAGATGACGCATTTACCACACCGTGGTCATTCTCTGCGCCGGTAACCGGCGATATAACCCTGCATGCAAAATGGGATACCCCCCGTTACCTGATAACATTCGCAGCCGAAGGCGGAACTCCGGCGCCGGCGCCGCAGAACCTGGTCGAGCTTGGCAGGGTCGTTGAACCTCCGCCGATGAGCCGGCCGGGGCATGGTTTCGCCGGCTGGTATATAGGTTCGGTTGACGGAGCAAGGTATGATTTTGGCATTGGCCAGGCGACAAGCAACATTACGCTATATGCCAAGTGGGTTACCTACGAATACATTGTTATATTCGACGCGAGGGGCGGAACGCCGGCGCCGGAAGATCAGCGGGTTATATACGATTCATTGGTTACAAGGCCTGTCGCAATGATTCAACCGAGCATGAGTTTCGGCGGCTGGTTTACCGATGAAGCCTGTTCCGGCGGAAATGAATGGGATTTTTCCACACCGGTAACAACAGAGAGATTATCGGAAAACGGGATTATAAGACTGTATGCCATGTGGGCGCAGCTTCCGGCGATTTATACTGTAACATTTGACGCAAACGGCGGTAATCCCGCGCCGGCTCCGCAAAGCGTTGTCGAAAACTCCAGGATTTTCGAGCCTTCGGCGATGAGACGCGCGGTTTCCGCCGGCTCAAATCTCTGGTTCGGTTTCGGCGGCTGGTTTACAGAAAACGGAATTGAATGGGATTTCTCTGCCGGCAGGGTTAACGCAAATATAACATTGACAGCAAAATGGGAAGAGCCTCATTGTCAGGTAACATTCGAGGCTTATGATGGGAATCCGGCTCCCAGAACCCAGGATCTGGTTTCCGGAACAAGGATCGTAGAGCCTCTTTCGATGAGCAAACCAGGCTATGGTTTCGGCGGCTGGTACACAGAGCCTGAATATAAAAATCTGTGGGACTTCAGTAATACAGTCGGCATGGACGACATTATACTGCATGCCAGGTGGGTTACCAATTTCTACACTGTAGAATTCAGGACGAATGGCGGATCCCCGGCGCCGGTAAATCAAACCATTGCCCACGGTAATCTATTGACCCTACCGCCCCCCATGAAAAAAGCCGGAGAAGGCTTCATGGGCTGGTATAAAGATGAGACCGGTACCGCCGAAAATGAATGGAAATTCGCCGAAGACAGGGTGGAAAGGGAAGGCATTATTCTTTACGCCAAGTGGGGGCAGGCGCTTTACATTGTTAAATTCAACCTGAAACTTCCCGATGGGACAACCTCGTCTGTTGGAAACAGCGGACACGGGATTACCGCTCCGGCGGATCAGAATATTTCCCCCGGCGGAAAAATAATTGAACCGCTGCCCGGAAATATATTCGGCTGGTCATTTTATGGCTGGACTTATTTTGATGAGCCGTCTTACAACCAAAATCCCCATCAGAACCGGCAGCATCTTGTAGATTGGGATTTTGACAGACCGGTAAACGAAGACGATGAGGATATCAACAGAATTGTTATTTATAACGATACAACAAAAGAGCATGTAATAACTCTTTATGCCAGGTGGGTTCCCAATGAACCGGACATGGTTTGGGTACGCAAGGGCAGCTTTATGATGGGCGCTGCCGGCAGCGGCACATCACCTGTACACAATGTAAAACTGGGAACCGGTTTTTACATGGCCAAATATCTTGTAACGCAGGATAATTATCATGATGTGATGAGCGATTTGGCAATTTATGACAATAACATTGATGGTCCCGCCAGTACCACAGGCGGACCCGGCAGTTCAACTCCCAGTCAATTTAAGGCAGGGCAGCCACTACGTCCGGTAGACAGAGTTTCCTGGTATGATGGTGTCGCATATAGTAATTGGCGAACCATAAAAGAAAACAACACAACACCCGGACTAAACCTGATTCCGGCGTACAGCCTGAATGGAGAAACCAACCCTGCCAATTGGGGCATAAGACCCGCTGCCTCCCCTTCGACCTGGGACAGTATCGTTTTAAACCAAAAAGCCAACGGCTACCGGCTTCCCACCGAGGCTGAATGGGAATACGCAGCAAGAGGAGGATATGGATCGCCCGGAAACTTTAATTATGCCGGCAGCAACAATGCCGAGGATGTGGCCTGGTATAATACCAACAGCGGTAGCATGACCCACCCTGTAGGGACAAAGTTGCCCAACGGCCTGGGCATATACGACATGAACGGCAATATAATGGAGTGGTGCTGGGACTGGTTCAGTTCATCATATTATTCTGAAAGCAATAATAACATGGATCCCACAGGCCCATTATTTGGAATCGAGCGGGTAAGACGCGGTGGAAGCTGGAACAATGCTATCGGAAATATACGAACCGTTAGCCGCAGCAGCTTCCCGCCGCATAACGACACCTGGGTTATGGGATTCCGCGTTATCCGAGGCTACGCGGAGATTTATTAAATAACCAAAGTAGTGAAACACTGGTGTAGGGGGCATGCCCCAAAAGAGGGAAAAAATAAAAGTTACCCCTACGTAAGCGTTTCACTGCTATGGCTATAAATAAGAAATATATGCCCAATAAAATACTTGAGGGGTGTCAGGGGAAAAAAGTGGCATGCTCCTACGCAGTGGCCATATTACCTCTTACTTTTTAACTTTTACCTCTACTGCGGCCTAGAAGACTTGAAGCCTCCGGGGCCTCACGTCCTGTTCGGCCCCTCCGGCCCGCTGGCGGCGCACATCCTGTGCGCCTTACCTCCCTGCCGGTCGGCGCGGTCCTCGGAAGTTCAAGTCAAATTATTGTTAGTGCAGAAACTACTCTCTACCGGTAAATTATTACAGAAAAATCAATTTTGCGGCCTAGAAGACTTGAACTTCCATGCCTCTCGGCACCAGCACCTCAAGCTGGCGTGTCTACCAGTTCCACCAAGGCCGCAAATCCCCGAATTCAGCCGAAAACAGCCAAATTCCGGACATTTTCAGTATAAACAAAATTATCCATTCGTTGCAATAGCCTTGCCTGGGGCACATCCCCTACTCCAGCTTTTTTTTCCCCTGCCGATGATCAATATATGAAGAAATCTACATTTTTTAATACCCTTGCCATTATCGGGACGGGGCTTTTTCTGCTGGCCGTTACAGGCTGCAAGAGCGCTCCGGCAAAAACCCCAATCGAAGACGTTTGGAGCCTTCTGGCGGCCGGAGATGTAAAAGCCAGGGATTTTTTCCTTGGCGAGGTTGATATCAATGCCAGGGATACACACGGAAGAACTCCCCTGCACTATGCTGCTGAATTGGGGGATCCCCAGCTTGCGGCATTTTTTATCGCCCTTGGTGCAAATCCAAATGTTCGTAACAATGAAAACCAGAGCCCATTGGGCATAAGTGCAGAAAAGACCGATTCGGCCGTTGCTAAAGTTCTTGTAACAGCCGGAGCGGATATTCACATGCCGGTTAAAGGCAATACTTCCGTTGCCAGGCAAGCGATAAATGCGAGAGCCGAATTTCTTCAATCAATATTGAATCCGGCAACCATGATATCAACCGATGCCGATGGAAGGACAATACTTCACCTGGCAAGCATGGCCGGCAATGTACGCGCAGTGGAAACAATTCTGGCTGTCATGGCTGAAAGCGGAGATTTACTTGTGCTGGAGAAAAGAGACAATGCTGATAAAAACCCGCTCGATCTTGCATTTGCCAGGCCTGATTCACGCAGCCACATGGAGGTTGCCGAAAAACTGATCTTGTCGGGAGCTTTTTCCGACAATCCCATATTTACCTATTTTGCCCCTGCCGTGCGCAGTGCAAACTACAATGTCCGCCGCGGTGATGGAATGGCTCCACTGCATTATGCCGCCAGGGAGGGGCACACCGGCCTTATTTCCTTTCTGATTTGGAAAAAGGCAGATGTCAACATTAAGAGCGCATCGGGCGCTACTCCGCTTCATGAAGCAGCTCGTTCAGGAAATGTGCAGATAATGGACGCCATTCTGGCTCAGGGTGCGGATGTAGATGCCCAGGATGCAAAGGGTAACTCTCCCCTGCATATCGGCATACCATCGGATAAACACAGGGAAGCGGCAAGCCTGTTCATAAGCAGGGGCGCCAATCCCAATTTGCGCGATGAACACGGAGAAACGCCTCTTCATATAGCAATCACATTGAACCGCAGCCAGGATCTTATCCAAACCCTTGTGGGCGGCGGTGGCGATATAAGCATCAGAAATATAGAAGGAAAAACCCCGCTTTACCTTGCAGTGCAGGAAAACCGTCTGCACGTTATTCCAATTCTGCTGTCATACGGATCCGATGTATTTGCAGCTGACATTTCCGGCGTTACTCCATTTGACATTGCTTTACAGAAAAAAGGAGAAATCCTGAGCGCACTCATCACTACCGAAACCGTTTATCAGAATGACAGCGCAGGAAACACCATGCTCCATGCAGCCATTAAAAGCGGCTGCGAGCCTGAATATATCGGGCTGATACTTGACAAACGTGCCATGGTAAATGCCCGTAACAAGGAAGGAGATTCTGCCCTGCATATCGCAGTCAGAATGAATCAGAGGGAAAACGGGGAATTCCTCATTTCCCGCGGCGCAGATATTTTCGCGGTAAATTCGGCCGGTGAAAGTTCGCTTTTTCTCGCCCTTACTGCATCCGATGGAATGCGCCAGTGGATAATTAACACGAGAACAATTACCGCAAGAGACGGTCATGGAAACAGCATACTTCACTATATCGCCCAATGGAAACTTGATGGGCTTATAACATTTATAATTCAAAACGGTATTAATGTTGAAACAACAAACGCATCGGGCGAAACACCGCTTTTTATGGCTGTTAAGTACAACAGTCCCTCAACAATCGGAGAACTGCTCGGCAATAATGCAAATCTGGAAGCAAGGGACAATCTGGGGAATTCTACGCTGCATGCCGCAGTCAGATGGAACGCCGGAAATTCTGCTCTTTCCCTGATTGAATCGGGAATAAATATCAACGCTCACAATTTAAGCGGCTCTACTCCCCTGCATGATGCCGTGCGTTTCGGCATTTCGGATTTGGAAATTCTCCTTGTAAGAAGGGGCGCTAATCTTGAGGTAAGAGACATTGACGGCAATACTCCCTTTATGGAAGCCGTAACTGCAGGTTATGCGCAATCCATGAACAGGCTCGCGGCCGCCGGCGCCAATCCAATGACAAGAAATACCAGGGGGGATACGCCGCTGCACACGTCCGTTGCCATAGAGCGCTACGATCTTACCGAGATCCTCCTTAATATGGGCGTTTCGATTCATGCCCGTAACACAAGGTCAATAACGCCGTTCCAGATTTCTCTCGGTATTTCGGGCCGCATGGTATCCACCCTTCTTACCAGGGACAGGATCAACGGCCCGGACGATTTTGGAAACTCGGCCCTGCATGTAGCCCTGCAGGAAAAAGCAAGTAATCCAATAATCAGGACTATAATCGGCCAGGGTATAAGACTCGATCCCGTTGACTCAAACGGACGCACACCGCTGCGGCTGGCTGTTGACCTTAACTCCTGGGAAGCGGCAAAACTTATTGCGGATGCCGGTTCCAATCCTTTCTCGGTAGCTGTAGACAGCAGAACTCCCGCCGAAGTTGCCCTGGCCAAGGGCGAACCCGCCATAAAAGCGGTTTTCTCCGGCATCGCAGTAAACGCAAAAGACAGCTCCGGCAACACCATACTTCATTATGCCGCCAGGCAGGGAGTGCCAAATAATATTACACTGTTGATTGAACTGGGCGCCAACAAAAGCATCAGGAATATCAGCGCTGAAAGCCCTGCGGATATAGCTTTCAGGTGGAATCATCAAAGCAGCGCGGTTCTGCTTAACTAAAACAAAAGCTCACCTTACAGGCTGTTTGAATACTGCAGCCTGTAAAGATGGGCATACAATCCATTACACGCAATAAGATCCTCATGACGGCCCTCTTCCACGATGCGTCCGGCCGATAATACCAGAATTCGATCTGCATTTTTTATTGTAGAAAGCCTGTGGGCGATTACAAAGGAAGTCCTGCCAGACAATACTTTTTCCATGCCAAGCTGAATAAGGTGTTCTGTTTCGGTATCTATGGAACTGGTGGCTTCGTCCAGGATAACAACCATTGGGTTATGTGCAATAACACGTGCAAAGCTGATAAGCTGGCGCTGGCCGGAAGAAATATTCGCTGCCCCCTCGGAAAGCACTGTTTTATACCCGTTTTCCAGACCGGTAATAAAATCATGCGCATGCACCGCTTTTGCAGCTTCGATAATTTCTTCCTGTGAAAGGCCAAGTCCAAGGCTGATATTTTCTTCGACAGTGCCCGAAAACAGAAAAACATCCTGCAAAACCGGTAAAACACAGCGGCGCAGATCGGACAGTGGAATATTTTTTACAGGCACTCCATTCAGGCGGATTTCCCCTGAATCAACATCCCACAGCCGCGACAGAACATTGATAATCGTAGTCTTTCCCGCGCCTGTATAGCCTACAATGGCAGCCGTTTGCCCCGGTTCAATACTGAACGAAAGTCCTTTTAAGACATCTTCACTTTCTTTATAGCCAAAGCATACATTATCAAATTCCACCCTGCCGCAGGCAGGCAGGCCCCCTGCATCTGTGCCGGTTGAATGGACACCGGTATCGGGAATCCGCTCTTCTGTATCCATCAGTTTGAAAACCCTCTCCCCGCCCGCCATTGCCGACTGCAGCAGTGTGTATTTTTCCGCAATGTCTGTAACAGGAGAATAAAACATCTGCACAAGGCTTATAAAAGCTATGAGCACCCCCAGGGATATAGAAAGTGAAAGAACCATTTTGCTTCCGAGTACAATTACAACGGCGGCGGTGAGGGTGGAAAACCACTCTACCAGGGGCCTGAATGTGGCAAAAACATACATTTCCCCCAGGTTAGCCGCCAGCAGTTCCCTATTACGCTCCCTGAATTCAGATGAACTCTTTTTTTCCTGCCTGAAAAGCTGCACAACCTGGATCCCGGCGAGCCGTTCTGCAAGATACGAATAAACTTTTGATGAAGCGGTTCTCTGCTTCCTGAAAGCATCCCGCGCTTTTACACGACTTGCCAGCGTAACAATCAAAACCGGAGGAAGCGTAACAATGACAGCAAGAGCCATCGGCGGGGAAAGTATAAACAGGGTGATGAGAGTACCGGCCATTATAAAAATATCTTTTATAAACGCGGTTAATACGGTTGTGAAAAACTCGTCCATTGTTTCCACATCGCCTGTCAGGCGCGTAACAATTCTGCCGACAGGATGCCTGGAAAGAAAGGCAGTTGACTGTGACGCGGTTTTTTCAAAAAGAGCGAGCCTTATGTCCTTCATAACGCGTTGGGTTATCCGGTTGGATGTCCATGTCTGGAAGTATGTAAACAGGAATACCAAAAGAAAAATAAAAAGAAGCAAAACACCGCCGCGAACCAGGGCCGAAATATCTCTGCCCCGAATGGCGAGTATTTCCGTGGTTGAAAGCGAATAAAGATCCCGGTTCCTTACAGCCGCATATTCCTCCAACAGGAATATATCCGGGTGCGCAAGTACAACAGTCATGGCAGGATCCTCCTCCCTGCAGGGAAACGCATACCATTGTTCACTATCCATTATGCCCCTTGCTTTCAGTTCCCCTTCCGATGATCCCTGCAGCGCCGTCCTGTGATCATGCGGGATAAAAATATAATCCCCTGCGCGCACGGCTGTGGGAAGGGAAATCAGTTCCAGATAGGCAGCAGCCGTTTCGCTTTTAATATTATCTCTTTCTTCATCAAAACGCCGGGAACTGAAAGCAAGGAAGCGGGCAAGCACGTCCCTGTCTATTATTCGCTGCTGCAAAACGGGTATACACAGTTCTCCCAGTGTAGAAAAAACAAGGGCGGCAAGGGTAAGGCCGACAAAAAGTTTATATGGTTTAAGGTAGGAGAGGATTCGCCGTACCAGGCGGCTGTCGTATTCTTTTGTTACATCATCAGTTTCAAAATAACCCGAATCAGCCACTTTGTACCTCCGGCTGACCGCCAAAGGCAGTCAAGCACTGGAATTCCGCCATTCGGGCATAGAAGCCCCCTTCGCCCGCAAGATGCGACGGGCTGCCGTATTCACTGATTTTTCCCTTGTCCAGAACAAGAATATTATCTGCGTAACGTAGCGTTGAAACACGGTGAGAAACAATAATCGTGGTACGCCCTTTTCTCTCCCTTAAAAGCGCCTCCAGAATATTTCGTTCTGTTTCATTGTCCACAGCGGAAAATGAATCGTCCAGTATCAGGAACTCGCTGTCCATGATCAGCGCCCTTGCGATTGCCGTTCTTTGCTTCTGCCCCCCGGAAAGGCTTAAGCCCCTCTCCCCTATCAGGGTCTCTCTGCCTGCCGTGAAAGCCGCAATATCAGCTTCCATGCAGGATGAATTAATAGCCTTTTGTATAAGTTCAGAATTGTTTTCACCAAGTCCGTAGGCAACATTATTTTTAATGGAATCGGAAAAAAGATAACTGTCCTGGGGGCTTACGGCGAAAAGTTTTCTAAGCCCGTCCAGACGCCATTCCAGAATATCTCTGCCAAAAACAAATACAGTCCCCGGCGGAGGATCGAGCATTCGGGTAAAAGTTTTTACAAGAGTGGACTTTCCACATCCCGTGCGCCCCATTACACCCAGCCATTCTCCGCGATTTATAACAAGACTGATATCATCAAGACATTTTTTCTCATCGTCCCGCCGATACGAAAATTTCAGGTTTTTCAGTTCCAGGGCGGGAACCGCGCTCTGCACACAGCCGGTAACAGGGTTATCAATATCTTTTATCGAAGGTTCGGTATTCAAAATCTCGTTAACCCTGCCCAGAGAGACTGCTCCCCGCTGAATCATGTTCACGGTGAAGCCAGCTCCCATAAGCGGCCAGATAAGCATGGTTAGATAACGAAACATTGCCACAAGGCTGCCCGGACTCATAAGGCCGAGGATAACACGCCTGCCGCCGATTACCAGCATGATAAGTGTTGTTAGGGCCGAAAGAAAAGTTACAAGGGGAAAGAAAAAACCAAAGAGCCTTACAAGCTCCATGTTCGCCCTGCGGTAATCATCATTGGTATCGGCGAACTTTTTAAGGAACCACCATTCTTTAACAAAGGATTTAATTACCCTGATACCGGCAAAAGTTTCCTGTACGGTATCGCTCATGTTGGAATACGCTTCCTGGGCGCGCCTGAATTTTTTCCCGACCACACTGCCAAACAGGAGGATCAGCACAGTAACAAACGGCAGGGGAATTATGGAATAGGCGGCGGATCGCGCATCCTGAACAAAAATGATTATCAAAATGGCAGTTGCCATAAAAATAAAATCAAACAGGGCGACAAGCCCCATTCCGATGGCCATTCGGACGGCATTCAGATCGTTTATTGAACGCGCCATAAGATCGCCGATTTTATTTTTCTGGTAAAAATCCCAGGAAAGTCTGGCCAGGTGGTCAAAAAGATTTTCGCGTAACTCTGTCTCTATACGCCTGGATGAGCCGTGAATAAAATAACGCCATAAAAACCGTCCGCCACAAACCAGTGCCATAACTGTGAGCATCCACAGTGAAAGTATTATTATCTGCTTCCATTGGAAAACGCCGGAACTTATCAGATCTATTGCCGCACGAATAAACTGGGGGATTGCGATTTGAGCGGCATCGACTGTTATAAGGCAAAGCAGACCTAAAATATATCTGCGGCGATAGCGTGCCAAATAAGGAAGAAGGGATTTATACTCTTTAAGAGACGCTTTCATCCGGCTTATCAGACTTTTCTGGAACCGGACATCTCCGCTTTTTTTAAATCATTTTCAAGTTTCGCTGTCCAAATGTCCAGTTTCTTTTTTATAACTTCGGCCTCATCCCTGTCGCCCAGCATTGCATGAAACCGCCTTAAAGCCGAAAGAAAATTAATTCCGCTCTTAAAATCGCCTATACGGCCGGTAGAAAGTTCATACTTTTCGCGATAGCGGTCAGCTGCCTGCATCATTTGTTTTTTGGCAAGACGCAGATGATACAGTGTAGGCTCATAGTCTGCTGAACGAGGATCGGTATTTGCGACGGCACTGCGAAGATCGATTAAATTTTTTACAGTAGCGGCGTAACGGCCTTCCAATTCAACAAAAGACCATTTCCACTTTGTATTATCCGTGTAGGCATTTTCCAGCAATTCTATTGAAAGGCCCATTTTTCTCGCCAGAAGATACCGCGAGTTCGCGTCAACTGCGGCAATCGCAGCCAGCTTTTCCTCATATTCGGAAAATGGAGCATCTACAAGGGCGCCGACAATTTCTTCTAGATAAATGACACTCTTGTAAAGAGATTTTCTTCCATCGTTCAGGGCATCTTCATTTTTAATTTTTAACACTGACTGTGAAACACCATTAATGGCAATATAATTTGAGGCAAGATTGAGCATCTCGTCCACCAGCGCCAGGCGTTTAACTGCCGCATCGGCCGGTTTTTCCTTGATTTCCTTGAGCAAGCCCTTTTCCACTTTCAGCAGGGAATCGGTTGTCGCCCCGTAAGATTTGATTTTTTCTAAATAAATTTGTCTGTCGGTATCAGAAAATTTTGGCATTAGCCGCTGCTCCGCTTCGCTTACCGTATTTTAGAATTAATTCATCGGCATGGGCAAGAGCTGCTTCTCCTGCTTCACCGGCCAGCATTCGGGCAATTTCCTTTCTTCTGCCTCCTGCGCTCAAGGGACCGACTCCGGTAAATGTCCTGCCGCCTTCGGTTCTTTTTTCCACCTTAAAGTGATTATCCGCCCTTACAGCGATGCTGGCAAGGTGAGTAACGCAAAATATCTGCTTTTTTTTCCCAATTTTGGAAAGATAGTCTCCTACCGCCAGGGCTACCTCACCGCCAATCCCGGAATCTATTTCATCGAAAACCAGGGTTTCAATACTATCCGCAGAATCCTGTTTTTCCTCTTTTGAAAGAATGGTTTTAATTGCCAGCATAACCCGTGATAGCTCGCCGCCGGAGGCAATGCGGGCAAGGTCTTTAAGAGGCTCTCCTTTATTTGCCGAAAACAGAAACTCCACTTCTTCAGCGCCCCAGGGGCCGAGGCTTGCCTGCCCTTCATGAGTTTTGGGTATGATACCGGCGGAAAAACGCGCGTTCGGCATGCCCAGTTGTTTTATTATTTCTGTAATTTTGGTTCCAAGGTTTTCCGCTGCGGCGGTTCGTTTCTGCCGAAGTTTCTGCGCCCTGGAAACAATATCTTTTTCGAGTGAGGCTATTTCCGTTTTTAGTTTATCCCTGTTTTCCCCGGCACCGGAAAGTGTTTCGATTTCGGCCTCGGCCTGTGCCTTGTATGCGATAATGGCATCTTCGTCGCTGACTGTCTCACCCGAAGCATTGCCGCTACTGCCATATTTTTTTTTCAATTTGTACAACAGCGCAAGGCGTTCATCGACCTCCTCCAGGCGTTTTGGGTCATAAGTCAGCCCGTCGCGGTATGAGCGAAACTCACCGGCAATGTCTTCAGCTTCATAATATATATCTTCCAGCCGTTTTTGAATTTCAATAAGCGAAGAATCCACCGCTGCTGCATTGTCCATGGCGCTCCTGGCCTGGCGGACAAGGCTCAGTGCAGAAGGCTCATTGTCGAATAGGGATCCGGCGGCTGTTTTCACATAACCGGCGAGTTTTTCAAAGTCAGAGAGCCGCTGCGCCTCGTTTTCAAGTTCCTTTATCTCGGAGGGCTTAATTGCCGCTTTTGAAATTTCATCGACTGCAAAATTCAGCAGCTCCAGAGTTTGTTCGCGGTCACGTTCGCTGCCAAGGGAAATTTCCAGGGCCTTGCGTTTTTCCGAAAGTTCCATAAAAACCCTGTTAAACACCAACACCTCTTCTTCAATGCCGGCAAAACGGTCTAGGTAGCGGCGATGGCTTTCTTTTCGCAGCAGGGATTCGTGGTTATGCTGTCCGTGCAGATCAAATAACAGGCTCATGAACTCAACAAGATCATTCCTTGTAACCGGTACATTCTGTATGTAAATCGATCCCCTGCCGTTTGTTTTTATGCTTCTGCGGATAATAACAGTTTCTTCTTCACATTCAATATCATGATTTTGCAGCCAATTTATAACTTCGGCATTATTTTTGCTTACAGAAATAACCGCCGACGCGCTTGCCTCCTCGCTGCCTGAGCGTATAACATCCGCTTCGGCCTTGCTTCCCATCAGAAAGCTTAATGAACCGACAATGATCGATTTACCGGCGCCTGTTTCACCGCTTAATACATTAAAGCCCGGACGGAAGGAAAGAGAAATATTATTGATGAGCGCATAATTTCTGATTGATAGTTCTTCAAGCATCGCCCGCTCCGCCGCCGGCGCCGCCCGCCCACGAAAGTTTGGAAAGAAGCGCCGAATAATATGCGTGCCTGTCGGCAAAAATCAGCAGAGCCTCCCACGGCGCCTGCTGTATCAGTATTCTGTCGCCGCATTCAAGGGAAAAAATATCCTGCCCGTCGATGGTCAACAGGACGCCGCTTCGCTGTTCCCTGGCGACAGTAACAGCCAGCGTGAGCTGCGACGGAAGCACGAGCGGCCGGTTCGACAGTGTAAAGGGGCAAATTGGGTTAAGGATTACAGCTTCCATCTCCGGATCAAGAATGGGACCGCCTGCCGCCATTGAATAGGCTGTCGATCCTGTGGGAGTGGCGACAATAAGGCCGTCGCAGCGGTAAAAACCCAATTCTGTCTGTTCGCCACCTGCGGCGATGGATTGCACATTCAGCTTGATCAACTTTGCTATTCCCGTTGCGGAAATGACCGCGTCATTAAGACAGGTACCGTTTATTATTGTTTCGCCGCTACGTTCTACCGAGACCTTCAGCATACAGCGTCTGGAAATGTTCAGCTTGCCGTTTTTCCAGCGTTCAAATATATCAAGCCATTCATCAAAAACCACCCCGGCGATGAACCCCAAAGTTCCAAGGTTCACCGGCAGTATGGGAGTTTGTGAGTCGGCGAGGCACCTGGCTGTATACAGTACCGTGCCGTCTCCGCCCAGACTAAATGCAATGTCCCATTTGCCCTCAGGCGGTTTTTCAGGCTTTCCCTGAAATGAAAAAACCGTTGTTTCAATATTTTTTGCTATAAGCTCCCGCTGAATTTTTTCCGCCGCCGCTAGCGCCTTGTTTTTCTGTATATTTACAAATAACACCGCCTTTTTAATATCCATTCTTCTATCCTTTATGGAAGGGTCATAATTAACCTGGATACACGTTCCACTTCCTGGGAACGCAGCCTGGGGTACAAGGGAAATAGCACGGTTCTTAATGACAGTGAATGGCTTACCGGGCATTGTTCCGGTCCGCACAAGCCGGCTCCGGCCAGTGTTTGTTCAAAAGCGCTTTCTATGACAATTTCTTTTTTTCGGGCATAAGCGGCAACTTCTTTAAGTCCGGTTTCAAGTACCAGGGGAAAGGCGTAGTTGTTGTACATACCTTCTTCCAGCGGAATAAAACGCTTGTGCCGGACATTCATGCTTGCCCTGGTGTAGACACGTGCTATTTCTTTGCGCTTTTTAATACTCCGCAGTAACTCTTTTAACTGCACAACGCCTAGAGCGGCATTAATATCGGGCATCAGGTATTCATTCGGAATGGAAGAGAAATTCTTTAGCGCCGCACTATCCCTTTTGTTCATGGAAAAAAGCAGCGCCCCGCCGCCGCAAGTTAGTATATCTTTTTCCTCAAGGCCCATAATGCAAAAATTGCCGAGCGGTAGTGAGCATTTGTCCGCTTCCGTTTCTATTTCTGTTTGAGCCGAATCGGAAGAGTCTTCGTCTGTTTTATCCTGAAAACGAAATGTTCCAAAACTCTGTGAAATATCTTCGATAACCGGCAGGCCCAGCTGTGAAACAGCGGCTGTGTCCGGTAAAAAACCCAAAGTATGGTGTAGTATGATACAGCGAACTTCAAGCCCGGCGCCTTTTTCCGCCAGCGCCTTTTCTATCGTATCACAGGTCATGCAGGGGTTGTCGCGGGAAACATCACAAAAAACCGGAATTAGCCGCAAATCATTGATTACGGTCAGATAGTAACGGGGTGAAAGGGCGGAAAGAAGCACCCCCTGCCCTTCGGTTACATTAATGGCTTTAAGGGCCAAATGCAGAGCCGTAACAGGGCTCCTCATGGGCAGGGCATAGTCAAAGGCGAGGCGTTCCTTCGCTGTCTGAATGAACAGCCGCCCTTGTTCGCCGGGACCGATTTTATCTTCCACCATCGCGGTCAAAACCGCGTCCATTTCCTTCCTTCTGATGGTCGGAGAATAGACTTCTATTTTCATGCATTACCCGTTTTGACGTACAACGATTTGGTATTACCTTCTGAGTTCGGCTATTTTCTGCAATTCCTTGGGATTAAAAAGATCCCTGATATCAAGAATGATAAGATACCCATCTCCCTGACGCACAACACCCTGTATGTACTCGGCCCCAATTCCGGAAAACATCTGGGGAGGAGGCTGGATACTTTCAGGCTCAATTGTGATCACCCGTGAAATGCGGTCAATAATGACGCCCAGCTTCATTCCGTCTATATCGAGAATAATAAAACCGGAAAGAAGTTCGTCTTCCTCGGATGTAAATAGTTTTTTAAGATGGAACCGCTTGTGCAAGTTTATTATCGGGATTATCTCGCTTCTGAGATTAAAAATACCTTCCACATATACCGGAGCGTTTGGAATCGCCCGTATTGACTGAACACGGACAATTTCCTTGACATCCATTATATTAATACCGTACAACTCCTCACCCAGTTGAAAAGTTACGAGTTGCTTAGAATCAGCCATAACAACCTCCACGAACGCCGATAAGGACAAAACAGCCTTACTTAAAATATAACACTATCAGTGCCTCAGTTCAAGTGCGCTTCGCAGATTGTTTTGTTATTCTCTTACCCAAATTTGTCGAAAACCCATAGCTCCGAGCCTCTGCGACGCGGCATATACATCTGCAGAACGGATGCCGACGGCGAGAACCCGGTAAAATGCACCGCTAATTTCCTGGTTTGCAATAAACCCTGCATCCCTGACGAGAGCCGCGGCTCTGGCGGCACTCTCCGGAACTGAAAAAGCCCCTACCTGCAAGCGGTATATTCTCCCATTGTTCCGGTCAGGCAGGCCGGGGATAATTTGTAGTTCGTCCGTCAGAACCGGCGGGGGCTGATAGCGGTTAAGGTTAGCCTCATTGGGCGGCCCAACCTGAACGTGGGATTCTGTAATAAAATTCGGAGCTGTCCCGACACGCGCTTCCGTTTCCGGCGTCCATATATATGTATTGACTGTAATATTGAGAGGCTGTGTATTACTTTGTTCCGGTATTACCGGCTGGGGTTTGGGTTCCTCTCTGACAACAACCGTTGGCTGGGGTGCGGGCTCTTCTATTACAACCACTGTTGGCTGGGGTTCTGGCTCTATAATAACAGGCGGCGGAGCGGGTTCCGGCTGCGGCTCCTCATAAGGTATTATTGCGACCTCCACTACCGGCTCTTCTACGAACGGTTCTTCGATGACCGGTTCTTCCTCCGGCGGCGCCAATGCTATAGGACGCGGGCGTGGAGGAGTACTGGTGGAAAGGATTACATTTTCCCCGCTCATCATATCCAGGGCGCTTAAAACATCGAAAGAAAGATCTACAATCCGCTCTGATGATGCGTCGATCCGTTCGATAACAGTAGCTTCTACACTTCTGCCGTTTTCGGCATTGGTTACAGTTACAGTTGAACCTATCGGAAGGCTGGGATGGGCGGCGGCAAGCCCTGCTGCCTCCATCTCCTGACTTGCTGCTCCGCGTTGACTGAAATTAACGACACCGGCTTGCGCCATAATTACAGACGAAAACAACAGCCCTATTAGCAAAACCAATAATACCCTTTTCATACTGCCTCCTTTCTATACAAACGGTACATCCGCGAATACATCTTTATTGTTTAGACTTACGATCAAAAAACCCGAGTTTGTACCCAACACCAATTCCTATAATAAAGCGGTTCCACTGTACAACTTCCGGATTAGGATATTCGGTATTCAAATTGTATGTACCCGCTCCGTTAATTGTATACATAAACCTTGCATCAAAAAACCAGACTCCTCTCGATCCCCCAAATGCGCCAAACTGGATTCCGCCCCCGGCCTCAATTCCCGAAAACGACTCATAATAATCCGGTTTTTTCAAATAATACGAAGCTGCCGCATAAGGCTCCAGCATAAATAATCCGGATGGCTTTAGGGGAAATTTAAGCTGCGCTCCAACAACCGGAATGTATGTTTTGAATTCGGGATCTTCAAATTTCATTTCAAAATCAAATTCAAGACTCATCCAGTTGAATAACTGCAACTCAAGCCCGAATGTCAGAGCCGGAGCCGGTTCAACCTTGTTGTCCAGAGTATAAAATTGTACCGGAGGATTATTTATATCACCGTTATAGATTGATGAACCATCATACAGTTTGTCAGGTTCCAGCGCATGAATTGTGATGGGATAATCAAATGACGCCCTAAAATACACCCACTTGTTTCTCCATCTGTCGTCCCTGCCAAATTCTTCATCGGGACCCATTCTTGTTAGAATAACCCTTAATGGTACTGTTATAGGGACATTTTCCGGAGGCATCACGACAGGAACATTTGCCATAGCTTCGTTAAGCAGATACAGGCTACGCCTGGACAATTCAAGCAAGTCTGTAAACAGATACGAGAAAAATAGAATTTCTTCGTTATCTTCGTTTCTGATCAGCGCAAAACGCAGAACAAATTGCTCCTCATCCGGAGGCGCCGGTTCTTCTGTACCATCATCATATATGATGATATTCGGCCTTACTTCAAGTTCAATTACATAGTCAGCCTCCAGCCGGCTGCTTGTAACAATGTACCCCGCTGCGAAGGCTTCTGTTGAAAAACTATTATGAAGGTATTCTGCTTGTTCCGGACTCGCCAGAACAGGGGGAAAATAGATGCTTACATCATCCCGCGATTGGGCAAAAGCAAACACAGCCAGGGTGAATAATATAACAAATATATAAATCCTTTTCATTTTACAATATTATATTATATTTTCATTGATTTTTCAATAGTTTTCGTTATTTTTGATATAATTCCGGGCAAAAAAAAGCCCGGCGGGGCGCGCTGCCCGGGCTAAAGCCCGAGCGCATGTACTCATCCAGTTAACGTTTTCTACGCGCCACGCCGTGCTACTTTATTCGCCTACACCGCTTTGCGGTGCATTCCTGGGCGCCTACTTTCCCGAATTATACGGCACAATGGGCAAACATTATAAAATAAAAAAGCCTGGCAATGACCTACTTTCCCGCGACTTAGAGA
>WRLP01000034.1 GCA_009777535.1 Treponema sp.
AAAGCAACGGCAGGGGGAAGAGGAAGAGGAGATGGTGATTGTGGTGTGGGGTGTGGTGTTTGTTTTGTCTTGTGTGGGTGGGGGGGGGGGGGGGGGGGGGGGGGGGGGGGATATGGTATTAATTTTCATTTACCTTCCTCCACAAGATAACAATCATGGGTATGATACGTTCATGTTAACTATTTGTAAATCATTATTATTACTGTATTTAATTCAAATTTTTATTATTTTTTAATCTGAGATTGATTCAAAAGGATAAAGTTTATATTTTTTATGATTTTTTGTTAGATTTTTAGCATTTACTTTTTTTGCCTGAATTCCCGGGTTAAAGCCTGTTTTTAACAGCAAAAAAATAAAAAAATAATTCCCATTTGTTAAAAAATATGATAAAATCACCATAAGCCCATAAGGAGCAGGGTATTTCTACAGAAAGAGGATTGTGGTGAAAAAAGAAGTTTCTAAAACCATGGCGGTAAAAGGCACAGGTAAGAAGCCTGCCACTAAAACAACAAAAATTACCGCAAAATCTACTCAAAAATCTATAAAACCGGTTAAATCAGTCAAAAAAACTGTAAAAACTCCAGCGTCAAAAGCCGGAAGTAAGTCGGCCGGAACAAAAAAAACCACCGCAAAATCGAATACACCTAAATCTTCCATTAAATCCGATATTAAACCGGTAAAAAAGACAGTTTTACCGAAAATCCCTGTCCGCAAAATACCCCTGGTCGAGGAGGTAAGCATAAACAAGCATATCGGCCCCCGCCGCCCCCTCATTATCTTCCCCAAGTGAGGCTTTTCCACGGCTATAGTAAAATCAAAAATATATGCCTGAAAAATCATTGAGTTAGCCGGTGGCAGCGCGGCGGCGCAGCGTACGGGCTCTCCTGCTGCTCCAAGCCTGAAAACACGCCTTCGTGCGTTTGCCCAGCACCTAGCTGTCTAATAATAAAAATCAATTCTCAATCACATTACGATTGCTTGATTTCTTTGTTTAGGTACTGGGCAAGCCGACACGAAGGTCGGGGGTTGGTTACCCCCGTTAACTCGCATGTCGCAGATGTCGAGCCCATACGCTGCGCCGCCGTGCCACCACCAATTAACCCGTCAAGTTTTCAGGCATATATTTTTTAAAATACATAGCAGTGAAACGCTTACGTAGGGGCAAGCCATATGCAGGCTTTTTACTACTGCTATAGAATTTCATAAATATGTGCCAGAAAATGTAGAAAAAGCGGTATATGGCGGCGCATAAGCCCTGCCGAGGGCATCGGCGTGGTTGTAAAGAGCAAATTATTCAACAATAAACTTCAACGTTTGTTAATCTAATTTCGCTTAAAAAAAGTATGTCTATCAGACCGTCAGCCCGAGAAAGGGCTTTGAGCCGCCATATACCGCTTTTAGTTTCGGTTTTTGGCACACATTTATAATGCTTCAGCAGTTGTAAAAAAAGCTAAAGTTTATCCTCCATTGTGCCGAGAATAGTAAAGGCGAGTTGTATTCGGGTGGAAATTCTGCAGGTTTTTGTCCGGTAACATCGAGGCCGAAGGGGGGCAAGGATGCCTTCCTGCATTTTTCAAGGAGGATCGTATGATCATTAATCACAACCTGAGCGCAATGTTTGCGGACAGGTCCCTCAAGGAAACCCAGGTTTTCATCACCAAGGACATGGAGAAACTCTCGTCAGGGCTTCGTATCAATCGGGCTGGGGATGACGCGTCGGGACTGGCGGTATCGGAAAAACTCCGAAGCCAGATCCGCGGTCTTAATCAGGCATCGACAAATGCGGCAAATGGCATCTCCTTTATCCAGGTGGCCGAAGGTTATCTACAGGAGTCCCAGGACATTCTTCAACGTCTTAGGGAACTGGCAGTTCAAGCGGCAAATGGCATCTATTCCGATGAGGACCGGATGTACATTCAGGTGGAAGTTTCCGCATTAGTGGACGAAGTTGACCGTATTGCCAGCCATGCCCAATTTAACGGCATGAATCTGCTTACAGGCCGTTTTGCCAGGATGCTGGGACAAAACGTCGTTACAGCCTCCATGTGGTTCCACATCGGCGCCAATATGGACCACCGGAAACAGGTGTTTATCGGTACCATGACAGCCAAGGGGCTGGGTGTCAGAAACATGGACGAAACCTTCATTACCTATGAAACCCCGGATGACGCAAACAGGGCTATCGGCACCATCGACGCCGCTTTGAAGCTTATCAACAAGCAAAGGGCGGATTTGGGTGCTTACCAGAACAGGCTCGAACATGTTGTTCGCGGTCTGGACATCGGCGCCGAGAACATGCAGGCCTCGGAGTCCAGAATCAGGGATACCAACATGGCTAACCAGATGGTGAACTATGTACGCGGTCAGATACTGAACCAGGCCGGGACGGCAATGCTTGCGCAGGCAAACCAGAGGGCAACATCTATATTGCAATTACTTCAATAACATGTTATAATGTTGTTTGATGGGGAATTTCGGGTTTCCGGAATTCCCCCCTCTGGCCGCCTGACCACTTAATTTTTGGGGTTGTGCTGTACTACCCGGCGGCAGCCTTTAAAATTAAGTGGTCAGGAAGTGTTCTTTGACAAAAACCCTCTGTGGTGTTAAACACAGCAGCGGACGGTGCGAAACGATTATTTAGTGGTTTACCATTGAATGGCCGTTTCGTTCCGTAGACGGTAATACGGGCGGCAGCGCGAAACCGCCCGGAAAGGCCGTACCCGCGGGGCGACTCTGGCATGGATAGCCGGAGTTAGCAACACTATGGAGGGTAATGAATGATTATAAATCACAACATGAGCGCCCTTTTCGCCGATCGTCAGCTTGGGGTAACTCAGCTTGATGTAACCAAAAGCATTGAGAAATTAAGCTCAGGCATGAGGATTAATCGCGCTGGGGATGATGCTTCGGGATTAGCGGTTTCCGAAAAATTACGGAGCCAAATCCGGGGCTTGAATCAGGCGGAGCGCAATATCCAGAACGGTGTATCGTTTATTCAAACTACTGAAGGCTATCTTCAGGAGACTCAGGATATTCTGCATCGTTTAAGGGAACTGGCGGTACAGTCTGCAAACGGTATTTATTCCGATGAAGATCGTATGCAGATCCAGGTGGAAGTTTCACAGCTGGTTGACGAAGTTAACCGCATAGCAAGTCATGCCCAGTTTAACGGCATGAATATGCTGACCGGAGCTTTTACACAGGAAGCGCCGACGGGCAGGATAATGCAGCTACAGGTCGGGGCCAACATGGATCAGAATGCAAGGATCTATGTGGGTGATATGAGTGCAACAGCGCTTGGTTTGCAGAATGTTCAGGGAGAAGATGGCAATATTACCATTGAATCCCCCGAAGCCGCAAACCGGGCAATCGGAACTGTGGACGCCGCTTTAAAAGTGGTATCCAAACAGAGGGCCGATCTTGGTGCTTATCAGAACCGTTTTGAAATTGCTGCCCAGGGAGTCGCCATTGCAGCTGAAAATATGCAGGCTGCCGAGTCCCGCATCAGGGATGTGAATATGGCTTCGCAGATGGTTGAATTCACCAAGGATACCATTCTGTCGCAGGCTGGTGTCGCAATGCTGGCGCAGGCCAATGTGCGGACCCAGGGAGTACTTCAGCTTCTTGCCTAGTTCTGATGGCTCATTGCTGACAATTTTTATTGCGTTGAAAGAGACTTCTGGACGTCGTCTTTTGTGACGCAAGGGACGGTAAAGTCGCGCCTTTACCGTCCTTGTTTTCTATCTTTCTGCCAGGGATTGGCGGAAATTTAATGCCGCATTTTTGCGGCTTGGTCTGCGTTAAGCAGCCGGATTTACATGGAGGTATATATGATTGTAACAAGCGTAGGCTCAGGTCTTGTTACACCACTGGATAGTTCCCGGGATATTCGTGAGGGAACTGCCCAAAGAGTACAAGTCGGCGTTCAGCAAGCCGAGGCGGTAAAACAAGCGCCTCTGCCTGGTGAAGGTGATTTTAAACCCCAAATTATCAATACTGCCGTTACGGATTTGGAGCGTATCAGTCTCGTTTTCAATAAAAAACTACAATTTGTAGTGGATCACAGCTCTAACGAAGTAACCGTCAAGGTCATCGACAAAGAAACCGATAAGGTGATTAAGGAGCTTCCACCCGAAGAGCTGCAGCGGTTGCACAGCAATCTTAGGGAGACAATTGGTTTTCTTTTCGACAAGCGGGTGTAGGCTTGGCTGCTAAGGCGACATATTGGCAGGATTGTGTAGTTTTATGTTCGTTAGCGGTCTGTTGGGGGGATCAGGTCTATGTCCGATGTTTACATTCCGGGGATAAAGAGCCGGTTTAATTCAGAAAAACTCATTGAAGACCTGATGAGGCTCGAGCGCATTCCCAGGGACAGAGTCGAGCGGAATGTCGAGAACTTGCAGACCCAAAAAAGCTATTGGCAGGAAGTGGGAAGGCGCGTTACTGCCCTTAGGGAAAGCGCGCGGCTGCTTTATTCTTATCAAAATCCCTTTAACGAGCGTATCGCACACTCGGCGGATTCCTCTATAATCAGTGCCACGGCAACCAGAGATGCCAGTGAGCATGAATACCGTTTTACCGTAAAACAAACCGCACAAGCAGATCGTTTTCTTTCCAATCCGGTAGATGAAAGAATGCGAATTGAAGCCGGCAATTATAAATTTTCTGTAGGCGAAGAAGAAATCTCCATTAATTTTCGTGGCGGTACGCTCAGGGACCTGGTCGATGCCCTGAACCGCCGCAGCCGCGATAAGATTGCTGCATCTTTCATAGCCGTTCAGAGCGACACCAAATCGCTTTTAATCGAATCCAGGCTTACCGGCGCCACAAACAAACTTGGCTTTCTGGATGATGCTGCGGCATTGATGAGCAGCATCGGCATGGTGGAGCATGTCAACGATTCCCGAAGAGACATTCCCATAAGCGGCGATACAATTCGGAAAAATACTTCCATGCCGGAAGAAGTAACCATTTCAGACAATGTTTTGGAAGCGCCTCCTCAGTCCTCGGTTTCAGTGCATGTCGGACTCGGTTTTCCGTCAGATACGCCAATGGTACTAAGAATGGAAACTTCCACGAGGGTAAATGCTTCCCAGGTTTTTGAAATCCCCCAGCCGCCTCCCGGTCCCGGTGTTTCTACCGGCTCGGTTACATACGGCGGTATTACAATACAAAACGATCCTTCGACGGCGCCTCTGCCGGTGTGGACGCCTCCCGCTCCGCCGCGGCGTATTGATGACATGGCTGTCATCAATCTTACCTTTTCAGACGGAACAAAGGCAAAGCTGCCTCCTATAAGCGATTCAAATAATTTTCAATCAAGGGAATACCGGCTTTCCGATATTGCACAGGGCAGGACTATTGTTTCGATTGATGTGGAAAATATTAATACACACCGTGGAATTTCAATCAGGAATATCAGTATTTTGGATCCCGACGCCATGGGTGGGGGGCTAAAGCCGCTTAACCCTGTTTCCGGCGCCCGTGATGCGATCATCACGATGGAAGGGATAGAAATGACACGGCCTACGAATGTCATCACAGATCTTATTCCAGGCCTTACCCTGAATGTAAAAGAAGTATCCTCCGTACCTGTGCAGTTAAGAGTCAGCGCGGATACCGAGGCCATTAAAGATGCGTTAATTTCCCTGGTCGGCAATTATAACCGGCTGATGGCGGAAGTGAATATTCTTACAAGATCCGATGCCCGCCTTGTAGATGAACTGAGTTATCTGACTCCGGCCGAAGCTGAGGAAATGAGAAGCCGGCTGGGCGTTTTTTCGGGAGACCCCACGCTTAATTCATTCAAGAGTAATCTGCAGCGGACAGTTTCTGCAGCGTATCCGACAAGCCTGGAACGTGATCTTGCCCTGCTTTCTCAAATTGGAATTGGTACCGACATGAGAAACCGGGGCGGAAGCTATGATGTTTCCCGGCTGCGTGGATATTTGGAAATTGATGAAAAAACCCTGGATATGGCGCTGGAGACCAAGCTTTTGGGCGTTAAACAGCTTTTTGGATTCGATACCACGGGTGACCTTATTGCCGATACCGGAATCGCGGTTAACCTGGATGCCCTTTCCAGGCCCTTTGTGGAGATGGGCGGCATAATTGCACTTAAAACCAATACCATAGATTCCCGCATATCACAGGATCAGCGCCGGATTGACACTATGGAAAGACAGCTTGCCGCAAAGGAAAATGAATTGAAAATTCAGTATGGAAGAATGGAAGCGGCTTATGCCCGAATGGAGCAGATGACGGAATCTTTAAATAATTTTAACAATCAAAATAACAGGAACAACAGGTAAAAGATGGAAATAAGCATCAACGGTAAAGCTGTAGATATTGTTCTGGATGCCGAAAAATCTATTGGAGATATTATGTCGGGCCTGGAAAAATGGCTTGATAACTGCGGCCATCGCCTGAGCGGACTTGCCATCGACGGAAAGCCCGTTAATACGGCCGAACTTGATGCTGTTTTTTCAAGTGATATTGATGCGGTTAAAAGCCTGGATATTTTTACCAGTTCGCTGCCGGAGCTTGTTGTTCAAAGCCTGGTGCAAATAATAAATGATATTGATGAATATGAAAAATCGGGCTTTGAGGAAAAGCGGGGCTTTTACGATAACTGGAAAGAAACACCGCAGGGAATGTTCACTGCCGAACAATTGCCGGATCTGTTCCGGCAGGCAGGCAGGACATTTTCCGGCGCAGAAATAAGCCCGTATGTGTTACGTGCAATAACTGAAGAGTGGCTGCGGGAATACGCGAATCCGGCGGGGGAGTTCGCCGCCATTGAACCTTTAATATCCGAAATATGTGTTCGTCTTGAGGAACTTCCTGTCGATATCCAGACAGGCAGGGACGGACGGGCATTGCAGACAATACAGATTTTTTCGAGCGTTACGGAAAAAGTATTCCGGCTGATAAAAATATTTAAGATACAGGGATTTCCTGCAGATGATGTTATGATAGGAGATACCCTGGCTACTGACTGCATTGCAGAATTCAACAGAACGGTAGAAGAATTGATGGCTGCTTATGAACAGCGCGACACTGTCCTGGCAGGCGATATTGCCGAATATGAACTGGCTCCAAGATTACGTTCATTGTTCGCCGCGTTTCATAAAATTTTTACCGAACAGGCGGCTGTAAATGCGACTTGAGAGGGAATGAATGAATAGTTTGCTGCTTTATCCTCTGCAGATGGAAGTCTCGGATTTCTGGAAATCAAAAAGTTCCAATAATGATGCTGCTTTGATTTTTATTATTATCGTTGCTGTTATTATCGCTGCTGTAATAATTATCAATTTATTAAAGAAAGGCGCCCCGGCCATAAGCCGCCCCGGCCCCAAGGCCAAAAATAACTCGCCCTGGGTAGGACAAAGACATTTTTCCGGCTTTGCCCTGAACCGCCTGTCGAGAAATATTGGTCTGGATTCCGACCAGACAAAGATGCTTGACTATGTGCTTAAAAACGACGGTGTCATAGACGCTGAGCGTTCCGTCAATTCACCTAACTTATTGGACAGAAGTTTCAGGCGGGCATACAATACGATTGAACGTACCGCCAACACCGATGAAGAAGCCCAGCAGCGGCTGGCCCTGCTTTTTTCCACCAGAAATGTGCTGGACAACAGTTCAGGCGCCGGTACCCTCAGTTCGACAAGTAAACTGCCGGATAATATAACGGCGGTACTCTCCATAGGCAATGATAAATATCCGGTTAAGGTATTATCGACAAAGGGAGACAGCCTGAATGTGGAATGTCCTGAAAATGTTCTTGGCAGCCCGATTAAATTACCAAGGGGATCAAAACTCAGTGTCGTGGTTTTTACAAAGAGTAACAAGGGTTTTTCCTTTGAAACCCGTGTATTGGGCGTTTCAACCGCGCAGGGTGATAATGTATTGCAGCTTGCCCACTCATCCCATGTTAAGCGTCTTGCCCAGCGCCGTTTCCGGCGGAGACAGGCCTTAATCGCATGTAATTTTTATTTTGTCCACGTTGACGGGGCCGGGAGAAGCGCAGAAAAACGGCTGATTGTTGATAAGCGCCGCCTTACAGGGAATATAATGGACATTTCCGTGGGAGGCTGCTCCATCAAGTCTACGGCGCCGGTTTCCGGCGGCGCCAAACTGAAAATAGAGTATGTAAATCGTGAAAATTACACCGTAGCAGCCCTGGGGCAGGTTTTACGCACCAACCGGACGGGAATTAATACAATTTCTCATATCAAGTTCTTGAAAGTTCCCCGTAAATCCATGAATATTATTAATGCGTTCGTATATGAATATTCCAATGAATGAATTATAATATTTTTAAGGATTAAAATTGAAAGCTATTTCTATAAAGGACATGATTAAAAAGGATGTTCCGATTTACTACCGTAAGCTGTATACCGGGGTTGCCGTGGTGGAACTGATGGACGGACTTAAGGAAAACCGCATTGATTTTGCCATTGAATCCAAGCCTACCGGCCAAAAGGAAATATCTGTCTCTTTTTTGGAAAAATTAGATTATCCCATTGTCCCTTTGGTAAAGGAATTAAAGCAGTTAATTGCCAGAATGGACGATGGGGGAGAACTCCCTGATTAGTAATGGCAGCGGCATAATATGCGCTTCCCCGCAGGAAACAGCAGCCCTTGGGGAGCGGATCGCAGCTTCTCTTGTACCGGGTTCGGTTGTAGCGCTTTACGGCAGCCTTGGGAGCGGAAAAACCTGCCTTGCCGGTGGAATCGCCCGGGCTCTGGGCATTGGCGAAATAATTACCAGTCCGACTTACACGATTATCAGTGTTTATCCTGGCAGCCTTAACCTGTACCATATCGACGCATACCGCCTTACAGGTGAAGAAGAGTTTGAACAACTGGGCATAGATGAGCTTGTATCGGAGAATGGAGTTGTTCTGATTGAATGGGCCGAGAAAGTGGAAAAATCCCTGCCGGCGGACACAATAAAAATTTTTATCGAAATTGCCGGAACGGAAAAAAGATTAATTCGCGTTTGTGGACTGGAGCCTGCGCCATGAATCTTCTTGCCATTGATACTGCGACATCCATATTATCTGTCGCGCTTGCCTGTAAAAATGAGGTCTATCAATTCGAGGCGGATTCCCCGATGAAACATTCTGAGCTGATAATGGATTCCATTGACATGCTGATGAAAAAGGCATGTCTTAAACCCGCCGATTTACAGGGCCTTCTGTGCATGGGCGGCCCGGGATCGTTTACCGGCTTACGCATTGGCTTTTCAACCGCAAAGGGTCTTGCCCTGCCGCTGGGAATCCCTTTTACCGCAATACCGTCTCTGGATTGCATTGCTTCAATGTCCCCCGGCGCCGGCCTTGTAATTCCTGTAATCGATGCAAAAAAAAAATCTTTCTATTTTGCCTTGTATCTCGATGGTGAGCGTTTGGGGCCGGATATGGACGCAGGCCCCCGTCAAATTGCGGCGGCAATTAGGGAAACTGTGGCAGCCCCTTGCAGGCCGGCGGAACCCCCGATGGTTAATTTAACAGGGCCTGATGCGCAAATGTTATGCGATAAACTGCTGGAAGATGATGCTTCATTAGCCGATTCGATTAATTTTACAGTCGAACCGCCCCGGGGTTATGCCTGCGGCCTTATTGATTTGGCTAAAAAAAATAAATTATTCGATACCACCGATCCTTCATGGCTTTTTAAGGGCCCTGAGTATATCCGGAAAAGCGACGCTGAATTGAATCTTGGCGGCGCTCCAGTTCCGTAAAGGTCTCACGCAGGAAGCTGTCCAAAAAGAGCAGTAACTTTCCATTCGGGACAGGCTCGTTTTCTCCCTGCTTCCGGTTAAAAAAACCCCGGCTTGTCCAGCGCCCGATTGTCTGCCCGATACATTCCTCAACGCTGAGGGCGAAACGTTTCTTAAAGACTTTTTTGTCGGGGCCCTCGCAATACCTGTAACCCATTAAAATGCTTTCTTTTATTAGTGCGCTTTTATCCAGTTCTTCGATGGCGGCCAATTGCAGTAACGGCTGCACAGAATTGAGATATGCCGGCAGGCTTGCGTTATGCGTATAGCGTCTGCCTGTTCCGCTTTCATCGCTGATAATGGTGCCCGATGCAGACGGGCCCGCGCCAAGCCAGTTTTCCATGCGCCAATACCGAATGTTATGCGCACAGCGTTTTCCCGGCAGTGAAAAATTGGAAATCTCATAATGGGCGTAGCCTGAGCGCAGCAGAGCGTCTCTTCCCGCAAGCCATGCGGTGTCGGCTGTGTCTGCATCGGGCATGGAGGCAGAAACACCCGCGCCGCCGGAAATATTATGCGCCAGCACAGTTTCCGGCTCCAGCGTCAGGCTGTACAGGGAAACGTGGGCGGGCTTAAAAACGAGAACTCTTTCTATGTCATTTATCACAATATTTTCAGTCTGAAAGGGAAGGCCGGTAATTAAGTCCACCGAAAAATTACCGGGAAAGTAACGGGAAACAAGGGCGAGCCTTTCTTCCAGCAGGGAAACGTCCCCAAAGCGGTTTACCGCCCGGCGGGAGGGTTCATGAAAGGTTTGAATTCCAAGGCTTAGTCTGTTTGCGCCCCCTTCCAGGCATGTGCGCAAAAAATCTTCGTCGGCGGATTCCGGATTGGCTTCGACGGTAAATTCGACTGGAGGTTTTCGCCGGGCAAGGAGCGTTCCAAGCCCTGATAAAAGCCGCTCCATTCGCCCGGCGCCGAGTACGGACGGCGTCCCGCCGCCTATGTACACAGTGGGGATTTCTTCTATACCGAAAAAATCAAGCTGATATTCCGTATCTTTTATTACAGTGCTGATAAAAGCATCCATGAGGGCGGCGGCGCTCGGGTCGTCTTTTACCGGAAGCGAAAAAAAATCACAGTAATCGCAGCAGGCAGCACAGAAGGGAATATGAATGTAAAGCGAGGCAGATTTTATTTCCCTCAAGGTTACTCTACGGCCGTCCCATTTTTGTTACAGGCCAGAACCGGAACAGGGCTGTGCCCGCAATATCATTCGAAGAAACGGGACCCCATGTGCGCGAGTCGTTTGTATTGCTGCGGTCATCGGAAACCACAAAGCACTCATTGTTACCCAGGACGATCGCGGCCATGTTACTCGAAAACGGAATAGAATCATCATACAGCGCCGGCTGCTGGGGTATTGCCGGATAATACGGTTTTTCGGCAAATTCAAATTCTGTCAGGCTGTAGTAACTTCTGCCTGGTTTAACACGGAAAATATAGTCAGCCATTGAGACTTCGTCGCCGGGAAGACCAATTACACGCTTTATGTATAAATGCTCATCTTTTGTGAATAAACTTATCTTCTGCGCTGTAAAAAAGCGAATAACGCTGTCGAGAACCAGCAGGGGGAGCTTCCGGTCACCGCCGGTATCGATCAGAACAATGCTTCCGCGCTTATACGGCAGCGAACTCTCGTCGGAATTATCGCCGGCAGAACGGAAGGGAAGGGTGAATGATGTAAACAGCAGGCGATCGCCGGGATTAAGGCCGGGCTGCATGGTCGTATTGTCAATTACCCAGACAGAAAAGAAAAAAGCCGAAAGGCAGTTGTAAATAACAAATAATATGATAAAGCCAAGGAGAAACTTCAGTAGTTTGTGCCGCTGGTGTTTTTGGGCTGTGTAGGAATAATGTCTGCGTTTGCTGAACATTGTGCTTATTTCCTAAATAATCGGCCCGATACGCCGTAATGGCCAGTAAATAATCATACCCCTGCCCAAAACTTTTGTTACCCTGACAGGCCCGAAATAGCGCCCATCCCGTGAATTATCCCGGTTGTCGCCCAGCGGAAACACCCTGCCTTCCGGTACATACCAGCCAAGGCGGTGGCGGGCAATCAGTGTCGCATAACGTTTGTCATGCGGCATGGCCGAACGCAGGGTTTGAAGCCTGGAGTTCTCGTGCGCAAGATAATCGGGAAAGCGCAGATCGCGCGCGCCCCTTGCCGCCGATTGCAGCTTTTCGGGAACAGGCAGCCCCAGATCCATCCATGCGGCTGCACGGCCGTCCGCTTCCAGGGCAGGGTACTGATCCGCAGGCATAAGCCTGCTTATTTTATGGTTCCACCCTCTGGCCGCCGCATATTCCCGTTCATCAATCCAGCGGTCTTCTCCGGCAAAACGAATCCGCATTTCACCCTTTTCCATTATAAAGCGGTCGCCGGCGGCTCCCGCCGACCTTTTAATCAGAAAGTGGGCTTTCGGCTGGCCTGCCTCATCCCTGTCTATATCAACCAGCGAAAGGGTCAGCATGTAAATAACCCTCTGGGCAATGTCAAAGACCGGCCCCCTGGAAATGTATGACGGATTTTCAAAAATGATAATATCGTTTCGTTTTGGCTTGATCGGGGTCGATATTTTTGCAAGGCCGGGAAGGAGTTCAGGACCGAACACAATCTTGTTAACAAAAACATGGTCGCCGATATTTAGCGTATCAATCATCGAGCCGGAAGGAATCTGGTAGGCCTGTATAAGATACTGGTTGATGAGCAGTACCATTCCTGCCGCCCATAAAAAAGCCTCTATCCAGTCCAGAACCGGGTTTTTTGCGCGTTGTTTTTCTTTTTTTAACCGCCGCCGGCGCCTTCGGCGTGTCAGCAGCGCTTCGGTAATCTGCTGGAGGCGGTCAAAAAAATCGGGAGCTTTTGCATATCCGGACATCAGAATAAAAATAGCATGAAGGGCGGCTGCTTTTCAACAAGCACTTATGGCAGAACAGCCGCCTTTTACCGTGTTACCAGTGACTATGTGGAAAAAACTTGCTTTCTTTTTTTTCCGCCTGGGACGGGTTTTTTCGTTGCTGCCTTAATGAAATAACGAGTACAATTAAAAACAGGGTTGCAAGGAGGATGGAAAAAAGCAACAGGAACCATAAGCCGGAGCTTCTTTTAGGCATTTCCGCCTGGGCGGCTGATATAATAACAATTGATTCATCTACCGGGGCTTTTCCTCCCAAAAGAACCAGGAAAAGGCAGATAATAACTGTCAGTATCATCACCGCGAGGGCAACAAGAGAGGCAATTCGTGTGGTTAGGTTTGACTGTTTTGATATTGCCAAAAAAACCATGGCGGCGAGGATGATTATGCCGATAAGAACGCCCACAAATACCATACTTTATTGTCGGCCAAAATGTTTCAAATATAACCTTGCTATTCCATGTTAATTGTGCTATTCTTACACTAGTTCTGTTTTAGAGAGAGGTATATATGGCACATAAAATCAGTGACGCTTGTGTTAATTGCGGCTCCTGTGACAGTGAATGTCCGGTTGAATCCATCAGTGAAAAAGATGGCAAGCGCTGGATTGATCCGGCAACATGCCAGGATTGCGGCGCCTGTGTCGGTGTTTGCCCCACAGAAGCCATTTCGGCAGGGTAGGAATTGCTCATGGGAAAAACAGGCAAGGGGGCTCCCCTTGCTTTTTTTTTATTATTTTTGTGTTCTTCCCTTTGCGCATCTGAAGACCTAGATACTGGCTTTCCGGAAATAGCGCGGCTGGACGGGCGTGATACCGGTTTCAGGCAGTTTATCGCGGATGTGGAAGGCAACCGCAGAAGACTGGTTTCCAACGAAAGAAACCCCGCTGCCGCCGCCGAATCCCTGACAATTTATCAGTATAGCCCGGGTCAGGGCGAAGACATTTTTTTCCTTGCTGCACGCTGTAATATTCCTTACTCAGCACTGGCAAGCCTTAACAGACTTGACAACCCGATGATGCTGGAGACAGGGAGGCCCCTGCTCTTACCGTCCTGCCCGGGCATATTTATCCCCGCAAATATCAGTACCGATCTGGAAAAACTCCTTTTCTCCGCCAGGGCAATTGACCGGAGCCCAATGGAAATAACAATAAGTTCTGTTGGTTCGGGATCGCGCCCTTTTTATTTTTATCCAGGGGACGATTTTACTCCAACCGAGCGGGTTTTTTTTCTTAATTCCGGTTTTCGCTTTCCCCTTCAGTTTTTTTCCATGACCAGTACCTTTGGCCCAAGGCAGAATCCGTTTACCGGCAATGTTGTACAGCATACAGGACTGGATCTGGCTGCACCCGAGGGAACGGCTGTCTATACAACTGCGGACGGCATTGTTGCCGAAATTGGCGAAGATCCGGTATACGGAATTTATATAATTATAAAACATTCTGATACATGGACATCGCTGTACGGCCATCTGCAAAAAGTGGAAACAACCTTGCGAACCGCTGTTAAATCCGGTAATCTTATAGGGAGGGTTGGATCAACGGGCCAGTCAACCGGACCGCATCTTCATTTTGAGCTTAGGCAAAACGGAAGGCCGATAGATCCCGGAGGCAGACTCCGCTCATAGGAAAAAATGCCGCGAATCAGATTATTTGTACCAATTTTTCTGTTCTTTCTCGCCTTGCGGATTTATCCGGAGTCGTTCCGTACCCTGGTCGCCGGTGATTTGGAGGTGTCTTTCGACAGGGCGGGCGGAAGCTCCGTTTCGCTTGGAATAAACGGGGCTGCGGCAATCAGTCTTGGCGCCGATCGGCGTTTTTTAAGGGGCATTGAACTGGAGCTTTCCGCTCCGCAGGCATGGCTTTCATACCAGGGCAGCCTTGTTATCGTGATTTATAATGATCTTAACCGCCAGGTCGCTGCCGGAGTAGCCGATTTGGAAGGTACCCAGGTCTTGTTTGAGCCATTACCCGGCAAACTTCAAAATGTTTATCAGATACCAATCCGCCCGGCTCATGGTTTGCGTACAACTCCCTATGTAACGGTTCCCGCCGGCATTGTCCGGCCGGCTTCCTTTCCAATCCTGTTCAGGTTTATTCCGGTTGTAAAGGGGCTTACCGCCGAGCTGGAAAATATGGTCTTTCAGCTAACAGCCAGGCCAATTTTAAGTGATGAAGGAGCTGTCAGGCTTGTTCCGCGCTATCCCCCCCAACTCCGGTCCAGGCCGTTTACGCTGCTGATCGACGATGTGCTGATCGAAAATATAAATGATGAACTGATTCTAAGGGAAGGGGAGCACCATTTGGTTGTCCTTTCCGAAGATTACCGGAACGAAAGCCGCCGTTTTGTTATAGAACGGGCGAAAACCCTTGAACTGATCATTGAACTGCAGGATCCCACGCCGTTAATTATCTTCGAGGGGCCGGAAAACGCATCGATTTTTCTTAACAATGCACCGGTGTCGCGGGCAAGGGGCCCCATACAGGTCGAACCCGGCACGCATGAAGCCAAATTCCAGATTGGCGATTATACAGTCATTAAAACCCTTAACATTCAGCGCGGAAAAACATACCGTGTCGCACTGGACATTGATCTTACCGTGCACGAAGTTGATTAAAGGGAAAAAGTAAAAGGTAAAAGAGATTGTAAAACATCGCTTTTTCTGTTATTTTCACAATATGGAGAAAATATGCTTCTAATTGAACTGGGTCAGCCGGTCAGCGACTTAAAAATGCGAATTTATGAAACATGGAGGCGTCTTTGAAGACGCCGGTTTTTCAAGGCGTATAGCAGATATCGAGGAGGAAGCGGCAAGGCCTGATTTCTGGAACGACAGCGCTGCCGCGGAAAAAACCATGACAGCTCTTAAAAGCCTAAGAAACAGGTACGAGCCGTGGAAAGCCCTCCGCTGCGAAATAGACGATCTTTCCACACTTGTCGACCTTGCCCTGGAAGCAAAGGCCGAGAGCGAGAGTATCGATATAGAAAAAACCTTAATAAGTTTGGGCGCCCGGTATGAAAAGCAGAATCTTTTTGAATTGATGAGCGGCGAGCTGGATAACTCCTCATGCTTTCTGTCCGTACATTCCGGCGCCGGCGGTACCGAAGCCTGTGACTGGGCGGGTATGTTGTACCGCATGTACCTTCGCTGGTCGGAGCAGAAGGGTTTTTCAACCGAGGAAATTGACCGCCTTGATGCCGAAGGGGGGGTTAAATCCGTTACCTGCCGTATTGACGGTGAATGGGCTTATGGTTTTCTGAAAGGAGAATCGGGCGTACACAGGCTGGTGCGCATAAGCCCCTTCGATTCAAATTCACGGCGGCACACATCCTTTGCCTCTGTCTATATTTTTCCCGTTATCGACGATTCCATAGAAGTTGATATTAAACCCGAGGATTTACGAGTCGATACCTACCGTTCCGGAGGCGCCGGCGGCCAGCATGTGAACAAGACCGACAGCGCTGTACGTTTTACCCATATCCCCACGGGGATTGTAGTTGCCTGCCAGAATGAACGCAGCCAGATAAAAAACCGCGCCGTAGCCATGAGCATGCTCAAGGCAAGGCTGTATGAGCATTACAGGCAGGAAAAGGAAAAAGAAAATGAAAGATTTGCCCAGGAAAAGAAGGACATAAGCTGGGGCAGCCAAATTCGTTCCTATGTTTTCCAGCCGTATACCATGGTAAAGGATTACCGCACTAAAGTTGAGGTTGGAAATATTCAGGCTGTAATGGATGGAGATATTGATTGTTTTATAGAAGGGTACCTGAAAGAATCCTGGAAGAACAGCGCTTTTGAAAAAAACGCTTTATTGAGGAGAAATGAAAAGTAAAATATTTTTTTTATTCATTTATTTTTTTCTTGTTTGTTACTCTCTGTCCGCTCTTGGGAAAAAGGAAGAGGAAGAAGTTAAAACGCTGGAAAATGAATGGACTCTTTGTATAACTAATTTTGATACTGCTTCGCTGCCGGAAGGCAAAACTGTAGCCGCCGGCCTTTTTATGAGGTCATTGGTTGACAGTATAAATCTGACAAGTTACCGGCTGCGCCTGTCGCCTGAATACACCTACCATGAAGGATATACCTGGGCCCAGGCACGTTCGGCGTCGGCAAAAGCCCTGGCTGCGAAACATGAAGAAAGAGCGCTCCTTATTTACAGAGGCGAATCCCAGTTTAGATACAGGCAGAATTTGGCCAGAGTGGATGCGGATATAGAAAAGCTTAACGCTGCTTTTGAATTGGTTGAAGAAACAAGACCGATTATAAACCAGGAGCCGGAATTCAGGCTTACCCAGGGTAATCTTGGCGGGACTTTTCCTGAACCTCCAAGGGCCGGTGCGGAGTACAGTTTTTGCCAGAGCCAAAGGGTTAACGCCTTTCTTCAGGGTAAAATACAGGATTTTCACGACAGGTATTATGTAACGATAAAACTCTTTACGGCTTATACCCGTTCGTATATTTACGAAGATAATATTATTTTTTCCACGGAAGATATCGATAACGCGCTGCAGGAAATTACCGGAAGGCTTATTGCTGTTCTCGCAGGAAATAATCTGGGGGCGGTTGCCGTACATGCCGAACCGCCGGAAACGCTCGTGCTGATAAACAGATCTTTCGCGGGCAGGGGAAGTGTACAGCCGATGGAGTATCCCCCGGGAAATATTACGATAACCATGTCGGCGCCGGATTATGAAGGCGAAACAGTGGAAACAGAGCTTGCGCCGGGAGAACTATTGCAAATAACGGCGAGCCTTCGCCCCCTGGAGTACACAGATGTTCTGGTAGAAACTTCTTTTCCGGCCGGTATTTATCATGGCGCCCTGTATGTCGGCGAGGCCCCGCTAACACTGCGCCTGCCCGTCAATAAATATGAGTATGTCAATGTTTTGGCATATAACAATGAAACGGCAAAAACCGTGTTCCTAAGTCCGGAAACAGATGCGTCAGCATCAGTTACCAGTAAAACCAGAATGCCCCTCGCGGGAGAAAGAAGGGTTAACAGGGCGCGTAACGCATATTACTGGGCTTGGGGAGCGACATGGTTAACCGGAATCGCAGCATGGGTTTCCTATGGCTTGTTCACCAGTTCGGATGAGGCAATCAGGTATGGCTATTATGAACGGGGTATCCTGCATACTGATTTTTCTGATTACAATGAACGAATGTATTTTATCAGCATGGGCACGTTAGCCGCTTTTGGCGTAGCCGCTGTTTACAGCACCTTCCAAATGTTCAGATACATGTATATATCCAGCAAGGATGCACCAAAAATCGCAAGACCCGTAAGTATACAGGGAAATTAAAATGAGATTTGGCGAAAAGATAAAGATTTTTTTTTCCGGAAAACCTTCTGTTACCGATGAGATGCTGGAAGATTTATGCGATCTTCTTGTAGAAGGGGATTTCGGGGCTTCCCGGGCTTTTAATATGGTTGAGCTTCTGCGTCAGCAATACAAAAGCAGGGGTGGCGAATCAGTGCCTGCACTGCTTGCCGACCTGCTGGAAAAAGAACTGTTAAATGTATCGCAAGCCGGCGGCTTTCCTCCTTTTAACGAGCATGAATCGCCGGCCGGTAAACTAACCGTGATCCTCCTGCTGGGTGTTAACGGCGTCGGCAAAACCACAACCGCCGCAAAACTTGCCTCTCTTTACAGCCGGCAGTGCGGCTTAAAGCCCATTCTTGCCGCTGCGGATACATTCAGGGCGGCTGCGATTGAACAGCTTAAAATACACGGCGAAAGGCTGGGAGTAAGAGTTATTGCGCACCAGCACGGCGGAGATCCTGCGGCGGTTGTGTACGATGCTGTGGAAGCGGCGCGTTCGGGCGGGGGGAATGTAATAATCGCGGATACGGCGGGCAGAATGCATACAAAGTCCGCGCTGGTGGAGGAGTTAAAGAAAATAGACAGGGTTGTGGCGGCAAAAGCGGGCGATGCTGAGAATGTCAAGTATCTTGTGCTGGATGCGACTACCGGCAGAAACGCCCTGGCGCAGGCCGCCGTTTTCTGCGAAGCAGTTGCCCCGCAGGGGATTATTCTTACAAAGTACGATTCTACCGCAAAGGGGGGAGTGGTTTTCTCCCTTGCAACGGAATTACGCTTGCCTGTAGTGTATATCTGTACAGGCGAAAAATACGGGGATATTGAAACATTTAATCCCCACTCGTTTGCAAGGGAATTTGCCGGTCTTGAAAAAGAAACATGAGCCGAAAAGCATACCAGCTTTGGCTGTCTTTATTGTCCTGCTTCTCCTGGCGGGCTTCGCTGCCATTACCCAGGAATCGGATGAATCGTGGCCAATAAGGGGAGACGATCTCTCTTTATTCGATACGGACGCTTTGGAGGAAACACCCAAAAGAGAGCCGCCCGGTTTTATAAAACCGGCCGAATGGTACAGGTCAAACGCCGGAGGCATGGCCCTGGAGGCAATTTCCTCCCGCCTTGTGGCGTTACGCGAAAAATACGCCCTTGTAATCGATTTTGTCGAGGCGGAAGAACTGCCGGAATATCTTTTGCCGTTTTATGATGAAAATTATTATATAGAAATCCGTTCATTGTATTCCGACGGTGAAGAAACCAGGCGGCAGTGGATATTCAGGGATTATGACGGGCAGAATGTTCTGGTTGCCGCTTTCAATCAGGGTGTACGGGAAGCAGAGAATGAAGAGGCATTAGGTGAAGAAACATTTGATGAAGAATTAACAGATGAAATAACAGAAGCCGAAGAAGAAAAACCTTCTATTACCGGTTTTATAGAAATCTACAACGAAAACAGGCTTATAGTTGAAGAATATCATTTTCTGGACGACGGGGGAAAAAGAATAACATATTATATTTATAACAATGGAACGGTGATAAGCGCCGTTACCTGGTATGAAGAGCCTGGCAGGGATATGGCCAATAGTACGATAGATTTAGAAATACCGGATGAAGAAATATATGAAGAAGAAATAGCGGGTGGTAAAATAACAGATGAAGAACCTCTGCTTGCAGAAGCGCTTACCGAAGAAACAACCATTGAAAGCGACGGGTTCCTTGTTAAACTTTACACCGATAATTACCGTTACAACAGATCCGGATTTCTGCGAGCCATTGAACGAGTATATCATGAGAATCTGCGGCTTGACGAAAATGATCCTGTCTGGGTTGCCTTTCCGAACAATATTCTAAGCGCTGCAAAAGAAGCCGGCTTTATCCAGAAGAAACCCGGCATTTATTTTGAATTTTTTGGCAATTTAAATATCGCTGAAAATTACCGTATAATATACAATACCGATGAACGCGGCAGAGTTCTTTCGCAAGCCTTGTACGATGAAGACGATGAAGTTGTCTGGGTTATCAGCAACATCTGGTCCGGAGACAGGATTACTTCTTCGGTTAAGGAAGAGGGGGATGTCAGACTATCGATAGAATTTGAATATGGTGATGACGGCAGCCGGATTGTAGAACGTAATTTGCGTAACGGTATTTTGGAGCGGGTTGTCTTTACAATGGGTAACAGCGAAATTGAAGAACTCTATATGGATGATCAGATAATACTAAGGGCGGTCTGGGAAGAGGGCAGGAAGATTTCCGAAGTCAGAACCGGAAACAGGTAGGGCAGAACCGCTTTGAAATTTAACTGGATTTGGTTTGTTGCAGGAAGATATATTTTTAAGGGGAGAAGAAATCCACTTGCGGTACTGGGAATCGCTGTCGGCGTTCTTGCCTTAATTGTGATTATTGCCGTAATGAACGGCTTTCAGTTGAGTTTTATCGAAAGTATCCTGGAAATTTCTTCTTACCATCTGCGTGTAGAATCCTTTAACGAAGAAGGAATTGAAGATATACGGAATGCAGCCCTTACTGCCGGGGGAATTAAAGCCGCGGTTCCTTTCAGGGAATTTCAGGGGCTTGCAAGGGGCAGAAGGGCAGGTCAACAGGCGGTTTTGGTAAGGGGGCTGCCGCCTGACGCTGCGCATCATGATTCGGGACTGGGAAGAATGCTCATTTTTGAGGAAGGCGGTTTTGATATTTCGTCTTCCAATTCGGTTCTGCTGGGGGCGGAATTGGCCAGAAGGCTTTCCGTCAGGATGGGCGACGAAGTTACACTGTTTTCGATATCGGGAATTCTGTCTCCCGCGGATGACGAAGACAGCGGGAAAGCGGTATTTATTGTTAATGGATTATTTAGAACCGGATATTATGATTATGATACAGGCTGGGCTTTCATCAATATAGAAAGTGCACGTTCTTTTACCGGCACAGATGAGGTTGTGCTTGGGCTGAAATTAAATAACCGTTTTCAGGACAGGAGCATACTGGCACAGGTTAAAAGAGGGCTTTCCGGCCTGAACGGTTCTGATGGTTTATCCGGGCAAATTGTTTATTCAAGCTGGCGCGATTATAACCGCTCATTCTTTGGCGCCCTTAGAACAGAAAAACTTTTTATGTTCATTCTGGTGGGGCTTATTTTTATAGTGGTTGGCCTGAATATTTTTCAGGCCCAGCGGAGGTCGGTACTTGAACGACAGGAAGAAATAGCCCTGATGCGGGCGCTTGGCGGCACCGGGAGGGCAGTGCGCTTTGTATTTGTTTTCGACGGCGCCATTGTCGGTTTTTCCGGAGCCACCGCCGGCCTTGTTTTCGGGCTGCTGATAGCGTCCAATATACAAATTTTCTTTACTGTTATCGAACAGGCGGTTAATACATTAATTGGTGCGGTAAACGTAATTGCTGTTTTTTTTGGAGCGGGGGAAGCCGGTGATTTTGCATTTTTTTCCCCTGCGGTTTTTTATATAAAGGAAATTCCGTCCAGAATAATTTATTATGAAGTGGTTGTTATATTTTTATTTGGCCTTTTTTCCGCGCTTTTTGCGGCATTGTTTGCGTCAAGAAAAATATCAAAAATAGAGCCTGCTGAGGTATTGCGTTATGAGTAATGTTACCGGAGATAAAATCATGGTAAGGGCCGAGAACTTGGCAAAAAACTATATTTCCGGCGCTGAAACGCTCCAGATTCTTAAAGGAGTAAGCCTTGAAATCGAACAGGGACTTTCCGCCGCCGTAAGCGGACAGAGCGGAAGCGGAAAAAGTACACTGCTGAATATCCTCGGCGGTCTGGATAAAACCGATAAAGGAAAAGTTTACATAGGTGCGCAGGAAATTACTTCTCTTAATGAAAAAGATATGGCTGTCTACCGCAGTAAAAAAATCGGCTTTATTTTCCAATTTCATTATTTGATGAAAGATTTTACGGCGCTGGAAAATGTTATGCTGCCGGCCTATATTGCCGGAACGAAAAAAAAGGACGCCCTCGACAGGGCAAGGCTGCTGCTCGCCGATCTTAAACTCGAAGACAGGCTCACCCACTTTCCGTCCCAGCTTTCCGGCGGCGAACGCCAGAGGGTGGCAGTAGCCAGGTCCATGGTTAACGATCCGGATGTAATCCTTGCGGACGAGCCCACCGGCAACCTCGATCCCGACAACAGCATAATGGTAACAGAACTGCTGTATGCCGGCGCCGAAAAGTGGGGAAAAACCCTTATTGTTGTTACACACGATACCAGGGTTGCCGCAAGGGCGTCTGTCCGGTATCAGCTGAGAAACGGGCAGCTTTTTGTAAACGGCGGCGATGCCGGGGCGGCGCTTTGAAAAGCAAGGCTCCCTTTTTTATAGCCCTTAGGTATTTATGGGGCAGGGCGCACGAAGGCGGCCGCTATCTTAGAGGCGCCGCTGCGGGCATCGCGGTAAGCCTTATCCCGATTATTGTTACCCTTCTGGTCGCCGATGGAATGATCCGGGGCATTATCGACCGTTACCTTGAACTGGGAACAGGCCATGTTCAGGTTTTTAATATGATGGAAGGCACAAACTTCGAAAAAGAGAGCGAAATAATACTTACACGCAGGGGGGTAAGGGGCGTTTGGCCGGAACAGAGAGGCATGGGAATACTTGTCGGGAGCAAGGGAAGAACCGGCGCCACTGTGCGGGCAACAGATCCGTCTTTTTGGGATGATGCCGGAAGCGCCTCGTATCTTAAAATAGTCGCAGGAGAGGGAAAGCCGGAGACCGGCGCCGATATGTTGTTAGGTGAAAACCTGGCCACCGCCATCGGGGCGCAGCCGGGAGATACCGTCCGCCTTATGACAATCAGAACCGGCGAGAGCGGGGGAAACATTCCCAGGACGACTTCCTTTGTTGTAAAGGGCATTGTCTCTTCCGGGTACCATGAACTGGATGCCCTCTGGTGCATAATAAGCTGGGAAGGAGGGCAGCGTATTCTATCCCATGAATTATCTTCTTCCAGTCTTATCGTAAAAATTGACGACCCTTATAAAAATGCAGATGCCTTCTGCTGGTCGCTTTATCCGGCATTGGGCGCCGGTTACAGTGTTTATTCGTGGAAAGACCTTCTGCGTTCCCAGTACAGCTCATACGAATCGACAAGGCAGATGCTTCTCTTTATTATGGCGCTGATTGTTCTTGTAGCGGCGGTAAATGTCTCTTCTGCGACTTCCATGCTGGTACTGGAAAGGCATCGGGATATAGCGATACTGAAGGTAACCGGCGCCGGCACAAGAGGAGTTGCCGGTGTGTTTCTGTGGGGAAGTTTTCTTACGGGGCTCATTGGCGGGATAATCGGCATTATACTTGGCCTGCTCATCGGTATTAATATCAACACCTTAATCCGCTCCCTGGAAAAACTTCTCAGTTTTTTTTCCGCTCTTTTTAAGGGCGGCGAAGTGAAGATACTGGATCCTGGTTTTTACCTTGAAACAATCCCCATTGTTATAGACTGGTTTATGGTATTTATGATTGGCTGTTTTACAGTTCTCTGTTCCGTTGTTTCTTCATGGATTCCGGCACGCCGGGCCGGCAGGCTTAAACCGATGGAATTGTTAAGAAAGAATTAACCTTTCAGCAACCGCATCCAAAAATTCCTGTGAGTCAAGGGTTTTGACCGCGGCGGGCTCTGCGATTTTTGCGAGGTCGCCCGTCATCAGGCCCGCTTCGATGGCGCCGGTAACCGCCTTTTCCAGCTTTTGTGCAAAGTGCGCAAGTTCCGCCAGGCCGTCCAGTTCCGCCCGCTTTGCAAGCGCTCCCGTCCACGCAAAAATCAGCGCCGCCGGATTTGTGCTGGTCTTTTCTCCGTTTTTCCAGCGGTAGTAGTGCTGCTGCACTGTTCCGTGCGCTGCCTCGTATTCATAAACTCCGTTAGGTGAAACCAGCACGCTTGTCATCATGGCAAGGCTTCCGGCGGCGCTCGCTACCATGTCGCTCATAACATCGCCGTCGTAGTTTTTGCATGCCCACAGAAAGCCACCTTCGCCCTTTACAACACGCGCTACTGCATCGTCGATAAGGGTATAAAAATAGCTGATGCCTGCCGCCGCAAATTTATCCGAAAACTCATTTTTGTATACTTCACCAAAAATAGTTTTGAATCGGCCGTCGTAGGTTTTGGAAATTGTGTCCTTGGCGGCGAACCACAGATGCAGTTTTTCCTGCAACGCGTAAATAAAACAAGAGCGGGCAAAGCTTGTGATTGAGACGTCCAGATTGTGCATTCCCTGGACAATGCCGGGGCTGTCGAAATCCGCTACCAGGATGCGGCGTTCGCCGCCGTCCTTTTTTGTGTATACAAGTTCCACCCTGCCGGGCCCATCAATTTCCATTTCCGCCGCCCTGTAAACATCACCGTAGGCATGGCGGCCTATCACAATGGGCGCCTTCCATGTACTCACAGACGGCTTAACATTGGAAACTACGATGGGCTTTCTAAAAACCGTTCCGTCAAGTATCGCCCTAATGGTGGCGTTTGGGCTTGGGTACAGTTGTTTAAGGCCGTATTCTTTCTGCCTTGCCGCGTTACTCGTAATTGTGGCGCATTTAACGCCCACTCCATGCCGCAGAATCGCCTGCGCCGCCGCCGCGCTTACGGCATCACTTGTCGCGTCCCTGTTCATAAGGCCAAGATCGTAGTACTCGGTCTTTAATTCAATAAACGGAAGAAGGAGTTTTTCTTTTATGAGCGACCAGAGTACGCGCGTCATCTCGTCCCCATCTATTTCGACCAGGGGATTTTTCATTTGGATTTTAGGCATAACATCAGTATAATGGATAACAGTAAGGAGGGAATATGGCGCAGATCGAAGTTATACAGGGAGACATTACCAGGGTATTGGTCGATGCCATTGTAAACGCTGCAAACTCAAGCCTTATGGGCGGCGGCGGCGTAGATGGTGCGATACACAGAGCGGCAGGGCCGTCCCTGCTGGAAGAATGCCGAAAAATCGCAGCGGCTAAAAGGAACGAGGCTGCCTGCCCCACAGGGGAAGCGGTTATTACCGGCGCGGGAAACCTTCCAGTAAAGCACATTATCCACACAGTAGGCCCTGTTTGGCATGGCGGCGGGAAGGAGGAGCCGGAATTACTCGCATCCTGTTACCGCAAGAGCCTGCTGCTTGCACAGGAAGCGGGGCTGAAAAGCATCGCCTTTCCGAATATCAGCACCGGGGTGTACGGTTACCCAAGGGACAAGGCTGCCGCCGCCGCCGTTAAGGCGGTCAGGGAGACCCTGCCTTCAGCGCCGGCTGTAAAGCGTGTGGTTTTTGTCTGTTTTGACGGAGAGAATTATTCGCTTTACAAAAAACTACTGGAGGGTTGATTCAACCAGAAGATGCCGGGCCGGCAGCAACGATCGTTTCTATGTTCATGCCGGCCAGCCTGCTGATATAGTCCTGGGTTATGCCCGCATCTGTAATTAAATAATTTATTCTGTCCAGGCATCCCAGAGAAGCAAACAGTACTTTTTCCAATTTGCTGGAATCCACCAGCAGATATACTGTTTTGGCGGAATTTATCATTGCCCGTTTAAGGGATAAATCGGTAAAACTGGGGTAGGTTAAGCCTGCCGTAAGGGAAAAGCCGCCGGCTGCCAGAAAGAGCTTTTCTACATAGAGATCCTTGAAAACCAGGCAAGCGTTTTCTCCTGTAAGGGAGAGTGTCGGCGCCTTGAATTCACCGCCGGTCATTAGTATGGTATTGCTTGGCTCTTTCCCCAGCGCCAGGGTAATATTTATTGCCGGTGTAACTACTTTAAGACTTTTTCTGTTGGTAAGGTGTTTTATCATCTCGGCAACAGTGGTCCCGGAGTCCAGGATAATGCTGTCGCCGGAAGATACAAATTCCGAGGCTTTTGCGCTGATCAGGGTTTTTTTATCCATATTGATGTGCCGCGCGAGCTGAATATTGGAGGCAAATGAAGAATAATTGCTTAAAAACGCACCGCCGTGCTGCCGGACAATGAGCCCTGACTGTTCCATGGCTTCAAGATCCTGACGAATGGTCGGCTCAGAAACCTGAAAAATATCCTTTAACTCCTGGACGCGGCAGCTTCCGTTTTCACGAAGCAGTTCTATTATTTTTTCACGCCGTTGTTCCGGAAACATGTCCTTGTCTGTTCCTTGCTGTTTTAATGATATAATTACTTATAGTAAATAATTATAGACAATGATTGAACCTTTGTCCAGCAGTAGAAGTACTGTCAATTACCTTTTTTAAATATAAAATTTGCTGTATAATGCCTTTGTTCCTTTTCATTATCTACCATAAGTTTTACATGCATCTCTGTATCACTTGTTATGGTATAATCCAATATCTCCCTTGAGCCGAATACCGGCATTGTAGAGACCGGCATTTTGTTTTTATCAAAAATCCACTTTCTGGTTTCTTCTGTTCTGCTGAAATTTGGGAATTGTATAATTGTTCCTTCGCTTATCATACTTATTAAGTCATAATCAGCATTGACGCTTTCTTCTTCAATTTCGAAGTTTTCAGCCTTATAGAGCGCTTCATACAGATAATCTCCCGGTTGGGGAGCGGTAAAGTTTTCCACGTCATAACCGGAAGCCATAAATAATAAATAAAGATCGTGCAAAAAAAGCGAACCTGAAAATTCCATCGCGTCATTTACATAAAATTCCGAAGATGGAAGCATAATAATAAAACGATTATCCTGGAAAAGTATTCTGCCTTCTTCAACGCTTAAAACCCTAAAAGCATCATCAATAATTATTTTTGCGGTAAAAATTTCAGGATACTGCGGCTTAACCATCCACAGTTCGCCCTGATTGTCCTGATCGTACCTCAATCCCATTGTTGAATGTAAAAACGCGGATATTCTATGGTGTGTTTCCTGATCAAATGGAAGCTCTGTTTTTCTGTAAACGGCCATTCCCATTTCCATGTATACATCATCATCTTCCTTATAAATAAAGCAATCATTTTCCCCAGGCTGTGAAAGAGGGTCTTTCAATAGATAGCCCCCGTTGGAAATATCTACCTGCATTTGAACAGGATTCTGTCCAATAATATTCATGTACATCAGCATGGGATTCCATCCCGCCGTGACTCTGTGGGAAAATATTTCCAGAGTTGCCGTATCTTTGCCTGTGGAGGTTATTTTGTAGATATCAAACTCATCATTTACATAGTGTCCGTCAATGGGGAAGGGCTGATTGCTGCTTCTGTTACACGATATTGTAAATGACACGATCGCAATCAATAAAAATGATAAAAACCTCGCCATGGAATAATGCCTTTTAAAAAGGGGCTGCCCAGCCGGACAGCCCCGTAATCAACACTAATAACTAATTTACAGTAACAATAACACGCGCCCACTTGGTAAGCGGGAGCCGGCCCTGGCCCGGATTGTCCTTTACCTCACATATAACATGTATGGTGTCGCCGGGGTTAGCATCTGCCGGAACCGTGAATGTTAATGTCCGGTAAGAAAAGGCAGCAGTTGGAAGAGGGATGTCGGGAAGAGCCGAAGCATAAGTGTCGGCTTCCTGATATTGCCACCATCTATAGCTGACCGTATCGCCGTCAGGATCAAAGAAATCGGCGGTAAGGGTAATCGCATCGCCGGGATCTGCCGCAAAGTCGAGTGTATAGTCATCGGTAATACTGTTATGTACCTCTACCAGCGGCGGATGGTTAGTCTCGCTTGGCGGCTTAATTGTCCACTGGAGGCGTGTAGCAAAGCTGTGCATGATTGCTTCCCAATAGCGGTCGATAGCCCGGACAGAACCGGAAGCAGTGCCTGTATAGCTTGCAGCATCGGTAGCTGGTCCCCACATATTCAAGCCGGCATTAGCGCCAGAGCCAACACTATTCTTCTGAAGCCTTCCGCCCCAGCCGCCGTAGGTTGGATGCTGCCATGAGCGCAGGCCGTTATTAACCAGGAATGCCCAGGTCGGGGAATCCCCTTCGGATACCCAGGTATTTTGAAGCCAAATCTGGCCCCTTGCAAAGCTGCCTATTCCAACACTTTGTGCGTAGGCTACTGCGGCAGTTCTCTCGGCAGCAGTTGTCGCTACTAAATAGAAACCGTCTTCGTCATCAAAGCCGGGCCTGCCGTGGGTGATGTTGCCGGCGGCGTTCCATTGGTGCCCATTGAGCGGGTCGTCCTTGTCGTCGGCCATTTGGGCTCTGTAAGGATATGCCCAAGTCCCGGCAACACGGTAAACTTTGCCAAGCGGTCCCACGTTTGTAACGTTCTTTGACATCCAGTCAGGCTCCATAAGGTACCTAATGGCGGCTGAAACAGCGGTGCTGCCGCCGTAGCCCCATGGACCAATAGCGCCGGAACGCCACATCATGTCGGGGAAGTTCGGGAGGATATGATACTGCCAGCCGCGATCCTGGAACCCGTATGTGGAGAGGACCACTTTGTCTACTATTTTTTGATAGAGCGGACCCTTAGCCGCAATATCGGCGGCATTTTCATTCGCAATTTCTTCCAGCGCCCTGGCTGCAGAAGCCATACCGCCCCATCCCGTGATAAACAGCTTGCCCGGTACGTCATCAAGAACATGCTGCTTAATCCAGTTGGAGCCTTCGGTCGCTACAGACAAATCGGGGTATGTTGTTGCGTTTGTACCTGCCTGCGTCTCAGCCCAGTGAACATTGCCCCATTTGGTAATGGATTTTAGATATGCGGGCGTCGGGTAGTTTGAATCATGCTGTACCAGGTAAGGATACGCCTGTTCATAGGCATTGAGTCCCACGTCTATATGGCTTGGCTCGTTAAAAGCTGTCCAGCGTCTTCCCTTCCTGATTATGTTGCCATCTGCATCCCACATGGGTGAAATATGGTGCTGGCTGAAGTTGTAGACCAGGCCGACAAGTGGTATCTCGTTGGAGTAAAGCAGCATGTGAATCAACGAGTTAAGGTCGTCTAACTCCGGGTCGGTGGTAATAATGACACGGAAGGGCTCGTACTCAGTGTTGATGGGAGATGGTCCGTTGAATATACCCGCTCCCATGGAAAGAACTTCCCATGCGCTGCCATTGTAGATAAACGCGATCTTTTTCCACACATTGTAATACGCCCAGTTCAGTTCGGGAGAGTCGGGGTGATCCACCAACTCGCCTTTCCAGAGGATGTCTATGCCATCAACACCGTCTTCACCATCACGGGAAAGAACCTGCCAGCCGTCCCAATAGATATAGGACCTTCCATTGGCGGTGTTGTAGTACGCCCAGCCGTTTTGAGGATTTGCCGGAGCGGAAGCCAGTTCCCCCCTCCATTGAATGGATTGTCCGGCTGCACCGTCATCCCCTTTTTCACCTGGTTCTCCCGGTAGTCCCTGGATACCGCGCGGCCCCTCCGGACCTTCGCAGCTGATTAACCCGATTCCGGCGAATAATACCAGAACCAGACCGAAAATTGCAGCTTTTTTCATAAACTGCCTCCTTGCAATGGAATTAAAAAAACCGGTATTTCTCCATAGGGAAAAATCCGGAAGTTTTGAGAAGAAACAAAGGGTATTTGGCTTTTCGCTGACGATTAGTGTATTGGGGGGGGGGGGGGGGGGGGGAAAAAAATTTTTTGGGTTTTTTTTTTTTTCCCCCCCAATTTTTAGTTTTTGGCGGAGGTTTAAAACCCCCAAAATAAACTATTTTGCCCCAAATGTTAAAA
>WRLP01000035.1 GCA_009777535.1 Treponema sp.
TCGTAGCAAATTTGCCCAGCCTAATCTGCTCCACAACTTGCATCTTGAACGATTCACTGTAGGTTACAAATCCGTTCTTCATTTCTTCCTCCTGGTGTCAATTTTACACCAGGACGCGACACGAATTTTTACCTTTCACCTTTTCTCTTTTCCATTATTGTATGCGTTGTTTGATTTCTTCTACCGAAAGTCCTTGGTTTAATAGTTCCAGAAAACGCTGCCGCTCTTCGGCACGACCTTTGGCGTAGGCATAGTTTATCTCGCTTGTGCGGTCACACATAGCCATGAATCGCCTGTGGTATAAGTCCATAGCATCTTCATCACCGGAGAGGTACGCAAGCCTCTCGTCAGCGCTAAGTATCGCTTCATCCATCTTTACCACCTCCGCTGTTATTTCCAGCTTGTTGTTCTTGTTGAACCAAGTCAACCAACGAATTAGAGGATCATCAAACCTCTTTTTAAGTTTACGATATCTTACCATATTAATAAAGTGTATTTCCAGAGCACCTGTTAGAATTACGTCTGGTTCTTTGTCGTCCCTTAGGTGAAAACAACTGTGGAAGCCTTTTGTTCCGAGATAGTCAAAATTGACTATGTTAATGGCAATCACATCGGGAAGTTCGTTAAAATCTTGCCCTGCTTTTAGGCTGCCTGAAAATTCACGACTCCAGTGGAAGAGACTGCGTTTATCCATATTGAACTGGTTGCGCAGTTGTACTTCCACATTTATTTTGGTTTTAGCCTGCAGCACAGCTCGCACATCGAATGTAACAGATTTATCTCCGATTTTATCCGGCGTGAATGTTTTATTTTCCAGGATTTCCACGGAAGTGAATCTATCATCTCCTGTTTTTCCCAGAACCGCATTGAGAAAGCCCAGTAATTGGACTTCACATCCTTTCTCGCCCATTACCTTGTAAAAAAGGAAATCGTTGAGGGGGTCAAGTCGCCCAAACGACTTTTTTATAAAAGTTTTCATACATATATATGGCGCATAGATGTGTGGTGCTTTAGTGTTTTGGAAGAAAATTAGAAAAAATTTAGCAGATTTTAACACGGACGAAAAGGAAATCTTCTACCTTTTACCTTTTCCCTACTGATACATTATCACATAGGGCCGGGGCGTTAGGGAGTATACTTCTTTTGGCGTCAGCAATGGGTTGTCATAACCTGCGCCAGGTATACCTGAGTTGTAAAACAGCTTAAACCCTTTAACGGGAATATTTGCCGCCTGGGTGTTGTAGTCATAAGAGGCGCGCTTTAGATGAGGGGCGCCGAAACCGTCGGCACAGTGGACGAGCCTAACTCTGTGAAAATCACTCCTTACTTCTTCCCTGTTTCTAATCATGCGGTAATTAAACTGATGTATTACCAGCAGGCGTTCTCCGGGAATATTATTCTCGATTATGTAGTCTTCCATGATCTGCTGCGCCCTGTTTATCTCTTCCGCTGTAAGGCTTCCGATTTCCTGCATTGGTCTTGATGTGCGCCATTCCGGATCCAAGGCAAGATGCACATTGGGATATTGCAGCCAGGGCAGCATTCGCCTTAGGGAATTAATCGGATCGTAGCGACCAATCTGGTGATCAATAAAAATCAATACATCGTTTTCAAGCCCGTATTCAATATATCGTTTCAGAATATTATCATTTAAAATTCCTATTTCACCCTCCGGCCAGACAGTCCCGTAAATAAGGTAAAAAGCTTTAATTATTTTTCGCCCGCCGCTCTCTGCTTCGTATTCCTGTGCAAGCTCAGAAAGTTTTTTATCCAGCTCTTCTATCGAGTAACGGCCCAGAATGCCCATATTCCTTGAATTGGGGTGACCGTAATACGCAAGAATATCATTATTAAGCAGAAGCGATGTGTGATCCGTTCTGATTCTGTTAATGGCTTCAAATTCTGTTTGCGAACTTACCCAATAAGGCCTGGAAGCCTCCGCTGTTTTCACGGCGTTTATGGTATCTGTAAAATAAAAATGGGGAAAAATCGGACCGCTTCTTAGTACGGCATCAGATTCCGGTGCAGAGAGGGGGCGAACCTCCGCTGAAACAAGAACGGGAAGCAATAAAAACAAAACTGCCAATGTGCATAAAGCCCTTCCCCTCCAAAGAAGCAGCCGGAAAAAATACATGGTTGTACATTATCGGAATAAAGTCCGGAAATCTTAAGGATAGCAGGGTGCTTTTTGAATTACAGCCACATATAAATTTTGCGCAGCCGGGTGCAGATAAACCACGTTCCTGTTGATAAAAGTAAAATCCCCGGTATTGCCCCTGCCCAGTTGTCTGTACTTATCAGGAAGTTTCTGCCAATAAGAGCTAGAAATGTTCCCAAGCCAACAAACACATATTCTTTTGAACCATTGCTGTTGGCAGCGATGAAAAAACTGATGACCGTAATTATTAATATGGTTGTTTCAACAAGCCTGAACAGCGAATTATAACCGAATATCATATTTAAACCAGAGTTCCATGCGTGAATATCAATTGGTGTGCCAAGGGTTATGACCAGGGTAACAACGATGACTGTCAGGATAACATTCCTGGGTTTTTGCATTTCCAGGCCGGCAGCGCAAATACTGCCGGTAAACAGGGAAAAAATACCGAAAAATCTGCCGAAAAGCAGGATTCGGGACGCCATGAGCCGGTAGAGCGAAGTAATTTCAAATATAGCATTTAATGGTACAACAAGCCTTAGCGCTTCCAGGGATAATGAAATCGAAAAAAGAGCGATAAAGAGTATTTCTGCAGCCTGGGTTTTTTCAAAAAAATAATAAATAAGAATTATCGATATGAGCGAATAAATAACGGCGGCGGACAGGGCAGTGTGAACCGCATAAAAGCTGTTTTTTAAAATACGGCCTGTAAAAAATTGTAATATCCCGTCAGAACGCCGGATATTTTCTGTGTCCAGCGAGGAATAGGCGGGCAATATATAAAAAGATGCGATAAAAACCATGATTAGGCAGAGCAGAGCAAGAATAATTCCAGCTTTAAAAAAAGCGTTTCTTTCTGAAAGGGTCATAAGTCAGCATAGTAATAACTGCTGTTTTTCTCAAGACTTAGGCTGAAAAGCCGATATTTATAAAGAGGAGAACTCCATGTTACTGAAAAAAATTATATCCATAATTTTTGTAACTCTGCTGTTTGCTTCCGGTCTGTGGGGGGGAGATTCCGCTTCTTTTGTGGATCTTGGCTTTTCAACTGATGGCAGAACCTTTATGTTCGGTCAGTACGGAGTACAGTCGCCGACTCTTAAACCCTGGGCGGAGCTTTATGTTGTGGACGTAGCGAGCAATGACTTTGTTTCCGGCGGCAGGGTTTCCTATACTCATGATTATCCAATTTTGGCGGGGCAGGACGGCTCCGGTGTCCTTTACCGGCTGATTGCAGGCAATTCTGGCCTTGCCAGCCGATACGGTGTAAGTTTTCCAAATCAGGGGCAGCCTCTGTACATTTCCCTGGACACCAATCCGCCGGCATCCGGAGAAACCATTGAATTCCGTGATTTTTTAACTGATAAATTTTACCGGGCAAATCTCGTTTCTTCCACCGAAGGTTCGGGGCAGAATCTTAAATCTTCATTTCAAATCAATCTGGAAACACATTTCAGCAACGGCCAGGTCAGCAGATATACAGTCGGTAATCCTCAAATTAAGCGGTCTTTAATAGCATCTTACAATATCAAAAGAGTTATCATCGATCCTCAGGGGAATTCGATAATATTCGTGATAGAAATGAAACGGCAGGGCGAAGACGGCCATGATATCCGTTATATGGTAGAAGCGCTCCGATTGTAAAGATTGACAAAAAAATGAAATAATAGTACTTTTCTCACAACAGTTCAGATAGTGTCAAGGTTGATTTTATAAGTGAAAAAAAAATATTTAGCGGTTCTCTGCTTGCTTTTCTTTTCATTGTTTCAGGCACAGAATGTTTTGTCCCAGGAAGGTGAGTCGGAAGATCTTCAGTGGTCTGTCTCCGGCAGAGGTTTTGGAAAATCAGTATTGCACGGCCTTATCGCGGCGGGGGAGATACAGGCAAGCAACTGGCTTGTTACCCTTATCAATCTTTCTTATGGCGCTCCCTGGGCATTGCCAACCGAAGAAACACTTCGTCGTAATTTTACCGGCGACTGGAAGTGGGAAGAAACTGACGGTTATAAAGTAAATCAGTTTGGGCATCCCATTCAGGGTGCCATGTATCACGGCGCCGCCAGGGCAAACGGATTTAATTATTATGAATCCCTCTTTTTCAGCGTCTTTGGCAGCTTCACCTGGGAATCATTTGGCGAAGGCCAGCAAATGGCTTATAACGATTTCATAGTAGCCCCTATAGGCGCCCTGAGTATGGGAGAAATGCTGTACCGGTTGTATCTGGAAGCCTGCGCTGCCGGTTTTCCCGCTCCTGTTGCCGCTTTTATCAATCCCATGGTTGGTTTTCACCGGCTGGTTTCCGGCTGGGAGCCGCCGAATTACGGCAGCAATCTTCAGTTGTTTCAGGTTAGCATTGGCGGGGGTTATGCCCAAACCCATTCCTCTATATCGCCGGACGAAAAGGAAGTATTTTCTTTTCAGGGGCCTGTTGGCGAACTTGGCTTTTCTATCATCTACGGCAATCCCTTTGAACAGAATAGCAGGGTTCCTTACGATCACTTTGAACTCTACGTAACCCTTGGAATGGACGGCGGAAATTACAATAATATCCGTTTTATTTCAGATGGTTACCTGTTTTCATTCTCTCCGTTTCATTCTGAAAAAAGTATGTTCAGCACCGGTCTTTCGCTTCATTTTGATTTTATATCCCTTGGAAAATTTGATATGTATGATTCAACCGTCGATCAAAGTAGTTACGCTCTGGACTGGACAATTAAGTATCAGTATTTATTTACGGAAAATGTTTCTTTTCAGACCAAGTTTCATGCAGGTTTTACTTTTTTTGGCGCATCGGAATACTACCATCCAAATCATTCCAAAGGCAAGAAAGACATCAAAAATTACGGCTATGGCTTTAACAGCAAGCTATATGTAAACCTGGAACTTGGCAAGCTGGGCAGGCTGGATACAAACGCGTTTTTCTACGTTCTTTGGTCTTATCCCGGAACAAGCGCTTTATCTTATGGAACTGTTTATTGGTTATTTGCTGATGTTACATATAATTTCTTTTTTACAAAACATTTTTCTGTGGGTATTGCAGACTGCTTTTCTTTTGAACGGGGGTTATTCGGCAATTTTCCCGATACCCAAAAATATAATAATTTGGTAAAATTGTTTGCTGCCTGGAGTTTTTAGGTAACAGCCTGCCATTGACAGACCAACCGTCCTCACATAGTATTAATATATGGCTGATGCCGAATTCTTTAGCGATGCCGATTTTGAGCAATATCGCAGTCTAATCTACGCAGAAAGTGGTATTACTTTTACCCCAACCAACCGGGCGATACTGGAAAGCAGGCTCAAGGAACGGCTTAGGGGAAACGGCATGGCTTCGGTCAAGACCTATTTTTCAGAAATTTCCAAAAATAAGGACGAGCTAAAAGGCTTTCTTGACTCAGTAACCACCAACCTGACCAGGTTTTTCAGGAATCAGCCTCAGTTTGACGCTTTCGAAAAACATGTGGTTCCGGAACTTATAAAGATAAAAAAGGGCGGCCCGGGTACCATAAAAATCTGGAGCGCCGGCTGTTCAACCGGGGAAGAACCATACTCAATAGCCATGCTGATGAACGAAGTCCTGCCGCCGCCGTGGAAATTTGAAATATTGGCCAGTGATATATCATTAAAATGCCTTATGAGCGCAAAAGAGGGTTTTTATAATGAATCCCGGATAGTGGGAATTCCGGATAATTATCTGGCAAAATATTTTGACAAGGTAGACGGTGGTTATAAAATCCGCGCTGAAATTTTATCTAAAATTAAATTTGATTACCACAATCTAAAGAATGAAGCCGGACAGAAGGGCTTTGATGTTATATTCTGTCGTAATGTAATTATTTATTTTGATGAAGCTGCGCAGCTTGATGTCATAAAACGTTTCTGGAATGCAATGGCGGATAAATCTTTTCTTTTTATTGGTCATTCAGAATCTCTGTTCGGTATGGATACCAAATTTGAATTTGTCAAGACCGAATGGGCTACTCTGTATCGTAAATATATTTAGCGGGGTTTACTGTGGCAGATGAAATATCAGTATTAGTAGTTGACGATTCCGCATTGATGCGCAACCTTATAGGCCGAATGATTGAGGATACTCCGGGGCTGGCTGTTGCCGATAAGGCAATGAATGGTTTGTTCGCCCTGCAGAAAATACCCAAGGTTAATCCGGACATAATAGTTTTGGATCTGGAAATGCCGGAAATGAACGGCATTGAATTTCTTAAGGAACGGAAGAAGCAGGGCATTAGAATTCCTGTAGTGATTTTATCGTCTATCGCCAGCCGTGGGGCAGAAATCACCATGGAGGCCCTGTCTCTGGGTGCGAGTGACTTTATTCAGAAGCCGTCGGGATCGGTATCAGAAGATATTCACGTCGTAAAGGACACTCTTGTGGGTATGCTGCTGGGTTATGGCAGTTCATACCGACGGCTTCAGGGTAAAAAAGTTCTTTCTCCGATGGAATACAAGCCCAAAGCCGCCCAAAGCACCCATCATTCATCTGACCTTTTTTCCTATTTGCATGCGGAGCCCCCCGCCTTTCCGGCAAAGCCGCCGGCTCAGATGCGTAAGCCGGGGAAAACAGAGATCATTGCCATTGGTGTCAGTACCGGCGGCCCTGATGCTCTTCGTACGGTTTTTTCCCAACTGGATGCGGATCTTAATGTTCCCATTGTGGTGGTTCAGCACATGCCGCCGGGCTTTACCAGTGAATTCGCAAAGAGCCTCGATCGCATCTGCCCCCTGGATGTTAAGGAAGCGGAAGACGGCGATATCATTAAATCAGGCAGAATTCTGATTGCCCAGGGAAACAGGCATTTGGAAGTAGAAAAAAAATCGCTAAATGCAGTCGCACGTCTTTCGGACACACCGCTGGTATCAGGCCACCGGCCTTCCGCAGATGTTCTTTTCGCTTCGGTTGCAATGTCCTACGCTAATCATACTTTGGGTGTAATCATGACCGGAATGGGACGGGACGGCGCACAACACCTTGGTACTATCTATAAAGAAGGCGGCATGACTTTGGGACAAGATGAAGCCAGCGCGGTGGTCTATGGAATGCCCAGAGTTGCCCACGAGATGGGGCATGTTATGGAGCAGGTTTCCCTGGAAAACATGGCCCGGCGCATCTGCGATGTGGCAAAAACACCAAGATAACAGCAGGAAAACCCGTAAACGCCTACTGTACTCCGTTTTTTAGATTTTTGAGTTCCTCGTTTGATACTTTGGAAAGGTCAATCATATCTTCCCTTAGTTTGTCCGTCATGGAAAGCATTTCAGAGTAACCGCTTTTTACCGCGGAGCTGTGTTCCCGCAGGCTGTCCATTGCTTTTGTTATTTCCGAACTATCCACAGACAACTGGGTTAATGTATTGATAAAATCCGTCATGGTATCGGTAAAGCTGTGGATTTCCTCGGATATGTTGTTAATCAGATTGTTCGTGTCATTAGAACACTTCGAAGTGGTGTTTATCCCCGAGATAATATTAGACAGGGTTTGGGAAATATTTCTGGAATTTTGTCTGGTAGATTCCGACAAACGCCTTATTTCATCAGCTACCACCGCAAACCCCCGCCCTGCATCGCCTGCGTGTGCGGCTTCAATGGCGGCGTTCATGGACAGCAGGTTTGTGTTGGCGGCAATGGTGCTTATAATCTTGATCGCCGAGGCAATACCATCTATCGACTGGGAGATGCTCTGAACAGATGTGATGGTTTCACTCATGGACGTCTGCCCCTGCGAGGCGTTCTCGATCAGTTCATTCATGGCTTCTTTTTTATTTCGCGAAAGTTCGGAAGTGCTCTTTAGTGAGCTGATAATTGTTTCCGTTACCGAAGAGCACTGGTTTACCGCGTCCTGCTGTGAACTGACTTCTTTATTAAGATTATCGACCACATTATTTATTCCCCCTATCAGCTCAAGAGCAACTGTTATGTGATCTTTTAGCTTTTTATTCAGACCGACAATATGGCTGTGCTCTTCTTCAAGCAGGGATAGATTATAATGGGCGCAGTTTTCCGGCTTGTTAAGGTTATTAAAAACTGCCGTTGCCATTGCCCGGCAGGTGCCGTATCCACAGCTCGTGCAGTCATATAAATCTTCGGAACTGTATTTTCTCATTTTACGGAAAACTTGCTCAAGCTCAGCTTCGTTTGGATATTTCAGGGTTAGATTACCCGAAAGATCACGGTATGTACGTTTATACAAATTTGGCTTCCAGTATTGGCTCAACATTTTATGGTACTTCTTGTATAGTCTGTCTAGTTTTTTGGGGTTAAACCGTTTTTCGAGTTCGGCGCTGCGCTTGAGCACCGGGGATTCAAGCTCATCCATCGATTTTTTTTCGTTCCCTGTGCCGGGGCCGCCGTTGCAGCCTTTTTCACAGTTCAGGCAGTCCACAAGCAGCGGAAATGTTATGCCGGGCTTATCAATCGCTTCTGCGGCTTCTTCCAGATACGGATAGATAGCATGGGTTCCCTCTATCTTGCGGGTTCGTCTCCTGATGCCGGGAATGAAACGCTCGGCAGTATCTAGAAGCCCGCCCGGAGAAGAAAACTGTACAGCACGTTCGGCATTTATTCCTTCATATTCAATTTCCGGAAAAGCCGAAAGATCAATGTTATGCTCCTGGAGATGCTTTTTAAGGGCAAGCATTGTTACATTGTAGTCACCCAGTCTGGTTTCATCAAATTCTCTTCTTTTGGCAATACAGGGAGAAATAACCATTATTTTATGATTTTTGTATTGAGGATAGTATTCATGAATCATTTTTATTATGTGTAACATTGGACTGTCTGCAGGTGCTAAAAAGGGCAGTAATTTTGGCTGATAAATTTCCAAAAATGTTACTATTGCGGGGCAGGGTTGTGCAATAACCAGCCGGGGATCTTCCTCTTTAATGTAGTTTACGTAGGAAAGAACTGTCAGCTCAGCGCCAAGGCTTACATCAAATACCGCTTCGATGCCAATCGATTTTAGATAACCGTTCAGCCTAAGGTATTCATCGGAGAAAAAGGAGGCTATTGCCGGCGCCGCAATGGCAATCATCTTTTCTCCCCTCTTAATATTTTCAAAAAAGTTGTTTATATCATCAATATATAATCTGGCTTGATGAGAACAGACTGTGATGCAATTTCCGCACCCAATGCACAGATCATGGTTCAGCATTACCTTTTCCCCGGAACCGTCTATGCAGTATTTAACAGGACATGCGGTTATACAGGCGTAGCAATTACAGCACTTTTCTTCATCAATTTGGATAACCGGAGTAAGAGGTATTGTGGCAGTCATTTTTCTCCCCTGTATCGTATGATATAACAAATTACAAAACGGTGACAAGTTTCGGTTTCTTCAAGTTCAAAACCGGTGTTTATAACGGCTCATTGAACTACCCGTTATTTTACACTAGAATATAGTAGTTGCATACAATTTTTTAGCCGGCCGTATTTCCGGCATGGGGGTATTCATTGAAAGTTGTTGTCATCGGCGCCCAATGGGGCGATGAAGGAAAAGGCAAGATCGTAGATTATCTGGCCAAGGAAGCGCAGCTTATAGTTCGCTTTGCGGGCGGAGCCAATGCAGGGCATACCATTGTAATCGGCGGCGAACAATATGCCTTACATCTGATCCCCTCCGGTGTTTTTTATCCTGATAAAATTGTGATACTGGGTGCGGGCATGGTTATTGATCCCGAGGCGCTGTTCAACGAAATTGAAATGCTGGAAAACAGAGGAATAAATACCAAGGGTAGAATTCTGATTTCCGATCGGGCACATCTTGTACTGCCAAAATATATCAGAATTGATAAGGAACGGGACGCGGCCAGAAAAAAACCAATAGGCACAACCGGCAGGGGCATTGGCATTTCATATTCCATGAAGAGCGAAAGGGAAGGCATACGGGTTGCGGATCTTGCATGGAAGGATAAAATGAATGAGCTGGAAAAGGAAGACCGTGATTTTCTTGCACCCTACACAGACAGAATCCTTTCCATGTCTATCGATCTTTCATCTTATTTAAACCACCGGAAAAATTCCCAGGTACTTTTCGAGGGCGCCCAGGGAACGCTTCTGGATCTTGATTTGGGAACATATCCATACGTGTCCAGCGGTATGTCCTGCGCGGCTGGCGCGGCGGTTGGCGGCTGTATCGGGCCGCGTGCGATCGATAAAGTACTGGGAGTTTTTAAGGCTTATTCAACACGTGTCGGGAACGGCCCCCTGCCCAGTGAATTTGATCCTGACCATGAAGATGAACTCTGCCGTTTTGTACGTGAGACCGGCCGCGAATTTGGCGTAACAACCGGCAGACCCCGGCGCTGCGGGTATCTGGACTTGGTTTCCCTTCGTTATTCATGTCTTACCAATTCCATCGACAGTCTGGTTATGACTCATCTTGATGTGTACGATACTTTCGAGGAAATAAAAGCCTGTATTGCTTACCGTATCGGGGATAAAATCGTGGAAAATTTTCCCTCTTCAATTGAGGAGCTGAACGGCGCCAAACCGGTACTTAGAACATTTTCCGGGTGGAAGAAAAACCTGGCTGATGCGCTCACCTACGAAGAGTTCCCGGAGGCAGCAATGGACTACATTGATTTTATCGAGCGTTACTGCGAAACTCCGATTAATATTGTATCGGTCGGCTACGACCGCAAGGCGACAATAATCCGCAAGTCGCCCTGGACACAGGGTTAGTATATGAGCGCAAAAATAGCTGTACTTGGAGCCGGAGCCTGGGGGACGGCCGTTGCAAAGGTCATTGCCGAGAAGGGAAAAGAAGTAACAATCTGGTGTTTTGAAGAGGCTGTAAGGGATGACATCAATAAAAACCGGCTGAATTCCCGTTATCTGCCGGATGTTGAGCTGCCGGAAAACCTGAAGGCAACCAACAATATTGAAGAGGCGGTAAAAGGCAGGGAATTTTTGATTCTCGCGACGCCTTCGATATTTCTTCTCGATACCATAAAAAAAATTCTCACTGTAAGCTCTATTCAGGAAGGGGAAACCGCCATTGCGGTAATTACCAAGGGCTTTCTTCCGACCGCCAAAGGGCCGCGGCTAATTCTCGAAACGCTCGAAGATTATCTGCCGGGTTTTTACCGTCAGTCGCTTGTATACATTGCCGGCCCCAGCCATGCCGAAGAAGTTTCCTGCGGCAAGATTACCGGTTTGATCGCCGCCAGTGAAAGCGCCAAAAATTCAATCCGGTTTCGGGACTTGCTTAAAAGCAGCAGACTCTTTGTTTTTTCTTCGTTCGATGTACGCGGCGTGCAGGTAGCGGCGGCGGCGAAAAATGTAATTGCCATTGCTTTCGGCATGTTAGACGCCATTAAAACAATAGACAAAAACGATATGTTCGGCGACGGAACGGATTCCCTTCTTCTTGCCGCAGGACTGAACGAGATACAAACTCTGGGCATGGCAATGGGGGCAACCCACCCGGAAACATTTACGTCTATATCGGGAATTGGCGATTTGGACGTTACCTGCCGCTCGATCCTGGGCAGAAACCGGCGTTTTGGCAGGGAGATAATCGAAAAAAATATACTTGACTCCTATAAGAACCTGGAAGATCTTTTGGCCCGGATAGGAGAAATTGGCTATCTGCCGGAAGGGGTGGCCGCCGCAAAGTATGTGTGGATTCTGGCGGAAAAGTACAAACTAAAAATGCCTGTTTCAATAGGATTGTATCAAATTTTAAACCGTGAAATAAAGCCGCTGGATTTTCTGCGGAATTTTTTAAGTGGGTTAGGATAAACCGGAATAATGCAAATTGCTTTGGCATTAAACATTTTTCTTGGCTCGGCAGTTATTATTGTCATGATATTTGCCGATTACATCCGGAAATACAATCCGGATCATACGCAAAAAAATATCTTTATCAGCCTGTTAATTCTCGTTTTTATACCCCTGATTACCGACTTTCTTTTTTATATGTGCGAAGGAATCCCGGGAAAAGCCATGCTGTTTTTTTTGTACGGATTATGTTTTGTGTATTACCTTTTTCAGATACTGTCCTTTTGCATATCTGTTCTTTTTTTGGATTACATGGTATTCAGGGATTCTTCGCGCGTAAAAAAAATAGTTATTGCCTTGTCCGTTTTTACGCTTATTCATTTAATTATACTGCTGTTGAATTTGAAATTCCATTTTTATTATTACATTGATGAAACAGGAAATGTTTTTTGCAGGGGAGATGCATTTTTCATAAAGTTGATTTTCAGTTATTGTACGGTCTTTTTTATTTTTTATGAAATTGCCGCCGGCCGCAAGATTCTTAAAAAAAATACCGTAATTATAATTTTTCTGTTGCTGGGACTGGCTGTTTTTTGTTCAGCATTTGATGTTATTTTCGGCGAGCTAAGGCTTATCTGGCCGGGTATTACCGCAGCGCTGCTGTGTTTCTACTTTTTTATTATCCAGACCGATACCAAGATAGACAGCCTTACAGGAATCGGAAACCGCTACAGTTTTAATGAGTTTACAGAAAGACTTTCCAAAAGCAGAACGGGCGAAACCTGGACAGTTGTTATGATCGATTTGGACAACTTTAAGGAAATAAACGATAAGCTGGGGCACCGGGAAGGGGACAATGCGCTGCGGGATGTGGCGAATATCATTAAAAACAGCATCAGGGGATCGGATTTTTCCGCCCGTTATGGCGGCGATGAATTTGTACTGGCGACCAGGGCGGGAGACGGTTTTAACATTTTAATAAACAGGATTCTGGAAGAGATAAAACAGTTGAACAAAAAAAATACGAGGCCTTTTAAGATTGAAATAAGTTATGGCTGTGATGTGTATGTTGCAGACGGTTCCAGGTCAATCGATGATTTTCTTTCCCACATTGACGGCTTAATGTACAAGTACAAGGAAGAACGGCGCCGCGCCGGTGATAAAATAAACGGAGCCCAGTCATGAGCCCCGCAATCTATATTAATACCGTAATTGGTTCCTGCCTTACCATTATTCTGATTATTTTTGATTACCTGCGAAAATTTAATACCGATAATTTTCAGCGCAGGCTGCTGATAGGTATGCTGAGCGCGGCGTTTGTATCGGTAATACTGGACTTTGCCAGCCATGTTATTTCAGGAATGCCTGGAACAGCAGTCAGCATTATTATGTATTGCGTTATTTCTGTTTTTTATGTTGCCCAAATTTGCTGTTTTTGCCTGTGTTTGGTTTTCATTGATTATTTTGCACATAACAACCCTGAAAGAACCAGAAAAATATTTAGCGCTGTGTGCATTTTTATGATAGTTTACGCAATCAGCATAATCATCAATCTTCCTTTTGGTTTTTATTTTTCCGTTTCCGACAATATTTACCTGCCCGGGAAACTGCAAATTCTTGGACTGCTGTTAAACTGCGTGCCGGTGGCGGTAATTATTGCAGATGTTTTTTTGGCATCAAAAGATTTCAGGCAGTCCCAGGGGTACCTGATTGTTGTTTTTACGGTGATTACAGGCGCGGGAGCGGCATTGGACAGTCTTTTTAAAACAGGCAGCCTGATCTGGCCCTGTTTTTCTGCGGCAATACTGTACATTTATTTTTTTATTATCCGTTCGGATTCAAAACTAGACAGCCTGACAGGCATTGGAAACCGTCACAGCTTTAACGAGTTTATCAATAAACTTTCCAAAATTAACATCAAAGAAAAATATTCCATTGCTCTGCTGGATCTGGACCGGTTTAAGGAAATAAATGATACCCTGGGGCATCTTGAAGGGGACAATGCTTTGCGCGATATGGCGACCATTATTAAGGGATGTATTCGCCATTCGGACTTTGCCGCCCGCTACGGAGGAGATGAGTTTATATTGGCAGCGAAGGCCGACAGCGATATACAGAGAATTATCGACCGCATTACTGAATCTATTGACACCCAAAACAGCAAACGAATAAGGCCGTATCAGCTTTATTTTAGCTATGGCTATGACATTTATTCCACAAATTCCGGTCTGTCTATTCATGATTTTCTGAATCAGGTTGATTTGAAGATGTACAGGCAAAAAGAAGAACGCCGCTCCAAAATAGTTTCTGTTATTTCAGCCAGAGTTGATGGAGATAAAAATGTTTGACAGGCTTACCGGAAAAATTACCGATGCCTTGCGCTTTGTTACGGGCAAATCGGCAATTACCGAAAAAAATATTGAAGATGCTGTAGACGCCATCAAAATGGCGCTGCTGGAAGCGGATGTAAACCTGCGTGTTGTGCGCCGTTTTGTAAATTCTACGATAGAAGAAGCAAAGGGCGAAAAAGTTCTGCGCTCTGTTGATCCCGGCCAGCAGTTTATCAAGATTGTTCATGACAAGCTGGTTTCGTTCCTGGGCGAAACTGATCCTGGCGCACAGGCGCTGAAACTGCGCGGGCCGGATGTAATTTCCACGGTACTCATGCTTGGGCTTCAGGGTTCGGGCAAGACTACAAGCGCCGCCAAACTTGCGCTGCGTCTGAAAAAAGAAGGCCGCTGTCCCCTGCTTGTTGCCTGTGACCTGATTCGCCCAGCCGCCATGGAGCAGCTCGCCGTTTTGGGCGAACAGATAGGCGTAAGCGTTCACAGAGAAGAAGGCGCAAAGGACAGCGTCAAGGTTTATCAGAACGCCCTTGTATGGGCAAAACAAAACCTGATAGACACCGTTATTGTCGACACTACCGGCCGTCTGCAGATCGATGAAGAAATGATGCAGGAGCTCTCCCGCCTTAAAGATAATGTTGAGCCCGATGAAATGCTCCTTGTTGCCGACGCAATGACCGGCCAGTCCGCGGTAGACATCGCCAAAACCTTCGACGAAAAAATCGGCCTTACCGGAGTTGTGCTTACCAAGTTCGACTCCGATACCCGCGGGGGAGCCGCCCTTTCGCTGAAAACCATTACGGGTAAGCCCATTAAGTTCATCGGCGTCGGCGAAAAGCCCGCAGATTTCGAGCCCTTCTACCCCAACCGGATTGCCGGCCGCATCCTTGGCATGGGCGATGTTGTAAGCCTTGTAGAAAAAGCCCAGGAAGTCATCGATCAGAAGCAAGCTCTGGAAATGCAGAAAAAAATGGAGAAGGAAAACTTTACCCTGGAAGACTGGCTTGACCAGCTTCGTGCGGTAAAGAAAATGGGTTCCCTTCAATCCATGCTGGAAATGATACCTGGTATGCAGGGGCAGGTCAGCGAAGACGACATTGACAAGGCCGATCTGAAACGCCAGGAAGTGATACTAAGCTCCATGACGCGCAAGGAGCGGGCAAACCATCTTATCATAGGCCCCACCCGACGCAGCCGTATTGCCCGTGGTTCAGGAACCTCTGTGGCGGAAGTAGCCAGGCTGATAAAAAAATTCGAAAAAATGCGCGGCATGATGAAAAAAATGGCCAAAATGGGAAAAAATCCTGCAGCTATGCAGCAGATGATGAGCGGTATGCGTTAATCATTTACCGGTAAATTCCTCCGCTAAACCAATCTGGTTTCGTATGAAATAATTCTTGACTATTTTAATCAAGTTTTGTAGAATCTTATATAGTTGCTGAACTTCGGTCCTGCAGCTTCAAATTCTTTTTGTCAAGGAGATTATTATGGGAAAGTTTAAGGTAATCGGATTATTGGCGCTGCTCGTTGCGGTTATAGCGCCCCTTTGGGCGACCCTAAGCGGCCTTTTGGGACTTAAAACCGGCGCAGTTGCGCTGATTACTGCGGGGCTTTATGTCGCGAATGGCATAAAAATAGAGAACGCTCTGAAAATCACTCTGGGTTTTCTGGCGGGAAACTTTTGGGCCTTTTTTGTGGTAAAAACCATGATGGCTGTTGGGGGCGGAATTAACCCCAATCTGCTTTTATTCCTGACACTGTTTGTTTATGCCATAGTTGCGGTTTTTATCGCCTGTTATCTGGACAAAATTTTCGATCTGTCGGCATGGCTAGCGGGCTGGGCTGTTACGCTGTCTCTTCTTCCCCCGAATCCGGCTGAGCATTTTACAATGGTCCTGCACATTGCAATAGCAATGGTTGCCGGCGTGTGGCTTGTCGGCGTTCTTATTACATCAGCGCACAAATACCTTTTGTCCAAACAAAAAAACTGATATTATTACCAAAGTAAACCGGCCAATTTTTATACCGATTGCAAGCGCGGTTTTGTGATCGGCGGCCGGCTTTCGCCGAAAAAAAACGGGAGGGTTTATTTTGGAAACATCAGTTGAAATACAAAATCTCTCCTTTTCCTACAAAGATCAAACCAATGGCAAGGCACTCGACAACATAAGCCTGAATATAGACCGCGGCGAATTTTTAATGATACTGGGGCCGTCCGGCGCGGGTAAATCCACTTTTGCATATTGCCTTAACGGTATTATTCCCAACATGATGCGGGGCAGTTACGAAGGCGCCGTTATTTTGAACGGCAAAGAAATGGCGAAGCAAACTGTCTCCCATATGGCGAGGGACATCGGCCTTGTGTTTCAGGACTTCGAGAATCAGCTTTTTTCCACCAATGTTCGCCTGGAGATTGCATTTTCCCCGGAGAACTTTTCTGTTCCACGCGAAGAAATAGACAGGACAATTGATGAAATGCTGAAGCTGACCGGACTGGAAGGCTTTGATAAAAGGGAGCCGGCTACCCTGTCCGGCGGGCAGAAGCAGCGGCTTGTAATCGGATCAGTTTTGGCGGGGTGCCCGAAAATTCTGTGCATGGACGAGCCCACTACCGACCTCGATCCCATTGGTAAAATCGAAGTATTCAATCTGGCTGGCAGGCTTCGGCAGTCCGGAGAGATAACTCTAATAGTAATCGAACATGAAACCGTAGAAGCGTTACACGCTAATCGCGTTCTCTTAATGAAAGACGGAAATATTTTTAAGCTGGGACCTGCGGAGGAAGTGCTTGGAGATGTCCAGGCTTTTTACGACTGCGGTTTAATGCCGCTGCAGGTGCCGGAGTTTTTTCACCGTTACAGGGGCGAAAAACCAAATACGCTGCCGCTCGATCCGGAAACCGGACTGGAGGCTTTTAACAGGCATAGTATCGTTATTCACAAAGACAGGCACGAAGAACTGCGCCGCCGTGATATGGAACGTGAACAAAAATACGGCGATATTCTTATTGATGTAAGGGATTTAAGTTACACATATCCCAATGGAACGCCGGCGCTGAATAATGCGAGCCTTCAGGTAAGGGAAGGCGAATTTCTGGCCATTGTTGGGCATAACGGTTCGGGCAAGACTACGCTGGTAAAACATTTCAACGGCTTGTTAAAACCAACGGGCGGCTCCGCTATTGTCTGCGGCAAGGATACAAGCCGCCATTCAATATTTGAACTTGGCAGAGACGTGGGCTTTGTGTTTCAGAATCCCGATCATCAAATATTCAGTGAAAATATTTATGACGAAGTTGTTTTCAGCCCCAGGCTCCGGGGCGTGCCCGAGGCGGAACTTAAAGAGAGAGTAACAGAGGCGCTCCACGCCGTCGATCTGGACGGGTATGAGCAGGAAGATCCATTTACAAAATCCAAGGGCATACGCCAGCGCATTGCGGTTGCATCTGTACTTTCCGCCCGTCCGAGAGTAATTATTCTTGACGAGCCGACTACCGGCCTTGATTACACAGAGCAGCGTAAAATGATGAGTCTTGTGCGGCGGCTTAACGAGGCAGGGCACACGGTTATTATAATTACCCATACCATGTGGGTGGTGGCGGAATACGCCCACCGTGTGGCGGTGATGAACGGCGGTAAGCTCATCATGTATGGTTCTACTAGAGAGGTTTTTTCCGACGAGGCGACTCTGCGGACTCATTCCCTGCGGACGCCGCACATCGTCGAATTATCCAATAAGCTTGGTAAAACAGTCCTTTCGCTTGATGAAATGCTTTACTGTACGGAGATATTGCAATGAGCGTTTATATGTACCGGGACATTAGTTCCTTTTTACACAAGCTTGACCCCCGTGCCAAGCTGCTTGTAATGCTGACATTTTTTATATACACGCTCATGTTTCTTTCCAATCCTGCCCTGCAGGCAGTAGTTTTTCTTTTCGTATTGATCTACGCCGCGATGGGGCGCGCATTGGTAAATGTAAAACGCTCCGCCGGTGTCTTGATGACCATCTTTGTGGTTACGGTAATTGTGTGGCTGCTTACCACGCGCGGCCCAACAAAGATCGTTTTGTGGTTTTCCGTAGAAGGGCTCCTGCGGGGCATCAGCGGGGGATTTTCGCTTGTTATAATAATTATTACCAGCATTGTATTTGTTTCCACAACAAAGGTTGAGGAGCTTACCCTTGCGTGCATTCGTCTGGGCCTTCCGTACCGCGGCGCTTTCGCCATGTCAACTGCCATTCGCATGATCCCGCTAATCGCCGGCACCGCCGACACAATTCTGCAGGCGCAAAAATCCCGCGGCCTTGATGTGGAAACAGGGAGTTTTATGCAGAAGCTGAAAAAATATGTCCCGCTTATGGTGCCGACCATTGTATCGGTAATAAGGGGCACTACTGTTTTTGCAATGGCGCTGGAATCCAAGGGCTTCGGTTATTCAGACAAGAGGGTCAGTTATTTAACAATTAAATATAAAACTAGGGATTATGTTTTTTCATTTGTATTATTGATATTGATCGGGTTTGCGTTCTTTATCAAGCTTTACTTGTTAAAGCCATGATTTAAGGATATAAGTAATAAGGGGGAAAATTATGAAAGAAGTTTTTACAATGTGGAAAAGCACAAAGATGATTGTGCTTACGGCGCTTACAGCGGCTATTTATGCGGCGATCCTTATTCCGTTCAAGGCGATTCCGCTTGTGCCCGGCTTTACCGAAGTCCGCCCCGGGAACATGATCCCTGTTGCCTTCGGTCTGTTTTTTGGTCCGGCGGGCGCATGGGGCGCTGCCATTGGCAACACATTGGGCGACATATTCGGCAGCACCTTCGGCGTCGGCTCGCTGTTCGGCCTTGTCGGCAATTTCCTTTTTGCCTACATACCATACAAGCTGTGGAATAATCTTGGCGTGCTCGGGCCGGAAGAAAGAAATCCTGATTGCAGAGGCTTTAAGAAAATCGTGCTGTACATGGTCTGCGCAATACTTGCTTCGGCGGCCTGCGGACTGTTCATTGCGTGGGGCGTGGATCTGCTTGGTTTTGTACCATTCTCCGTATTGGGTACTATCATCCCGATTAACAATGCCATTGCCGCTTGCGTTCTTGGTTTCATTTTGACAATTCTTCTGTTCCCGCGCATTAAAAAGTGGGACCTCTACTGGATGGATGTGATGCCGGAAGCCGATTTACCCAGGGGCGGCCCCCTTGCAAGAGTCGGCGCTTATGTGATGGTTGCGTCTATTGTAATCTGCCTTCCCATTGCGCTGATTCTTGCTTACCGGATCGGAGGCACACAGGCCCCTGCGGTTATGACAGTGGCCGGCATTGGCTCTATTGGCTGTCTTGTCGGCGGCGTTTTAATGAACTAAAAGAGGAAAATACATTGAGTATAATCAGGGACAAATCTCTGGCAGGAGCCGGACTTGCAAAAATAAACTGGGTCAAGGATTTTATGCCTGTTCTGAATCATCTTGAAAAAAGAATGATAAAAGAACAGCCGTTGAAGGGTTTGAAAATTGCCGTTTGTGTTCATCTTGAAGCGAAAACCGCCTACCTCGGCCAGGTGCTGCGGGCTGCGGGCGCGCAGATTACTGTTACCGGCTCCAATCCCCTCTCCACAAAGGACGATGTGTGCGCCGCTCTGGACAGCCTGGGAGTTGATGTCTTTGCATGGCATGGCGCGACAGACAAGGAATACCACGACCATCAGATAAAAGCGCTGGAGTTTTGTCCCGACATTATTATCGACGACGGCGGCGACCTGGTAACGCTGCTTCACGACGAGGCGCCGCAGTATGCCAAAAATTTGCTGGGTGGCTGCGAGGAAACCACAACAGGGGTTCACCGTCTGCGCGCCCGCAGCAATGCCGGCAAGCTCAACTTTCCGATGTTTGCCGTTAATGACGCGAAATGCAAATGCCTTTTCGACAACCACCACGGTACGGGGCAGTCAACATGGGACGCGATAATGTACGTCACCAATAACATGATCTCCGGGCGCACCGTTGTTGTCGCAGGCTACGGCTACTGCGGATCGGGAGTGGCTTCTAGGGCTAAAGGGTTAGGCGCAAATGTAATCGTTACGGAAGTGGATCGCTTTAAGGCGCTGGAAGCTCTTATGGACGGCTTTCGCGTAATGCCCATGATGCAGGCCGCCGCCCTTGGCGATATTTTTGTTTCTACAACAAGCTGCAAAAAAGTTATAACAACAGAACACTTTAAGATAATGAAAAACAATGCACTGCTCGCGAACGCCGGACATTTCGATGTGGAAGTAGACAGGGCTGCCCTGGAAGAGATGTGCGTAAAAAAAGAAAACCGCAAACCCTTTATTGACGGGTATCACCTGCCGGGCGGCAAGGTTCTTAACCTTTTGGCGGAAGGCCGCCTGGTCAACATCGCCGCCGGCAACGGACACCCGGCCGACATCATGGACCTGAGTTTCGGCATCCAGCTTCTCGGCGTATTGTATGTAGCAAAAAATGCCAAAGGACTAAAACCCATGCTCTACGATATACCCAGGGAAATCGACGAAGAAGTAATACGGATAAAGCTGGATGCCATGGGCGTGGAAATTGACAACCTCACCAAAGAGCAGGCGGCATATTTGGGAAGCATGTAGAAAGAAGCGAGCGTAAAATAAGCTGTTATTTTAAATCTGGGGTTCAGCCGACTGCCTTTTGTTTTTAATTTCATTACTTATTTCTTCTACAGTTAAATTGTCTAACCAATTATAACGCTCCTTTGTATAATCTCCGTACCCGGAATCAAATTGGCGCATAAATTCAATCATTCCTATTGGACCTAGTTTTTCTGTTAATGCATCAATTCCCAATCTTCTAATAGTATTGACATCTCTTGTTAATATCTGATTATTCATTTTCAATCTCCTTAATGTACCACTTAATTGGATTTTCTACTTTTAATGACGAAGTTATTTGCCTAGAGTTCTTTATAAATTCTTTATCTACTGTCAATAAGATGTTAACATTCCCGTATTCAGCGGATGCGGGGTTTTCATAATTTCATATTCAACAATATCACTCCCTACTAATTTCCATGAGCCGTAAAAACAGTTGAATAATATTGCTATAATGGCATCGCTTTCCATACGAACTTTGTCTTGCGTTTGATCATCATTAGGTCTATTTAAACAACAACAATCCATATAGATTAACTTTTCGCTCACATATATATATTAACTGATGGGGCTATTTTAAGCAACGCCTACATCGCTGCTTTGAAGAACGTATAGTGTGTTGACCAACCCGGTACACCATGCAAATTTGATGACAGGCACTTTTGCGCGAGCCATGCCATGGGGGTGGATATTGACAACCTCACCAAGGAGCAGGCGGCCTATTTGAGAAGCATGTAGCTTGGCCCCCAACATATGTTGCTAATCAACCCTTGCATAAACCTGAATTGATCTGGCGCTCTCCAAGTTGGTAGTAGCGTTAAAAGCAGTTACAGAAAAATAATCACCTACAACAGCCCCACTATAGACACGAGCGAATTGAGTTATATTCGGATCATGAATATAAAAAGTTCCTGCAGTAAATGTGTATACAACATACATTGATGCACCCTCTACGGGATTCCATGTCACAATGATGCTATTGCCTATAACTGTTGCTGTTACACCTGAAGGCGCATCAGGTGATGTAGTTGCTGAAACCGCATTAGATTCATTACTTTCTAAATTGTTATTGTCAATGGCAGTTACTATATAATGATATTTTGTATTTGTAGACACCTCATTATCTCTATAAGAAGTACTGGAAGTTTCAGCTAAATATTCAAAATGATCAGAAGAACCGGTACTGCGGTATATAATAAAATAATTAATATCTGACGTGTAAATCCAATTTATTGTAATATAAATGGAATATGTTGCTTGTGCCGATACTCCTAACGGAGCAGAAGGTGCAATTAGTTTACTTCCATCATCATTTATTGTGTTTGTTGTCCAACAACCATTTTCACAATTTGCCGTCTTTGTACCATCTGCTGTGCCAGTTGCATCATCATTAGAAAAATAATTTTGAAAATCATGCTCCATGGGCAATACATCTTGTGTTTCATCAGTGATATATTCACATCCTTCTCGTATACAAGATCTTGTTTGTGTACCGTAATCGTAACAAGTGGATGCTGTTGTTATTATCCAATCCAAAACATGGCCGAGAATGGGAGTTTGCTCTCCTTGTGATTCCTTTTGTGTACAACCATAACGAATGCAAGTTCTTTTTAACCCTCCGGTTTCTGTGCATGTTGCAGGAGTGTTTACCCAGTTGTTATCATATTCATGCCCGATTGGATTTCCCACCTCCTTATAATTTTTTACATCGCAATTGGAGCATATTCTATATTGTTGTTCTCTCGCAGTACAAGTGGCATAGGTCTCAATAAACCAAATACCCCATGTATGAGGTTGTTCTATTCCACCACAGAATTCTGGTGGGGGTGCCGAGACACTTCCTTCGACAGCACAAGTTGTTTCGAAAATGGCGCATATACACATTATAAAAACAATCAAAATCATGTTAATTCTTTTTTTAAACATGTAAATCTCCTTTTAATATCTTAGAAATTTTTATTCATCTGAGTGGTCTAAGTCATCTAAGTCCCAGGTTTCACCTTCGTTCCATGATTTGGCAGCATTGCCATTTGAAAAAATAACAGGTCCCAAATCATTTCCAATTATAAATGAAAAATCAAAGTCAAAAAATTGCTCAAAATCAATTGTTTCATCATCACTTATAATGACATCAATTTTGAAAGTATCATTACCGGAATATCTTAAAAAAATAAAATTTTCCTCCGCTGTAAACCAAAGAGGAATATTTGCAATTCTATTGGAAATTACAACGCCTTTCATTGTATGATTTGACGAATTTATGCTTTGTGCACCCATGAGAAACCCTATATCTTCATCTTCTTCTGAAAAGCCGGGTGAGAAGGAACATTCGCCACAATCGGGTTCGCAAATACACTCATCAAGCCTTGGAATATAATCACAAAGGCAAGGAGTTCCCGTAGTATGACTGCTTTCGTAATAATTCATGAGAAATACATATTTCCCATTATACTGCGACGGAATAAGGTTCAAAGTAAATATCCCTCCATTACCGTTAACATTTACATCACCCTCATCATCTTTAATAAGTGCAAAGAATTTTTTCCAATCAGAATCACTCCAATTATTGGGATTTGCGGGTAAACCAGCCCCAGTAAACTCTGCTGCCCATTCCGCTTTACCTGCAGCATCTAAATCGTTATACTCGGTCAAAAAATCTTGCTTAAACTCTTTTTGTTCAGCAGTAAGACCATTGCCATTTGTTGTACCATCACCACAGCCAACAACCGTCATTCCGAATACCAGCATCATTGCCAGTATTCCCAACCAGAACATTTTTTTGTTTACCATTGTTTTCTCCTTTATTTTGCATGGTTTTGAATCCCCTCTATTACATGGATTCTAACTGTAAAATACTATGAAAAACGTAAAATGTCAACTGTATATCAGTTGTTATAACTGTTATTCAGTGTATAAATAATGAGGTAAATAAGGTTAGCTTTTTATATATGACTCATTTCCAAAAATTATTTATTGATAATCTAAGGTTTTGGCGGAAAAAGAAGGGAATAAGCCAGCTAAAATTATCTGAAATGGTCAATATTTCTCCTAATTACCTGAACGCTGTGGAAAATGGTAAAAATTTTCCATCACCCGAAGTTATCCAGCATATTTCTGATGTCCTTGAGTTGATGCCCTATCAACTATTTCTTGAACATCCCGCAGAGGGCGTATCCGTTAACATGGCTCTTTCTGATTTAATGGCAATCAAGCAGCGGTTTGTAAAAGAAATAAGCAAGCTGATTAAAAAATATCAGGAAATTTGATAACCGTTACGGTATTTCCCTTTATTATGCAGATTGACATAAGCTTCTTATCGTTATAATCTATAAAGCGTATATTTCAAAGGAAGTGGGGTGCCGCACCTACTGGATGCGAAATCCCCCGCTAACCCGTAACTGTAATTGGGAAGATTCCGGGTTTACCTAGGCGGGTAAACCATGCAGTTTCAGCCATTCGGAAGAAGCTGCAGCCACATACGGCCACTGTCTGCGCTTTGGTGCGATGGGAAGGCCGGCGGAAAAATTGCCCTTAAGCCAGGAAACTTTGATATACACGGCCCTGTTTGGGCCGATCATTTTTTCCAAGCTTCGAGGAAGAGCCTGAGAAAAGCCGTATTTATCGTTATTAAACGAATCTCTCGTCATTGATGAGCCGGTCTTTGGGCTTCTTTTTTGCGGAAAAGGAGTGTTTTATGAGTTATTTCGGGTTACATCGCACAAAGGCGATCACTCACGGGTGGTCAGGAGAGCTGCAAAGGCGCAAGGCTACTGCGGTTTTTGTTGTCTTGTTTGCTGCACTTTTGTTCATGGGGTGTCCCATGGAGGATGGGGAAACCGGAAGCCTCAACAGCGTATGGAGTAATAATGCCAATGGGTTTATCACAACTATTAAAATTGATGCTTCGGCGAAAACCATTGACTATGTGGGCAGTTATGAAGGGAAGATCGTAAACTCGCCCAATTTTAATGCAGCTAACGGTGTACTCATCATTGAATTTACAAAATACATTGATTGGGATTATACAAGTGAACCGTATACGTCCAGCGAAAATCCCGAAAAAGAAGGAAAGTACGGAGCGTTGTACTGGAAAGAGTTAAAATCCAAATCGGTATACATGGCCGATGCATATACCGGCTGGGATCACGCCATGTTTGATACCATCGAAAATGCAGAAGTAGAATTTACATTGGACAAGGTCAACAATTTTGTTGACTGGAGTATAGTCGGGCTTTACACAAAATGAAGCCAATTACCATTCTGCTGTTTTTGTTCATTCCCTTTTTCATATTTCCACAAGAAGGCCCTGACGAGTATGAGGAATATTTTTTTGAAGATGAAGGGATCACAGTTACGGGAATACTGCGGACAAGTCAGCAGATGGCTGTTATTGACAGGGAAGAAATAGAGCGGCGGGGTGCAGCAGACCTTGCGGTGTTGTTACACGAAACGCTTGGTTTGAACATTGTACGCCACGGCGCTTACGGCAATCAGGCGGGAGTTAATCTGCGGGGTTTTGATTCAAAGCGCATCGCTTTTTTAATTGACGGAGTTCCGGCGGATTCTGCGCTGGACGGAAAATTTGACATCAGCCAGATTGATCTTAACTCGGTCGAGCGCATCGAAGTGATTTACGGCGGCTCCGATACAAAATACAATGTCTCCGGCGCACTGGGCGGTATTGTAAATATCATCACTGTTAAAAAACAAAAACGCGGGCTGCGTTTGAGCGGCTCTGTTGCCAACATATCTGCGCTGCCCGGCGAATACCGTGATCGCAGCGGTGAAAAACAGGGCGCCCATTGGGAGGATCTGCTGGATACCCAGAATTTTGCCCTTTCGACTGTCTACGGCGGAGAAAAAACCTCAATTACAGCTAACGTTTTTGCGAGCCGCGCGGAAAATCATTTTTTGTTTACGGATTATCTCGATTATGTCCGCCGAAAGGACAATAACGAGGTGTGGGACGGCGGGGCGGCGGCTTCCGTGGTGCGAGATTTGTCTGATTTGGCAAAAGTTATCGCCTCCGCCGGCATTTATTATGGAGACAAAAATTTCCCTGCAACGGGCTTTTCGAGTAATTTCGGCAAACAACAGGATTTTTCTGCACGCAGCAATTTTATGCTTGATGCGCCCCATGCTTTTCGCGATGACTTCGCCTCGGAGGCGTCCCTTGCATGGTATTTTTACCGCATGGATTATTCTTCGCCGGCCGGAGAATTTTCAAGGCATGCCCAGCACAGCCTTTCGGCCATAAACCGGTGGAGCTGGTGTTCCGGCGAGCGGCTTGTTATGCGAAGCGGGGGCGATTACCGGTTTATCAATCTGGATTCTACAGAGATGGGAATTCGTTTTCGGCATGACGGCGGAATATATCTTACGGCGGAATACAGGCCGGCAACTCAGTTTCTTGTTATTCCGTCTGTAAAGGCGGTTTTTTCGAGTGCTGGCGCTGCGGAAATAACGGCAATTCCCAAGCTGGGGCTTTTGTGGAATATAACAGATTCCCTTTCCCTTAAAAACAACTATTTCCGCAGCTTTAAGTTCCCCGACTTTGAAGAACTTTACTGGGCTGGCGGCGGAGGCTTCGGCAATCCCGACCTGCGCCCCGAGGACGGCTGGGGCGCGGATCTTGGCGCTGAATGGCGTGTAACAAATTTGCTGATATTGGAAAGTGTAGTATTTACCCAATGGATAAAGGATTCTATACACTGGTTTTCAAAGAGCGGCGGAATTTGGCGGCCGGAAAATGTAGGGGAAGCCGTTTTTTTCGGCCTGGACAGCAGGCTCGGTCTTGAAATACCTGTTGACATTGGGCCGGTGGAAAAAATAATGCCGTCGATTTCTTATCAGTATCTTTTAACGTTTCTGTTAAGCTACGGCTACACCTTTGCTTCCGAAAAGAGAATTCCCTACAGCCCCGAACATACAATCGGTGCTTCACTTGATTTTATTTGGGCAAGCGGTTCTTTTACAATAAGCGCTCATTATGAAAGCCTGCGCTATCATGACACCGCCAACCTTACAGCATTAAGACCTCTCTTTCTGCTTAATGCCGCCATTAATCAAAAAATAGGGAAGAATTTTTCAACTTTTGGGACATTGCGGAATATATTAAATGAATCTTACGAATCGTTTTATGATTATCCCATGCCGGGCATTACACTGACCTTGGGAATGAGAATTAATATTGATACGGGGCATAACAATGACTAAAAAAATTGTTTGTGAATTGATATTAGTATTTTTATTGATCGGCTGCGCTGAAAACAAGGGCAGAGAAATAGTCGATCGCAGCGGAAGAATTGTAACAATTAACAATTCCATTAACAGAATTATATCTACCGCCCCTTCAAATACGGAAATAATCGCCGACCTTGGCATGGCGCATAAACTTGTTGCCATTGACCGCCATTCTGCGAATGTCAGTGGAATTCCCGACGGCCTTGTTCTGTTGGATTTCTTTTACCCTGATGCCGAGGTGATATTATATCTGTCGCCGGATATAATTATCGCAAGCGGGCA
>WRLP01000036.1 GCA_009777535.1 Treponema sp.
AATCAATTATTCTGATGGCACGAGTACGACTGTGGGCATAGGCGATTGTACCATCAGCGGCTTTGATCCCGATGTCGAGGGTGAGCAGGAAATAACCGTAAGTTTTGGCGGTAAAAGCGTAAGTTTTACAGTTACTGTTTATTCCGCGGATAATTTTATTCCCGTAGAAGGAATCAGCCTGAACAAAACTGCGGTAACAATAGAAGCCGGCGGCTCTGAAACCCTTGCTGCGGTTTTTGACCCGGAGGATGCGAGCGAGAAACGTGTAAGGTGGGAGAGCGATAATCCCGCTCTAGCCGCCGTAAACGCCTATGGTGTTATCAATGTACCTGAAGGGGCTACGGGAGGCTCCGTAGTCATAACAGTAACCACCGTTGACGGCGGTCATAAAACAACCTGCGTTGTTACCGTGACGACAGACGGTGAGCCCGTACAGGACCTTGAAAATCTTACAGTCGGCCTGACAGCCGGAGACGGCTTGGTAACGCTAGCTCCGCAAACGGCGGCGGCAGGTTTCGCTTTCTATTACAATAAGAGCGATGCCTCTGTTACAGCACCGGCTTATGGCGTTGCGATTACAACGATCACAGGGGCTACTGCGTATAACGCGGCTACAGACATTGCCGGAGCGAACGGCACGGCGATTTATGTGCAGGTGTACAAGGTGGAATCAACTGGCAGTACCATTGTTGGTTTCGGACAGGTTTATAGAACGCCTAATGCAACACCTGACACTGTGCCGCCGGTACCCGGTGGAAGCGGCACAATAACTACCGCAAGTGTTACAACAAATTCACTGACTCTAAATTGGACGAAGGCCACAGATGATGTATCCGCTACTTCTGCATTAAGATACTTTGTCTATCAAAAAACAAGCGCTTTTACCATGGTAAGCGGACTGCCCACAGACGGCACATTGTTGAATACAAGCGGCACACTGGATATTGCGACATTCAATGTCAGCAGTCTTTCAGCAGGCACGACGTATTACTTTATCGTTGTGGTCGAAGATGAGGCGGGTAACAAGGCGGCGTATACGGCAAAAAGCGAGACGACGGCGGCAGTACTAGAAAACTTAACAGTCGGCCTGACAGCGGGTGACGGCATGGTAACGCTAGCTCCGCAAGCGGCGGCGACAGGTTTCGCTTTCTATTACAATAAGAGCGCCGCTTCTGTTGCGGCTCCGGCTTATGGCGCTGCTATAACAACAATCACCGGCGCTACTTCATATAGTGCGGCTACTGATATTGCCGGAGCGAACGGCACGGCGATTTATGTGCAGGTGTACAAGGTAGAAACAACGGGTAATACCATTGTCGGCTTCGGGCAGGCAAACAGGACGCCGGAAGCTGCCCCCGACACCACGCCACCTACACCCGGTAACAGCGGCACGATAACAACGGCAAGTGTTACAACAAACTCGCTGACCTTGGGCTGGGCAAAGGCAACGGACGATATAACGGCGCCTGCAAGCTTGTTGTATTTCGTCTACCAAAAAGACAGTTCTTTTACAATGAGCGGCGGCCTGCCTACAGACGGTACCTTGCTGAATGCAGGCGGCACACTGGATATTGCAACATACAACGTCAGCGGCCTTTCAGATGCCACAACGTATTACTTTATCGTTGTGGTTGAAGATGAGGCGGGCAACAGGGCGGCGTACACGGAGAAAAGCGAGACAACAAATTCGGCCCTGACTTACACCATCAGCGCTACAACCTTGACATCATTCGGCTCGCTTCCTACACCCTACACGCAGCCTACGGCCCAGACGGTGACTGTCACCAATACCAGCACGGGGTCGGTGACGCTAAATCAGCCAACGGCTACGGACTATGTCATCGGCACGCTGTCGGTTGCTACCATTGCAGCAGGCGAAACGGCGACCTTTACCGTTCGCCCAAAAGCGGGTTTGGCGGTTGGAAATCACAATGAAACCATCAACATTACCGGCTCGAACGACGCTGAAACATCGGTTGACGCAGAGTTTACGGTAATGGCGGCGAAATCGCTGACCGTAGGAACACAGAGCATAACAGTGAACGCAGGTACTGGCGGAGACGTAAATTTTGAAGTAACTACTGTGAGCATAACGGCAGGAAGCTACCCTGCAAGTCTCGGCGGAGAGCCCGCCGGCGTGAGTGTGAAGAGCGATGTGGGGGTCGGGAGCGACGGCAAAGGGACGCTGACCCTGACGGTAAGCGATACTGTTGCCGGAGGCAGCTATCCGCTCACCCTCTCCATAGACGGAGCTGCTCCGGCGGCCTTCAACCTTGTAATTACCGATGTTGCCGTAACAGGCATTACGCTTTCCCCCAACCCGCTGACAGTGGCACAGGGCGGCATCAACAAGTTTACGGTAACGATAACTCCCTCTAACGCCACCGACAAGAGCGTAACATGGGAAACGGCGAGTTCGAACATAACCATTGCGCCGGACGGCACGATAACAGGAGTAACCGCGATAACAGGCATTATTGTTACCGCCCGCTCGGTGTCGAATCCTTCGGTGACAGGCAGCGCTTATGTAAATGTAGTATCCTTTGCCGACCGGTTTGAGAAAGACGGCATCTATTACAGCCTTATATCGGGCAGCAATGTGAGGGTAACCAATCAGCAATACGGCGACTATGTTGCCGGAATGACCTATAATACATACAGCGGGGCTGTTGTGGTGCCTGCAACGGTTGAATACGGAGGCATAACCTACAACGTAACAGAGGTGCACTGGGAAGCTTTTAGGGAAGATTGGGGAACCAACGGGCTTACCTCTGTAACCTTGCCCAACAGCATTACCCAAATAGGTATCTATGCCTTTGCGGAGTGCGGCGCCCTTACAGCGGTTAATCTGCCAGAAGGGCTATTATCCATAGGCGCCAATGCTTTTATCAGCTGCACAGACCTTGCCACGCTGCACCTGCCTGCAAGCCTTAGCAGTATAGGCTCCGGGAACCCGGTATTCACCGGCTGCGAAAATCTAAGCATCACCGTTGCTGCGGGAAGCGCTTTAAGCGTTGATGCAAGCGGCGTACTGTACATCGGCTCAAGCGTCAATCCGCAGGTTCTGATGTGGATACCCGAAAAACTGACCGGCGTCTATACCATACCGGACGGCGTAACAGGAATTACAGTTGCGGCGACAGACAGAAGCCAACTCACGGAGATACGCATACCCGCAAGCGTTACAGCGATAAATGTTAATAACTTCCGTAGCTGCGCCAACCTTACGGATATATGGCTTAACTGGACAGTGCCGCCAACAGGCATAACGCCGTCATTCAGCGGCACTACGATAGGTAACATCACGCTGCATGTGCCTGCCGGAACGCTGGGTAACTACGCCGCCCACTCGCTGTGGCAAAACTTTACTACGGTGGAACAGCCGTAGCTTAGCAATTAGCAAATAGCAATTAGCAAAGAGCAAATAGGGCGCTGGCTTTGAGGGCGGCGCCCTTGCTTTTGAGCAGGGAGCAGAGAGCAATGAGCAAATAGCAAAGAGGAAAGAGCAAATAGTAAAGAGCAAATAGTAAAGAGCAAATAGGGCGCTGGCTTTGAGGGCGGCGCCCTTGTTTTTGAGCAAAGAGCAAAGAGCAAATAGCAAAGAGCAATGAATGAAGAATTTTTACCACTAACCACACCAACAATCACGAACAAAGGAGTGCGGTTTAAATGTTATGGGTGTCGGCAACAAGCAAGGATTGCGAACGCATGCACAAGCCACCTACTGGCGGCGTGTACAATCAACTTCCTTATACTCGCGGGCTGAAAGCCCGTATCCAGAGGAAGGGGATATTTTCCTGTCGTTCAACCGGCTCAAGTTCAACATGGTCGCAACTTACAATAGTTGTACCGGTACAGATGGCTGTTGCCACAAGAATTGTGTCAGCAAAAGACATTTTACCAAGAGCCTTGAGGCGGGCTGCTTCACGGACAATATTTGGACTAAGGTTTTCTATAACTGTGATTGGAGAATTTTCGTATATTTTGCGAATAATGTCTTTTGCATTTTCTGTGCCAATTACTTTTATTCTGTCGTAATATACCTCAATGAGATTGGCGGCATTTATACTCAAATTAATTTCGCCATTCTTTGCCCTCTCTATAAGGTCGCTGACAATATCCGCCCCTTTCTCATCATCAAAAAAGGCAAGAACCGCGCAAGCGGGAAGAACCTCGAAGCAAGCTCCGAGGTTCTTCGTTGGATAGGAAATTTATTATACTGGCGGGGAGTCCCCCGCCCTCCAATCAAGGAGATAGTCAGATACCGGCATAGCGATTGCGCTCCTCTTGTTCGCGTTTTTCAATGGCAAGTTCGCGCTCTTTATCTTCATGGCACCGTGAAAGGAATTCATCTACCGATGCTCCCGGTATGTTCTTATGAATTCCCCTTAATTGGAGAAAAGCAGCAAATTTATCTTCTTTGGCTGTTTTTACGATATTTTCATGCTGGGCTTTATGCTGTAAATAACCAACAAAATCAATCACCTCACCAAAGTATTTTGGGGGAAGAGCATCAATTTTTTTCAATAATTCTGCTTGCTGGGTCATGGCTAATCTCCTGTCTTACGATTAACTATACGGCAAATAAAGCCGTTTGGCGAGAGGTGCAGAATGTTCGTGTGGCTGGAAAAAAAATTCAAATAAATCTAAGGAGTAAATTATGACAAGGTAACATTTACATGTAGTCCTTGAAGTCGTCAAGAGGAGCGTCAAAATCATCTGCCATCCAGAACTGCCCTTTGGCACAGCCGAATTCACGTTCCTTTTTTTCCTGAACCACTTCCTTTGGGGTGAATGTAAGAATAACCGGCCCAGACGGCACTTCACGAGGCACTTCAATAAAAAGTCTGCGATTTTCCGGCACAAAAACAGTCTGTGTAATACTCATAAGGAAAACATAATATGAAAACGCAGCAAAATCAACTGGAAGCGCTAGGGAAATTAGGAATGAATGAAGAATTTTTACCACTAACCACACCAACAATCACGAACAAAGGAGCGATCGAAAAAGTTCGTGGTGTTCGTGTGGTTCGTGGTTTTATTCTTCTTCTTCGCGTCTTTGCGTCTTTGCGTGAGGTGCATTTTGAGTTATTTCACGCGGAGGCGCGGAGCGAATAGCAGGGTTCAGAAACTGAAGTTTCCGAACAACTCAATTACTTTAAATATTTTTTTAGCTTGGCCAGCATTTCGTTAAAATCAATTGGCTTGCATATATGATCGTTCATTCCGGCTTCTATACACAGCTTAACATCTTCCTTAAACACATCTGCTGTCATGGCGACAATGGGGATTTCTCTGGCTTTTTTGGAATCCAGCGCTCTTATTAGCCGTGTCGCTTCCAGGCCGTCCATAACCGGCATGTTCACGTCCATCAGAATCATGTCGTACCGCTGCGGCGCGTCTTTCAGGAGATTTACAGCCTCCTCTCCGTTAGCTGCACAGTCAATTTCAATCCGGGCGGATTCAAGGAGCGTTAGTACAATTTCACGGTTTATTTCCATATCTTCCGCCAGCAGAATGCACCGCCCGGGAAATTCTTCTGCCTGTTTATGCGCTGCGCCTTCTGCGTTTTTATTTACGCCCAAATATTTGTTGATACAGTCCACCACGTCGGAAACGAACAGGGGTTTTGGTAAAAAGCCGTTGACTCCGGCGGCTCTTGCGTCCTGTTCAATGGGATTCCAGTCGTATGCGGAAATGATGATGATTACCGGTTTTACTTCTAATGCCTCCGTTATGGCACGGGTCAGGGCAACGCCGTCCATCACCGGCATTCTAAGATCAATAAAGCATAGGTCGTATTTTGTCCGGCCCGTGAGTAATTTTAGCGCCTCCCGGCTGTCGGCGGTGGTGTCGCATACAAGATCCGTCCGCTGTGCGAAGACTTTGAAAAACTCCAGCGTCTCCTGCTCATCGTCTACGGCAAGCAGCCTGACAGGTTCAGTTTTCTCAATAAAAACCGGCCGGCTTTCCGCTTCGGAGCTTTCGCCGGATGCTCGTTCCAGTTTGACGGTAAATATAAATGTGGCCCCTGCGCCGAGTTCGGATTCAATCCATATTTTTCCGTCCATCAACTCAACGATGCGCCTGGAAATTGCGAGCCCCAGCCCTGTTCCACCATATTTACGGTTTGTATCATTTTCCGCCTGCTCAAAGGAGGCAAACAGCCTTTTTTGCTGCTCCTTGCTGATCCCGATCCCCGTGTCTGTAACCTTAACCTCAATTTTACATGCATCGTTTTCGTCACACATAAAACGCGCATACAGGGAAATCGTTCCTCCTTCCGGTGTAAACTTAACCGCGTTGGACAATAAATTTGTAATAACCTGGGCAAGACGCTGATCATCGCCGACCAGCCTTTGCGGGATATTCGGATCGAGCTTCATTCTGAATAATTGCTGTTTTTCATTTACACGGAAGGCAATTACGCTTACGACTTTTTTAATCATCATCTCGAAATCGAATTCTACAGTTGATAATTCGAATTTGTTGGCTTCTATTTTTGACATATCAAGGACATCGTTGATTACGCCAAGCAGATGGGTTGATGCAATCCCTATTTTTTCAAATGCATAATCTTTTTTTTCGATGCTGGAAGCGGATTTGCCGATTGTTGTCATGCCCACGATTGCGTTCAGGGGCGTCCTTATTTCGTGGCTCATGCTGGAAAGGAACTGGCTCTTTGCCTGGTTGGCGGCGGAAGCTTTATCCAACGCTGCGGTAAGCTCCTGCGTCATTTCGTTGCGCATCAGCGCGTTTGTGATCAAAAGACTTGCCGAGCGCAAGATGGATTCTTCGTCTGCGGTAAACAGCCGTTCGCGGTGGCAGTCGTTAAAGCCCACGAACCCCCAGAACTCGTTATGTAAAAAAACCGGCACAATTAAAAGGGAAAGAATGCCCTGGGCGAGAAAACGCTTTTGTTTGTCTGCCGGCATCTTACTGACAATGCTGTTGATGCACTCGTTTTTTGTGAGCTTCTCCTGCCAGCCGGGCAGGTCATCGTCGTAAGATACTTCGACTGTTATTTTTTTACCCTGCGACGGTTCGGCGCCTTCCGACCATTCATAAAGCTGTGTGCAGTACAACTTTTTATTTATGCGGTAGTTGCGCCACAGGCGTACTCGGTCGGCATTGACAGCGGCAGCCAATACGCCCATGCCGCGCCATAAGGAGTTCTCAAACTGCCCCACCTCGGACTGAAGCAGATATGTAACCGCGGTATTTACCGCTGTGAATAATTTATCCCGTTGTTGTGTATCAGTTGCTTTCGTTTTCATCCCTGTCTTTTTCTTAACGCCCTGTTTCTAAAGTATAGAATAATATCAACACCGACCATGATATTATTAAGAACATAAAGCCAGAGTACAAATTCATGGTTAGGCGAAAGAGCCTTGTAAAAAATGCCCAGCAGGTATCCCAGCCAGATTACAATTAAAAACAACAGGCTTTTCCCCACATTGGAACGGGCCTTGTAAGATTTATGTATGTTAAACGGCCAGGCAAAGCCGAAGCAAAAAAGCATGCCCGCTTCCAGAATTCCCAATAATGTCATGTTTCACATCTCCGTGGGTTGATTATAGATGCATTCCGCATATTTGTACATTGATGCCTGAAGCACCTGCCTATATTTCCCATACCGGAACTGTTACAATGTCTTTTTTGGGAAGCGGGGAAAAACTTTCGCATAAACAAACAACTGCACCGGTGCCGATCTTTTTTCCAAGTTGTTTTAATACGGAAAAATTTCCTGCGCTGGACTCGCCGGGAAGGGTGGTTTTTTTAACCTCGACAGGGTAAAGAGTCATATTTTTTTCGAGAATAAAGTCTATTTCTTTTTGATTTGTGTCGCGGTAGAAATAAATACGTGGATTCTCCCCGTTATGCCAAAAGCTTTTAAGAATTTCTGTAAAAACATAAGTTTCCAGCATTGCCCCCGATAAATAGCTTGCTTCGAGCGCCTGGGGGCTGTCCATGCTCGCTAGATACGAGGCAAGGCCTGTATCAAGGAAATAAACTTTGGGAGTTTTTATTATTCGCTTTGTAACATTTGGTGAATACGGGGGCAGCAGGTACACCAATCCCGAGCGTTCAAGTGTATTCATCCAAACCTGGGCAGTGCGTAAATCAATATCGCAGTCGCGGGCAATATTGTTATAGTTCAAAAGATTTCCCGTTCTTACCGCTACCGTGCGGACAAACGCATGAAATTTTAAGTCATTGTTTATACCCTGAAAATCCTTTACATCCCGTTCGATGTAGGTGTGCATATAAGCCCTGAAATAATCATCGCGGTTTATGCTTTTTTTTGTTAGCAGTTCCGGGAAAGAGCCCTTCCAGATAAGTTTATATACATCCATCAATTTTAATTTTTTCGATGGTTCTTTTCGTATCATATCCATTGATGGATAAAATGGTTTGCTTTCCAGGGGGCGCTTGCTTGTTTCTTTGTAAGAAAATCCAAGCATGTCAATGATGGCGACTCTGCCCGCCAGGGATTCCTGGATGCCCTTCATTAACCTGAATTTTTGAGAACCGGTTAACCAGAACGCGCCGCCGGGATTTGCCGATTTCTTTTTCTTTAAGAGGTACTCGGATTTTTGCCTGTCCACCCATATTTTTATGTAGGTGAAAAGTTCAGGAGCATACTGAACCTCGTCAATAATAAGCGGCGGGGTATATTTTTGAAGAAACATTGCCGGGTCATTTTTTGCCATTTCACGGTCTTCCAGGTTGTCGAGCGTAACATATTTCTGCTTCTCCCCTTTTAGCATGGAAAGTAAAACGCTTTTGCCGATTCTGCGTGGGCCGGTGAGCAGGAGTACCGGAAAATTCTTCGAGATTCGCTGTATGTGAGACTGTATTGTTCTTTCCAGCATATTTTTCCCTTAGTTTAATTTGACATTGTATTGTAAATATAAACTAAAGAGAAAATGTAGTCAATTCTGTTTATCAGCCCCTGAACAGGCGGACGAATTCGGCAGGGCATATGTCTATGGCTCCCAGATCGGTTTTGTAACTCAGGGGCATGCCAAGGTCGAAGAAAGAGAAGCCGTTTTCTTCCAGATAGCGGGCGGCAAGAATGAGCTGCACAGTTCCGGCGTTGTCCTCGTAATAAAAGCCTGAATAGCTGGTGTAAACCTTCCCGCAGACAACGCCGAATTCGCCGGCGGCAAGTTCCCCATTACGGTACAGGGCAAAGGATACAGGCCTGGCTTCAGTTGTCGGGACAAGCTGACCCGCCGGAATGTTTGACTGCTCCCGTATCTTTTTGATAGCCGCGGCCAATGGCGGGGTCAGCCAGTCATCACCGTGTTTTTGAATGCAGCGTTCCATAATACCCCCGAAATCCGCGTCCGGGCGAAGCTCGTAGCGGTTAATATGGCGGCGAATCGATTTTTTGATGTGCAGATTTTCAAAAAACAGGGCGGAACGCTCCAGGTGCAGTTTTGGAAGCAGAACATAAGAGGGAATATCATCTGTTTCCGGATTGCCAATATTCGCAGACATTACCAGAAAGCCGGCTTCCATCAACCTGGCGACAAAATCAGGGCTAAAACCTAGGCCGATGCAGAAATCCTCGTTATATTCCGTCGCAAGCATGGCGTCCACAATTGCATGGCAATCGTCTTCGGGAGAGATGACAAGATAGCCGGTTGGGGTATATTTTAGATACATCTTAGTTTGTTTCCCTCCGCCGTATTGACCTTATTTTTCTGACATTCTATACTAAATCATCTTAATTTGCTTTCATGAACCTTTATATAAACAGGAGTAGATCCCATGAAACGGACTTATCAACCCAGTAAAGTAAAAAGGAACCGTAAATTCGGGTTCCGTGCCCGGATGAAAACCCGGGGGGGCAGGCTCGTCCTTAAACGCCGCAGGGCGAAAGGACGGCAAAAGCTATCAGTATCTGACGAGAAAAAGCCTTATTAGCATTAAGGCGGCCCCGGTAAAGGGGGAGCAGCTCTCTTTCCGCTTTAGGCGGGAGGAGCATCTAAAGGGAAGGAACGAGATTCGGGACGTTTTTCGCCATGGCAGGCGGTTCGGCTGCCGGGGGGCGAAACTTTTTGTAAAAGATAATGACCTGTCCTACAGCCGGATATGCTTTACCTTTTCCCATGGTTTTGGGAATGCGGTACGGCGCAACCGGGCAAAGCGGCTCAGCCGGGAAGCTTACCGGCTTCTGCAGCCGGGGTTTTCGGGCGGTTATGATTTAATTTTGCAGATATTTCCCGAAACAAAAGCTGTGCTCTCCGACAGGACTGAGCAGCTCCGGTTCCTTTTTAAAAAAGCCGGTTTGTTAAAATGAAATATATATTTCTTGGATTTATTCGTTTTTATCAGTATGTTTTCTCTCCCCATTTTCCGCCCAGTTGCAGATATTATCCGAGCTGTTCGGCGTATGCATACGAGGCGATTAATAAATACGGCGTGTTGAAGGGCTGCCGGCTGGCAGCCAAAAGATTTTTTTGTTGTCATCCCTTTCATTCAGGCGGATATGATCCGGTTCAATAGCCGGATTGCTTCTGTTGGGTGAAATATTATAGAAGGAAGTAAAATGGAAAAGAATACAATTTTGGCGGTTACGCTATCCATGTTTGTACTAATCGGCTTTTATTTGCTCCAGGGAAAACTCTTCCCGCCGCCGCCGCCCGATCCGGCCCAGAGTGTACAACATGCCGCTCCGGTCCTTGAAGCGCCGCCGATGAGCGCCCCGCTTGTGGATCAGGCGGAGCCGCAATTCACGGAAACTGCCGATACGGCGGCTATGACAGATGAAGTGCCGGATTCCAGCCCGCTGGTCGTGCAGTATGTAACAATCGACACAGAAATTATAACAGTGGTTATGTCCAGTGCCGGCGGAAATGTAGTTTCATGGAAACTAAAAGAGCATTTCGACAAGGGCGATTTGGTGGAAATGATTCTTGCGGGTAACGATGAAGCGCAGGCTTTTTCCCTTGCCTTCGGCGGGCTGGAAGCCCAGCCGGTTACATCTTTTTTTCATGTGAATCATCTATCGAATTATTCGGTGGAGTTTTACCGCGACTTTACCGTCCCGGGCATGGCCTCAGGGAACTTCCGCCTGACAAAGCGGTATGATTTTAAGCCGCGCGATTATATGTTCGAGCTTACCGTAACGCTGGACGGCGGACATTCGGTACAGGGTTTTAATTTTGGCGGCAATGCATACACATTGTCCTTTGGCCCGCAAATCGGACCCAGGTTTGAAAAAATTGATAACCGTTATGAGTACAGGCAGTATGTGATCTTTATCAATGGCAGAAGAAGACAGGTAAAGATTAATGAAATGATTGATTCCCGTCCGTCATGGGCTGCAATTTCCGGCAAGTATTTCAGCTTTATAGCAATTCCCTATCTTGCGCAGTACTCCATTAATTTTTCCGAGAGGGCAGAACCGGGAATTCCATCCGCCTCCAGGTTTAATATTGTCCGCCCTGCCGCAAACACATCCAGGATTTCTGACACCTACCGATTTTATTTGGGACCAAAAACCCAGGACGCGCTCGCTGTTTACAACACCGGCAGAAACGACTTCGGCCTGATAGACACGCAATTGGTTGAGGAAGCCAGTTCGCGCGGAGTACTTGCGCCGCTGGAAAAAATATTAAAATGGCTGCTCATTGCCTTTCACAGGATTGTTCCAAATTACGGCGTGGCGATTATTTTGCTGACGCTGCTTGTAAAAATCGCATTTTTCCCGCTGACAAAAAAAAGTTCCGAGGCTACCCTGCGAATGCAGGCCCTTGCTCCGAAAATAAAGGAGCTGCAGGAAAAACACAAGAGCAACCCCCAGAAACTAAATGCGGAGATGGCTGCCTTTTACAAGCAGGAGGGATACAATCCCATATCCGGATGTCTGCCCATGCTCTTGCAGCTCCCCATATTTTTCGCAATGTACAGTTTGTTTAACAACCACTTCGATCTTAGAAACGCGCAGTTTATTCCCGGCTGGATACCGGATCTGTCCCGTCCCGAAGCAATCTGGGTTTTTCCGGAAGGCTTTTCGTTGCCGTTTTTGGGCTGGAACGCGCTAAGGCTGCTGCCCTTTATATATGTGGGCTCCCAGCTTCTCTACGGCAAGGTTACCCAGGCGCCGGGGCAGCAGAGCAATTCCCAGATGAAGATGATGTTATACGTCATGCCGATAATGTTTTTCTTTATCCTTTACAACATGCCTTCGGGGCTTTTAATTTACTGGATTTTTTCCAACCTGCTTACCCTGGTGCAGCAGGTGTCAATTAACAAGTTTCTCAGGAGTAAGAAGGCGGCGGCGCCTGCGGAGCCGGTAATAGCGCCGAAGAAAAAGAAAAAATGGTGAGCATGTTTTAAACAAAATAAGGAGAATTATATGATTTTTGAATTTGAAGGCCGGACTGAAAAAGAAGCAATCGACAAGGCGGCCGAAGAACTTGGTCTTGAAAAAGACAATTTTGACGTAGAAATTCTGGAAACCCAGCGGCAGGGGCTGTTTAAAAAGGGTTATGTAAAGATAAGGGTACACACTGCCGCCGCTGACGAACCTGCCCGTCCTTCCGCCGGAACCAATGATGAAAAAGGAATGTCCGGCCGCGGGGAAAGGGCGCCTGCCGTGCAGGCCGGTTTTGGGGAACCCCTGCCGCAGACGGAATTTGAGGGGAAACTTGTTGCCTTTGCGGAAGGGCTGATTGAGCACATGGGTTACTCCGGCAGGGTTTCGGTTCAGTTCAGGGAGAATTATAAACTTGGCCTGAAGATCGATTCTGAATTTTCTTCGATACTGATAGGAAAAAAGGGAAAAAATCTTGACGCCATGCAGCTGCTTATCAATATTTATGCGGGCAGACTGGGCAGGGAAGATATTCGTATTATCCTGGATACAGAAAACTACCGTATCCGCAGGGAGGAGTCTCTGGTGCGCCTGGCTTATTCTGCGGCGGAGAAGGTTCGTGAAAGCCGCGGATCCATGCTGCTGGAGCCGATGAATCCTTTCGACAGGTGGCTTATTCACACAACACTGAATGATATCGCCGATGTGCATACCAAGAGTGAGGGCGATGGTTTATATAAGCAGGTGCGTGTTTTATACAGGGGTTTAAGGTAGAATTACCCGAAAAGGCCGCACGCAGAGGTTGTGAATAGGGAATGAGAAATATATTTTTCTTGCTGGCGGTTGGGGTGGTTGCGGCGAATGTACATTCGGCTTCGCTGGAAGAATTGATAGAGCCCGCCTTTACCGCAGCTCTGCGTTCTGGTGAAGAAAAAATCGCACAAGTACAGCAAAGAAATCCGGCGCCTGTGCTTTTGCCGCGGCACAATGAACTGCGTTCCTACGTTACCGGCGCCATGAGCGCTCTGGAGCCGAATATTCTTGTGGAAACCCTTTACCTGTATAAAAAGGGCGAAGGCGCCAATGGCTGGAGTGAGGCGGAACGTACCGGATTATACAATCAGCTTTTGGCCCTTAGCACATTGACCGGAATTCAATACTATTCGGCAAGCCGCAATGCCATGCGCACTTTTTATGAATCTTCCCAGGCGATTGACGGGCCGGACACCAAAAGGGCGGTAGGTGATCCGGTGTACCCGCAGCCGCCGCCCGCACTTACACTCTATGCCAGGCAAAAAGACCTTACATTCGGCGAAAATATTTACAGTTTCGATTATCGCATAACGGCAGACTGCATCTTTTTTGCGCAGGAAAATCTGACCGCTCTAAGCTACGGTATTATCCGGGCGGTGGGAAGGAATAACCTTCGCACAATTTTGGCCGTAGTCGATGCCGGCGATTCCCTGCTTGTTTATGCCGCTTCCATGGCAAGAGCATCTTCTGTTTTCGGCATGGGCGACCGTATCGGCGCCTCATTTGGCAACCGGGCGGAGGCTGTTTTTAAGTGGTTCTCTGCCAGGGCGGACAGAGTGTTTAATTAAGGAATGTAGTACACAGGAACATAGAACAATAGATTGCTTTTTATTTTTATGATAGACTGTATTATCTAAAGTTAACCGGCAAGGGGATTGGAAGTAATGAACCGGAATTTACTCGGCAAGGGCTGGGCATTTCCGATATTTCCGGATGTAAGCAGATAGATATGAAAAATATGAAGAAGTATTGGATTTATTTAATTAGCTCCCTATTTTTTTTTCAAAAAAAAATCATATAAATATAAATACCGATGAAGTCCACGAAATTTGCGCTGTGGATAACTTCTTGTTAAAAATACTTGGCATCATGGAAAAAAAAGGACTGGAAGAGTGTTATTATTCAAGATCAACATACCCATTTTCTTCTGATCGTTTCCTTTCATATAGAGGTTATATTGTTAGTAGCAAGCTTAGCGATGGCGGATTGGTTTTGCTATCATCGCAAGGTAATTAATCCCGAAGTGTCAATTTATTAGGAAACTGAGGAAAATACGGCTTTCAATAATATTAATTATTAATTGCCATATTCCATATGTTTGACAGAATTAAGGTATTGCTATATATTATAAGCTGTGAATGAAGATATATTATCAGATGAGGCAATAAAAAAGTCTTGGAGAACGGCAAATAAAAATACAAAAGTAAATTTATTGATCACCGTTTTGCATATTTTGTTTGTTTTATCGTTATTTATTCCTAAGATTTGGTCTTGGAGAATGTATAATAATATTATTTTTATTTCTATTATAATTTTATGGGTAATACCGGTATATATAATCATTAGTTGTAAAAATGAATTAAAAAATGAAAATGGAAAAAGTATAAACATAATTTGCCTAATAATTGAATCAGTATATATAATTTTACATTTTGGATATTCATATATTTATTTCAAATATTTAATAATGTAAAATATGATTTAAGCAGATAGATATGAAAAAGATTATTTATTTATTAATAATTGCAATAACACTTTGTATTAGCTGTAATAAAAGCAATAACAAAAACATGAAAGAAGATAATAAATGGGAAGGGATAAATTACACTAGAGAGGAGCTTAATGAAAAGTTAAACATGGGTCTTAATCCAACGGGAACACATTTTTGGGAAGAGTTTAGTCATTTGCAAGAATACTTTTATTTAGATGCAAAAGAATCTGAGATGCTTGGATATTGGTATGGGTTTCACGATGGAAGCCAAAATAGAACATATACATTTTTCCCAAACCGGTTGTTTGTTCTCAATTTTGTGTGGCAGGATTATCGTTTGCGCGAAAACCCGGAAAAATATTTAGACAAAGGAGCGGGTGTCTGGAATATAAGAGACAACAAGGTTTACGCGAAGATATATTTTTTCATTACCGAGGTAGAGGGACAAAAATCTAAGGAACTTCTATTTACGAAGCCTTATGAGATAGAAATAATTGATATGAATTATATAGACCAAGCGGGATATTCGAGAAGACCGTTTAACGGGTTTGAGATGTCAAATGAATTAAAGGAGCTTGTAGTTGCCCCTAAAAATGTTGATGACGATTATTTGATGGCACGAAATATATATTCTTATGATCTCTATACTTGGAAAAAACAATATGGGTATTTAGAATTAGTTCCCGAAATGGTTGAATTTGGAATAGACGGTTTAGATATTATAAGAAACCCTGAATATATAAAAAGGTATATTTGGGATTTATGGCCGTAAGGGTACCGCAATGGTGTCAGGCACCGTTTTTGCTTTACTTTTTACTTTTTAACTATTATCTTTTTATGGAGGGTATAACTATGGCTGTAATATCAACAGAAACACTTAACTTTGAAAAAGTCCGGAAAAAAATCCCGCCCAGTTTATGCAATGAAAAATAAATTTATACTGATAATTTTTTGTCTCATTTATCTGGTACAATGCAGTAATATGGGCACTGTCGCCAATACAACAGCAGAAAAAAATACCGGCAATTTAATACCCTATGCGGATTATGATTCTGAAGGCGAAAGAATATGGGGCTACCTTAACGAAGACAGCGGCGAGATAGTAATTACCGCAAAGTACAACCACGTCAATCCCTTTGTCGGGAATTATACGACAGTTATGCCAAACAGGTGGGACACATATATAATCGACATAAATGAAAAAAGAATTAATGTCGGACAGTTTGACAGGGCATTTTTTCTTGCACCGGAAAGCGGGAAAGGCGCTGCGGTGCTTCTGGAAAGAAAATTCCAGAGAAAAATATTCAGATTTGGCGGTTCCTTTCTTGGATCATCATGGAGCACAGGATTTTACACAGAGGATTATTATAAATTCCGCATGATCAATCTGGTTAACGGAAAAACGGTAATACGCAATCATGTAAGTTACCTGAGTCAATGCATAGAAAATATAGGAAATTATTTTCTGGCAGACAAAGATCTGTATCAGTTTTTGGATAACGGCAATATTATATGCGTGGCAAAAAATAATATCCCCCTTGCCGCCCAAATCTTACGCGGGTATTTTGAACAACGGGGCATAAGCGCTGTGGTAGAAACCTCTTACAGAATAAGCATTAATTACCGGCCCTATATCAGAGAAAAATTTGCCAACCCCGATTTCGGCAAGGCTTTGCAGGATTTGCCTTCCCATTTCGATATGACTTATGATAAATCCGAACCCTTTTACCGGGAGCATACCGAACTCTTAAATGCGCCGCTTGATATAAGCGAAAGAAAGTTTTTACTGCATTTTACCAATGAAGATCCTCGCGGCCGGGTAATGGGGATTTATAGTGAATCAAAAGGTGAATGGGAATTGCCGCCCTGGATGGAAATTACCGATACAGAAACGAATATAACACACACTTTTTATGTGACAGGAATACAAAAAACAAACAATCCCGATATATACGGAATTAACATAACAAATGCCAAAATCGGCTGGCACCGGAATGTTCTGGTTTACGGCGGATATTACAGCATAAGTAAAAAAGAATTTATGCCCAATCTATATGATGAGTATCCTCCCAGAGGGGGAGTTATCTTGATGATGGGCGGCAGCACAGGGCGCATGATAAATTTTCCCGATTTTGGGACCTATTATGCAGACTTCAGCCGCCTAAAATAGTGACAGGCACCATCTCAGGGGTGACAAGCATTGCCCATTATACCATGTAAATGGCCAGAAATTTGGCAGGAGTAACAATGAACGATTCTGAGGGGAAATGTCTTATGTTGCCGGTTATCAGGTAGGCCGAAGCCCTCACAGCCGTATCATAAAATGCCCTGTCGTCTTCATCAATTAAATTAATTTGACTGGGGGATCCGGGCTCAATATATAATTCCGGTTTTTGCGGGCAGCTTTTATCTCTGCATTGATCTCATCGAGAGTCATTTCGGAATTGCCGTTTTTAATTGATGCCAGGCGCATTTCATTAAGATTTTGCATAAATTCCAGTTTTTGTAGCAGGGACAGTGTTTTTTCAAAGCTGCTCCCATCAATCCTGAATATCAGTGCTTGGGGTTTACCATTATTTGTAAGGACAGCTTTCCCGTCTACGGCAAGCCTTGTCAGAGTTTCCTTCGGCGATTTGCTCAATTCACGGACTGTTAAAAATTGCATACTTTGTCTCCATATTTACATTGTATACAATTATCGGACAAATGCAAATAGGAGACCGAACTGCTTTTCCCTACAGTATTTCCGGCAGATCCGACGGCTTGTTATGGTAGTACACTTTCCGGCCAAAATAGGCTTTTATATGGTATAATGGTATATGACGGCTCTGGTGAAGAATCGAATGCCCGCGATATATTTGAAGCGGGAGCGGTACAGGAAAAACATGCTTGACTGGCAGAAGTTCTTTAGGGTGTTAAACAAAGAGGCTGAGGGCGTTGAGGATATAATCAACGGGCTGGAGTTTATCAAGAACAACTATGACTGGGGAAATGACGGAGCAAACGTAGGCGGAATGGTTGGTGATTATAACCCTTCCTGGATAATTGAAGAAGAAGCGAGGTACAGGGAGCAGAGAGGATCTGAATCGGAAAAAACAAAGCAGATAAAGCGCAGCATTGTCTGCGGGCACCCGCTGGAGTGGGACAGGGAACTGTATTTGGAAGGCGGCAGCATAAGGCCCGGAATAGCAACAAGTTATGGGACATGGCTTTCCAGAGGGGATCAGGAGTATTTTAAGGAGAAGGTAGAAGCCATAGACATATGGGAAGGGCTGAAAAACAAACGGATAGACGGCCTTGACACCAGCAAAAACAATTTCTGGTTCGCGCACCCAATTTATTTTATGAATCATCTGAAAAAAGCCGGCCTGCTGGAAAGGGAAATGCTGATAAGAGTGCAAGACAGGGTACTGGAGTTAAAATGTTTGGACCCAAACGGTGGAGCGGGTATTTATGGTAATCAACTTGGCGAGACTTTCTGTAACCATGCGGTATTTTTGACTATAATAGCCACAGATGCAAATTATGTTAGCTTTACCGGCAGAATAAATCCTAATCCGGCAAATTACAGAAACTATCCATTTCCGGAGTATTATACAAAAAAAGAACGTGATGAGTATGTAAGAGTACACAGCATCAAATCCAGCAATTATTGGTGTGACGAGCTGGAAAAGTTTAAGGACGAAGGCAAGCTGATTGAATTATCGCCGCCGGATGCGCAGGAATATGGAAACATGGGCTACACAGTGCTTGGAGCATACAGAGCAAATAAGGATAGGAGAGAGAGATCACCGCATTTCGCCACTGTGCGCCCCGGGTTTGAAGTAAATCCTACCTTTGGGCCAAAGGTATTGAATATAGGTGAAAACAATCTTATAGAATGGGCTGGAAAAGAAACCTGTTTTGGTGAGAAAAGGTACAATTATACAAAATGGTACTATAACCCCAATCAGGATTTCAGGCTCGATATGCGTTGGATTAACTACTTGAAATAGATTCTGGTAGGGAGAAACATAAATGAGAAGGATTATTTTTATTTTTTATTTAGCTATTAACGTTGTTGTTCCGGTTTTTTCTGATGAAAATGACGAAATCAAAAGATTATTACTTGCGGAAGAAGGCGGTAATATAGAAGCTTTGTCCAAGATAAATCTTGGTATTCCTGGAGGTGATAATTGGATCGCAAACCGTAGTGATGGCTATACATATATCTATATTGTAGATAATGAAAAAAGAGTAAGAACCGTACGCTGTATGCATTATATAGAACAGGCAGAAATAAGGTTTAGGGATATAAATATCAGGTCTAATGTAGATTTGGAATTTGATATTATGCAAAATATTCCCGGAACAAGGCTTGGCAGCAAGGCAGTAGCTTTTGGAGATTACAATGGTGATGGTTTTGATGAGATATTTTTTTTATCTATGGCTGTTGAAAGTAGTGCAAATATATGGGGATATAATAATGGTGAAATGAAACTCTATTTTGGCTGTCGTATTACTATAACCGATCGCAAAGGCCCTTCTCCTGTAGAATTCATAAATTACAAAGGAGTAGATGGTATAAAAGTGGGGCTGTTAGGTTTTCCGGTTGAACGATATATCTGGTATTTTTATGCCTGGGATGAAGGAAGCCGCAAATACAAAGAATTAACAGAGCTAGGGGAAAACGCAGAATACTCCAGTTTTACCATTATAGGACCGGAAGATAGCAGACATATAGGTAATGAACCGGTGTTTCCTTCTGTTTTAGCCTCCGATGAGACAGAGGCTGTTGTTGACAATTCTGCTTCTGAAATTACCGAAAACAGCGATGAGCGCAACAACCGGCAGACACCATCATGGGTGTGGGCGGCCATTGGCGGCGGAGCGTTGTTAATTGTTTGTGTTGTGGTTATTATTAAGCGTAAAAAGTAGAAGGTAAAGCGATGTTCGGCGCCGTTAGTCCTACCGAGGGCATGCCTCTACGTCAGCGTTTCACTGCTTGGCAATTGCAGAAATGTGTACCCAATGAAGGTAACATGGGGTGGCAGAGGCAAAAATGCCGCCCCCGCGCGGCGTTTTTGGCCTCTGACAGGACCCCTGTTCCCTGCTTTATGGTACACATTTCTGCAGCTGCCATAGCCGTGGAAAAACCGCCTATAAGCGGATATAGAATACCTGCCGGCACTGCATTGTACAAAAAAACTATTAAGGACGGTATAACAACATTTGAAAGAGACGGTAACAGCACGGAGGAAATGGCAGTACAGAGACACGAGACTGTCCAATCCTTTCTTGGATTTTATCACAGAGGGAAGTTGAAATACATGCCTGCTTTCCCTGCCAGATTGCATGAGTCAAAAATCCTTGACTGGAAAAAGAATTTCATTAAGTTGGAGAATGTAAATAATAATGCCCATAATCTGATGCGTGAAATATACAACAGGGTGAAAGAGTTTTTAACAAGAGAAAACCGGGCAAACAGGGGTATTGAACGCGAATGGGACTTGGACAGGGTAGAAACCGAAAGGCGGGAGACAAAAGAGCTAAAGCGGACAATAATATGCCAGCACCCGCTTGAATGGGACAAGGATTTATACCTTGAAAACGGCGCAATCAGGCCGAATATACGAACAAAATTCGGAATACCAAGAAGGCAGGAATATACGGATCGTTTTAAAGCCCATGTTGAGGCGATTGATATATGGAGCGGGCTAAAAGGCAAGCAAATAGAAGACCTTAACCTTACAGAGAACAATTTCTGGTTTGCGCACCCTGAATACTTTTTAGATTATCTTGACAAAGAAGGGTTGTTAACCGAACCGCGCATAAGGGGCTTAATTAATGTTCAAAACGAAGTGATAGCGTTACCGTGCCTGAAACCAAGAACTGGGTTGGGCATATACAAACAAGGTGGAGTTACATTTTGCAACCATGCAGTATATATAACAGTTAAAGCTGTAGATAATAATTATAAACACTTCACAGGCTTTGGTACCCTTTATAATGATGATGTAGTACCCTGGACTCCTGATGGCTTAAAAGATGATGATTTCAAAAATAGTCTTTTGCCTTCACCTTATAATATTAAAAATACAAATATATGGTGCGATATTCTCGCAAAACAAGCTGAGAGTGGCGTTTTAATACAATTAGATGATGAGGAACAAGCTCATGAATACGCCAACATGGGTTATGTCGTAATAGGGGCGTGGAAAAACCTTGGAGGCGGCGATAATAATCCTCCTCATTATGCCACTGTGAGACCGGGGTATGAATTGCACCCAGATAATGGCCTAATGCTAGCTAATGTGGGCGAAAACAATGGAATTAGGTATGTTACAGTAGGCTTTGAAAGAATACCGCGTGATAAAATAAACTGGTACTACAATCCAAATCAAGACTTTCAATATAATTCTAACGAAGTACTTAAATATCTTGCATATAAATAAACATGGAGAACAAGATGAAAAGAAAAAATTATTTATTATTATTATTTGTGTTGATATTATTGTTATTATCATGTTTTGGAAACAAACAAAATGCTACTATTAGCGCTTCTGATCTGTTACATAGAGAAGAACAAGACAGTTCTAATATTCATCAAACCATAGAAAGCATAAAGAAATTGATATATGACAACGATGAATATATAAAAAGACACAACTTGGATATTGTTTTTATTTCAAAAGGAAACTTTGGTATAACGGGTGGTGATAATTGGATTATTAGAACGAGCAGGGATCAAATATTTATTTATGCAATCAATGACAACAGAATAGGAAAACGATACAATTTAACCAGTTTTAATTTAGAGGAGGAAAGTGTATTTAACATAATGCAGGATATTCCAGGTACACACATAGATAATTCAACCAGTTCTTTTGGAGATTTCAATGGTGATGGCGTGGATGAAATATTTGAATATGGATTTTATGGACGCGCGTTTGAGATAATTGTTTGGGGTTTTGACGTGGAGAAAGATGATTTTATACCATATTGTACAATACCCTTTAGAATCATTGACTCCGAGTACGGCCCAGCGCCTGTTGAATTTACTGCCCACAAGGGAATAAATGGATTCAAAGTGTTTTTTTCACAGAGCCAAGTGGCAGGGGGACCCGGTTATATCTATGAACCAAACCCGAAAAATGGCAAATGGTTTTTCTATGCATGGGATTCGGAAAAGAGGGAATACGTAGAAGTTGGGGAAGTGGTTGAGGAATGAGAGTAGATAGACGAATTGAACAGTCAATATCAATTTTTAGAGAAGATTGCAAAAGAAAGCATTCCATCAGCAAAACAAATAGTTGGCACTGATAATATGCTGATATTAACAGGAATGGCTAAGGGGTCCATGTTGGAATGATACGGAATAGGACACATTTTGTTTTGATATTTATTTTATTTATTTATTCATGTGAGAAGGAGGCAAATGTGATTATTAATTATACAAGCCAAGCCGGGACTATAGGCTCAATAGATATACCATCGCCGGGTTTTTTTTTCATGCTTCGCCCTTGGGGAAAAGGAACTCTTATTACCATGGATGGCAGGGCAAGATTTGCAAAAATAACTTTTGTAGGCGATTCACAAATTAGGATAACACCATTAGTTGATTTCCCAGGGGAACGCATTGATCCAAGCTTTGCGGCGGCACCTGAGGCTGATATATGCGTCACACAAAGCGGCGGTTTATTTCACATTGCCGACTTAAGTACTAAAAAAACAAAATCATTTGGTCCGTTTTTTAACTGGCGGTATAGCCAAGGCATTGCAGATATTTTAGATCCTATAAATGGGATTATTATTTTTAGTTATAATAAAAGAGAAAATCGTAATGATGATGGTTATATGCCCTATTATCATGTTATTTATGATCCCAAAAGTGATGAGATTTTATATGAAAGTCCAGAAAAAGGTGAATCGATTGGTTTGCTATTTGGGTTTACACGGGAGATAGCTATTGCAAGAGAACGCAGCGGCGATAATAAACGAGAGATATTCTTATACAATTGGGAGACGAAAGAAATAACCAGAAATGAATTAACAAAAAAACTCACAAATCTAAGTGATATTAGTTTTTTTGAAGCAGGGTGTAATATTAGTATTAATGATAAGTATCTATTCACTAAACTCCAAGTTGTAAATGATGAGCCAAGGAAAACAGTAAAAATGACCTGGGATGAAAACTATGAAGATGTAAGAGTTATTACATTGGATTATCTTGTTCCCGAGGGCAAGAGGTTTAATGATTTTTTTATTTCTGTAGATGGTAAATGGGCGACTAGCTTTATAGGAGGCTATAGGGGCTATTATGAGGAGCTTCTTGTCAAACGTGCGTTTTTTCATATGGACGATAGGTACCCTAACGGGATTAGTATGCCTGTGTTTGTTGATGATTACGATGAGTGGCGATATGATTGGGGTTCTTTTGTAGAACATCCCATACATGGTTTGTGTTTTGTTGAAGAAAAGCGTGTACAAGAAAAGCTTTACTTGCGTCTTTACAAGATGAACGATGTACTTGCAGAGATAAACCGACAGTTACTGGAAACCGCAAGCGATGTGATGTCAACAAACTAAAAATTCAGCGGCAAATGAAATAAACAAAGAAAAAGTAACATACAGCAAGCAACCATGAATGGGGGTAGCGGAAGTCCAGCGCCTAATCCATAATAATGATTTATTAGGCAAATTTTGCCAAAACTACAATAATCCGGTATAATTATTGACAATTTTAGATCAGGCGCTGGATGCAGCGAGGGGAGCTGGGACGAATGAAAGTGGCGTAGCATAGAGGAATGCCCATTAAGTGTAATAGATGCGCTACCCATAATACGTAATGAGCCCATAAGAAGCGGTAAAAGGGGAAGGGAACCTTGCAGGAACACCGAAGGAAAAAGGAAATAAGAAGGCGCCACAGCCCGCGTGGAGCGCAGAGGGAGCAGTATAAAGACCGCCCGAAAAAA
>WRLP01000037.1 GCA_009777535.1 Treponema sp.
TGAATGAGCTTAATAGAAGGAACAATGCCGCATAATGGTTCGGAGTATAGGCCATTTGTATAAGCCAGTTCAGACTTTTCCTCCGTGTTCTCCATTCCTCCGTGTTTCTCCGTGTGAAAAAAACAAGGGGTTTTCCTACAGACTCCCGTGTTCCCCGTGTGATTTTATGGGACAAATCATTGCGCATTCCTTTGCGTCTTAGCGTGAGGATTTTTCGGGAATTTTCACGCAAAGGCACAAAGGCGCCGGGCACCAATTTTCCCTTGAATTTTGCCCCTTTACCGTGATATAATGCTGAAAAGGAAAGACCATGAAAACAACAGCCATAAAACATATTCCCCTCCTGCTGGTTTGCGCCGTATTTACCCTTGCCGGGTGTTTCAGCGCCTGGGAAGGAGACGAAGCAGCGCTTACCCTGCATCTGGGCAGCTCGGGCAGCCGGAGTGCCGCGGATAATTTCCAGCCTGAAGACCTTTACCACAAAATAACAATCAGCGATGCATCGGGCGGGGTGGTAAGGGAAAAGGACATACCGCCAGGGGAAATGACGGTGCAGGAAATTTTGCAGCCTGGGCGTTACAATATAGAAGTAATTGCCCTTGTAAATCCTAATGGCACTTTACCCGTTGCCGCAGGTACGGCAAGAAATGTGAACATAAGGGCAGGCAATAATACTGTTTCCATAAATATGGAGTGGTACTTCACTGTAACGTTTGATACCGACGGCGGCTCGCTTGCCGGTGTTGAAACAGGATACGTAGTTTTTATTAAAGACGGCGGAAAAGTACCCCCGCCCCCCTTTGATCCAACATGGGAAGGCCATAGGTTTGAAGGCTGGTTCACTGATGGTGGTACAAATTGGAATTTTAATAATGATACAGTTACCGGGGACACTACCTTAACAGCTCGTTGGGTAGAAGATGATAAGGAGCGCTTCATTGTAACATTTGATGCCGATGGCGGAGAGTTTGAAAATGGTGAAGAAATGAGATACGTGGAGATAGATAAAGGCGAAAAAATAACCGATCCCCCCCCTGATCCAATACTAGAAGGCTTTGAGTTTGTCGGCTGGTTCATTGATGATATAGAATGGAATTTTGATAATGATACAGTTTCCAATAACACTACCTTAACAGCTCGTTGGGTAAAAGATGGTGTAGAGCGCTTCACTGTAACGTTTAATACTAACGGCGGCTCGTTTGTCGATGGAACAGAAACCGAGTTTTCTGTTGAAGACGGCGAAAGAATAACCGCGCCCTCTGCTCCTACAAAGGATGGCTATACGTTTGTCGGCTGGTTCATTGATGATATAGAATGGGATTTTAATGATATAGTTACCGAAGACATTACCTTAACCGCCAATTGGGTAGAAGACAGCAATACCTTCATCAAGATCATATTCCTGGAAGACATGGGCGCCGGAGTACTTGAACCTTCCGTAGATAATTTCACAATTGATAAAGGCAGCTCCACGTACGATAAAACCAAAACCATCACAATTGAAGGCGATTATGATTACATCCAGTGGTTTATGTGGGGGCAGCCAATGAGCCAATTCAACGGCGAGAGCGCAATCACCATTGATGCTAAAGATTATGCCGAGGGACGATACCAGTTGACCATTGTGGTATGGATAGGTCCTACGCCGTATTCAGCCGAAATTACCTTTACTGTAACCGATTAGGAGAAAAAAATGAAAAAAATAAAGACCTTAACAATTTGTTCATTATTGCTCGCATGTTTTGCGCTTGCTTTTTTCGGCTGCCCCGATTATATCCAGAATAAACCATCGCCAGAAAAGCAAATTGATCTACCCGACGGCTACGGTGCTGTACGCATCAGCATTAATTTTGGCTCGGCACGGACGGCTATGCCGCAGCCGGTGTTTGATATAATTGAATTGACAATTATTGGTGATGGAACCGGTGAAGTATTTTATGAAGAAACCGTATCTCTGGAAGATACTGTAACAATTCTGCTCGAGCCGGGGAGATATTTATTGAATGTAAAAGCTTATATTGACTATGAATATGAGCCCCGGCTTGTTGCAGAAGGAAGTAACGAAATAGCCATAGAGGACGGGGATGTTGTAAGTGGAGAAATTACCCTGCAGCCCATTGAATTTTATGATGAAGATGACGGGCCCAGATACGGAACTCTTATAGTAAGCTTGGATTATCCAGAGAATAGTATTGTTAGTACTGATGCTAATGAGTATATAAATATTTTATTGTATCTGAATTATTTTTATGAAGATGATGGGGTTGAAGATCGTAACCTGATGCGTGATATAGCTGATGGTACAGCAACTGGAGAATTTAACCAAACTACCGGAACACTAACTCTTAATGAAGCTCCGTCGGGCTACCATATCATTACAGTTCGTTTGACAAATTCATCCGGCGATACCGCGTTTGCGCAGAAGGTTGTGCACATATACCCGTTTATGACCACCACGGTGGATTTTACCTTTAACGATGAAGATTTCCAATCCAATGAATATATTGTATACGATTCAGGAGATCAAGCATCTGACCCAGCCCCCGGAACCCTGCGCCATGCGTTGGAGATTTCAAATGCTAGCCGGATAAGGATTGTTCTGCCCGAGAGCCGGAATGTGATTCAGCTTGTTGCCTCACTGGAAATAACCAAAAGCGTAACCATACTGGGCAATGGCGTAACAATAACGCAGGATTCAACCCCATCGCACCGGCTTTTGGAAATCAATGACGCAAGCGCAACCGTCACTATAAGCCGCGTACGTTTCGAGGGTGGGGAGGAGACTATGCCTTCTTCGGGAGATGAAGGCGGAGCGATTTATATAGAAACCGGAACCGTAACCCTGGAATCCTGTATCTTCAGCAACAACCAGGCAAGTTATGGCGGGGCTATTTATAATAAAGGAACCTTAAATGTAAGGGGCTGTACTTTTTACAATAACAGGGCTGGCGTTGGACAAGCGATTTATAATAACGATAATCCTGGAGAGGAAGGAGTATTAAACCTGGACGGAAACCTGTTCTATGGGAATAAGGATGGTTCTACTGGATCTGCACTTACAGTTTCCGGGTTCCTGACAGATATTACAACTTCTTTCAACGTGGTTGATGAGTATGTTTCTTTTGGGAGTCTTTGGTCCGGCGGTACAGATAACAAAGAAATCTACAACCTCCCCTTCTCCACCAAGTCCTTCCGGCTGCTCTCTGATGAGGCAGACAATGTTAAAATTATTACCGCTGATCCTGGGGGCTATCCCAAGTATGACTTCTATGGCAAGGAAATTGTCTATCCCAACGCCGCCGCCGGCGCAGTGCAGGGAGTTGCGCTTGGATCGTTTCTTGATGTACAGGTGAATGATGATAAAAGAGGGTCTGTTCTTGTAGAAGGAGGGGATGAAAACGGGTGTTATTACGGCGAAAATGCAATATTAACTGCATATCCAAATGAAGATGATGATTACGATTTTTCACACTGGCTGATAAATGACAGCGAAGTTAAACACGGAAAAACCCTGAACCTGACAATGGATTCCCATAAAAAGGTAGAAGCAGTCTTTGGGAATGTGATTGAGGTTATTAATCCGGGTGATAATATTGGTTCTCCTTTCACGCCAGGAACACTTCGCTCTGTAATTGGTTCTGCAGAACCCGGAGACATAATCCGTTTTAATGTACAGGCAGGGGGGGGCCAAACTTGGGACGGAACTATTGAGTTGGAAAGTGAAATTTATATAAACGAAAGTATTACCATCGATGGGGGAGGGGGCGTAACTTTAAAACGAGTCACTGATACTCTTTCTTCTTTTCGTTTCTTTTCGGTTGGCGGTAGTTTTGTCAGGTTCGTTAACCTCTGCTTTGAAAAAGGCGAAGCCAATAATGGCCCCTATGACTCTAGCGGTGGGGCTATCTACATTGGTTTTGGTGTAAATGTAACCATTGAATCATGTATTTTTAACGAGAATAAGGCTGGCGGGTACGGCGGCGCCATTGCCATGCAAGAGGGCATATTGGATATAAAGGGCTGCACTTTTTATAAAAACAACGCAGCTGGTGGCGGCGCGATTTATAGTAACACTCAGGTCAGGTTGACCATTACCGGGAATTTATTTTTTGGAAACGAAGATACTGACCTTAGTGATGGGAACTATCTCCCTAATGTGATTACTAATACAGATGGTCAAATATCCAAGGGTTACAATGTGGTAGATGCGAACGAAGCAGACAGCGGCTGGGTTTGGAACAATGACAGCGAGTACGCTGGTAATGATCCATTAGATACCTACTTTGCGCCGAATTCTGGTTTTATTACTAATTTCCGTATTACCAGCCCCCCGGCGGGTTTTCCAACCACGGATTTCTATGGGAACCCAAGGACAAATTGGGCGCCAGGAGCAGTAGATGGGCCAAAGTAAAAATTAAAAAGTAAAAGATGTTGTACACTAACTTTTACCTACTAATTTTTACCTTAATACATTGGCGCGCATACGTGTGGTGCATTAGTAGACTGTTAGTGTCGTTCGTGAGGTTAGTGGTGAAAAATATTGTAAATATTTTGATGTTAGAACGCATTAATGTTTCAGATGAAACCTGTGCCATCTATAGCGTGTAGCGCCCATGGCAGCGCCCGGTGCCAGGCATCGAATCTTTTTACATTTTTCTTGACATTTCACCTAAATGTTGATAGACTTCCTTAAATATTTTAAGGAGATATCGTATGTCCATGAAAAATAAACTAAACGGTTTTATGTTTTTGGCTCTTATTCTGAGCGTACTGGCAGGGGCGTTGACGCTCACCTGCGATAACCCGGCCGGCTCAACAGCAAGAACCTACACAGTTGAGTATAACGCCAACGGCGGGGAAGGGGAGATGAGGGCTTCTGTCTTCAATACCGGAGAATTATGTGAACTGCCGGCGAATGGGTTCAGCAACGACGGATATTTCTTCTCCGGCTGGGCGCTTGCATCCGGCGGCAGTGTCGCATACGCCAATAAGGCCGAAGTAATCGACCTTGCGGACGTCAGGGGGAAAATTACCCTTTACGCAGTATGGCTTGTAAACCAGGGGATAACGTGGCCTACAGAGCTGACTGCATCGCCAGGACAGAAGCTCTCTGAAATAGGGCTTCCCGGAAACGGAACAAGCACAATTGCCGGCGTGTTTACATGGACAAATCCCGATGCCACCGTTGGAAGTGAAGGGGTCCGGACTCATAACATGACCTTTACTCCGGCAGATACTGTTAATTACAGCACACTGACACAGAATGTCCAGGTCACCGTTAGCAGCAGCCTTACTGATTATTTTATTGCATGGCCTGTCGGCATAACCGCCTATTACGGACAGAGGCTGTCAGAAGTATATCTTTTTAATATGGGATACAGCACTATTCCGGGTACATTTTCCTGGACAACGCCGACCAATTATGTCGGCGCCGTTGGTATGCAGTCGCATAACATGACCTTTACACCTAATGACAGAACCAGATACGAAACCAGGACGGGGAATGTTTCCATCATTGTTAGACCGGTAAATAAAATAGAAAACGGCAGCATTAGGCGCTTTGGCGCAGTACCCGGAGTGTTCACCATAGACAGCGATTTTAGTTCGCCCCTGGAGGGCGGGGAAGTCCGCCTGAGCCAGCAGGTTATTGCAGATAATAATGATGGCACATTCAATGTTGAGTTAAAGGTTCAGGCCGGAAGCAGCGTGCCGGCTGCCGGCGGAGCAATAGTGTTCTTAATTGATGAATCCGGAAGTGTTTCACAGGCGCAGTTTGCTGCACAAAAAGCGGTGTTCATATCCATGATTAATTCATTTCCTTCTGATTTGGACATATACTTCGGAGTTGTATTATATTCATCAACCGCTCGCATTATACGGGCTCTGACTAATAACAGAACTCTTGCCATAAGTTCAATTAATGGCATGAACATGGCTGGGGGAGGCACTAATTTAAGCCCAGGATTAAATACAGCGCAGGCCGTATTGAGCGCCTATACAGGTAACGGAGAAAAGTATGTTATAGTATCAACTGATGGCCCTCCTGGTGATCAATCAGCGGCAATGAATTCAGCCCAGGCGCTTAAAAATACCGGCGCCTTAATATATGTAGCTGGTTACAACAGTGCAGGCGCAGGTTCCAGTGGCAATTTATATAACCAAATCGCATCAGGCCCCGGAATGTTTAAGTATATCACAGGCTTCGATCAGCTCAGTTTTGCCGGTATTGTTTTCCAGAATGATTCGAGCATTGCCGCCGATATTGACCAGCGCTCATGGCAGAGTGTTTCAATTAAAACCGGTTCAAATATTGAATTTACCGGTGTTGTTTCCAACGAAGGCGGCAGATATACCTACGACGCAGATACCGGAATGTTCTACTGGAATCCAAAAACTTCCGCACTGCAGAATTATACGAGTCCGGCTTCTTTGGTGTATACAATCCGGGTTAAAACAACCGCGTATAATCAGGGTTTTGTGCCGGTCAGTGATTCTGCGGTTTTCAGGTACAAGCTGAATAATGTTTTACGTAATGAAGAATTTGACATACCAAAGGTAAGGTGGTGGTAGTACGAGGGTGATGGACGATGGACGCGGAATTTTCATAACGTTTTAAATGAAACCTGTGGAAATTCCCCCTCCTGCCCTCTGACTTTTACCTTAATGACATCAGCGGCAATTTTGGGATCGGCCATGCCGCCGGTGGCTGCCAGCACCTTGCCGACCAGGTAGGTTATCAGTGTTTGCCGCTGCTTTTCGCTGGTTTCAGCCGCTTTTAGCTCGGTAACGGCTTTTGCTTCAGCCACGATAACGGCATCTGCCGCCCTGGCAATTATCTGCGGATCGCAAATTAATTCCCAGCCGCGCTCTTTTACGATTTGCGGCGGGTCTTTATCTTCGGCAGCGGCGATTTCCATGCACTGTCTGGCGTTCTTGCCGGTTATTTTACCGGCGGCGGTCATAACAGCGAGGCTTGCAAGCCGCGGCGGGTTTAGGCGGAATGTTGAAATATCGCGTAACGCAATGTTTTCCCTGCCGAGAATGTATTTGATATCCTGTAACAGCCAGTTTGCGATTAAGGGCGCCGCACGTTTTTTTGTTAATTCGCTGTCGATTTTTATGGATTCGGTAACGGCGTCTTCAAAATAACCGGCCAGAGCCTTTTCCCCGCAAATAAGATCTGCCTGCTCCATGGTTATACCGTATTCTTCCGCAATGCGCCCGGCTCTTTCATGGGGAAGTTCCGGTATGGCATCATCAACGGATTTTATAAAGGCTTCGTCCAGGTGTAAAACAGGCAGGTCGTACTCGGTATGATAACGGTAATCCGCTGAATTTTCCTTGCGGCGCATCGGGACGGTTTCACTGCGCTTTTCGTTCCACAGGCGCGTTTCCGGCTCGGCTGTTTCTCCCGCATCCATAAGGGCAGCATGCCTTGCGATTTCGTGGTTAATACCGAGTTTTACATAACGCGAAGAGTTAAGGTTTTTTATTTCTACTTTTTTTCCCGGTCCCATGCCGGGAAAATTAACCGATACATTGGCATCGGCGCGCAGGCTGCCTTCTTCCATGTTTCCGTCGCAGACGCTCAAATACCGGACAAGGCGCCGCAGCCGCTGAATAAACAGTTCGGCTTCTTCTCCTGTTTCCATATCAGGTTCTGTTACAATTTCGAGTAACGGAACTCCGGCGCGGTTATAATCTACAAGCGAGACGGCCCCTGTGTGGATCATCTTTGCAGTATCTTCTTCGATATGACATTCTTTTATCCGTAAACGTTTTTTAATATGTTTCCCGCCTATATTTCCTTCAATATCAATATATCCCCGCTGTCCAATGGATGAGGCAAGCTGGGTAATCTGGTAATTCCGGCTTAAATCGGGGTAAAAATACTGCTTGCGCTCGAACCAGGTTTTTTCCGGAATGATGCAGTTAAGGGTGCGTGCCGTTATGCAGCCCATTCGCACGGCTTCGATATTAAGCGACGGCAGAGCGCCCGGATAGCCCATGCAGACAGGGCAGATATTGGAGTTTGGCTCATCGCCGAATTCCGGGCGGCAGCCGCAGAAAGCCTTTGTTTTGGTCAGCAGTTGAATGTGGATTTCCAGCCCGATAAATGCCTGATACAAAACTAGCTCCCAAATGCCTTAATACTCTTTGGGCGGAAAAAAGGATATTTCTTTTCATATTCTTCGCCAATGTCCAGCAGAATTGCTTCGGCATACGCCCTGCCCAAAAGCTGCACGCCAAAAGGCACGCCGTCCCCTGTTGAAACAGGAAAGGAAAGGGCCGGCAGCCCGGCAAGGTTTGCAAGGCATGTGTAAAAATCATTTTCTTTCTGTGTTTTTTTCCCGTTCGGGCAGACCGGCAAAAGAATCGCATCATATTCCGCTAACAGGGATTCCAGATTACGCCTTATGCCTTCCCTTATTTTTTGAGCCCGTAAATAATACATGTCCTGATACTCCGGGCGCAGAACAAAAGTACCCAATAGAATCTGCATTTTTACTTCCGGCGTTATGTTTTCTGCTCTGGTTCTGCGCACGAGCTCGCCGGCGGTATCTGCGGCGGAACGTGTCCCGTAACGGATGCCGTCAAACCGTGCCATGGAGGAAGCGGTCTCTGCCGCGGCGATTGTGTGAAAGGCCGCAGCGCCGTATTTAATACAGGGAAGGTCAATTTGAAATAGCGTGTGTCCGGCGGCGGCGAGCTGTTTTTTTGCAAGTTCAAAGCTATTAAGGGCTTCGTCATCCCCATAAGAAATAAAACCGATTTTTTTGCCGCCGCCAAGGGCCGGATAAAGCGCCGCAGGAGGAGCGTCAAAACTTGTTTGATCATTCGGGTCTTTGCCGCGAATGTGGGCAAAAACAGAGCGGCAGCGGCTTACTGTGTCGGAGACAATGCCGGCAGTCTCCAGGCTCGGGGCGCAGGCGGCAATGCCGTAACGCGAAACTGCACCGTAGGTGGGTTTCAGGGCTGCCATGCCGTAAAGGGCAGCCTGCTGCCGCATGCAGCCAAGGTCGGAGGCAAGCGCATAGGGAACTTCAGCCGCTGCCGGCGAATCGCCGGAAGTGTTAATCATGGCGGATACAATGCCGCCCGCTTGTTCAAGTTTTTGCACTATAGTCGCGGTATACGGCGAATAGAAATTTTTCAATAAGTTCAGGCCGCAGGTAAAGAGCATATCCTTTACAGCGATATTGTCTTTTACGGCAAAAGGAATACCGTTAACCAGTGACACGGCCTCCGGGGGAAGGGCAGGGGGCTTTTCAGTCCTGTTGCTGCCGTACATTTGGAATAACAATAAAACTGCCGTCTCTTTGCGGAAACTGTTCTGTTATTTTACACAGAGCGGCGCTGTCGGCTGCAACATCAGGGCGGAGGCAGCCGGCGTTCACAACCTGATGAAACGCGGATATGTTTTCTGCCTGGATTTTTTCCGGAAAAGCCGCTTTGTCCTGATCGGCGGCCTGCATCAAATCGAAAAACTTCAGCGTTTCTTCAAATGCGGGTAAGGCCGCACGCAACTCCTGTTCGCTCATGCCCAGGCACGCCAGATCAGCTGTCTTTTTCAACTCCTCTATTATCATTGATTCAGTTTGTCATGCCGGCAGATTCAGTGTCAATATTATATAAAGCGCCGTGCCGCCTATTATGCTGATCAGCGGATTGCGCCGCCAGATATGCACAATGGCGGTAAAGGCTGCCGCCGCCAGAACCGGAATCGCTTCTTTTGGATTTCCTTTAATCGGCGAAGTTATGGAGTTAAATGCAAGCACGGTCATTGCCACAGGAGGAACTGTTTTTTCGACAAAGCTGATAAATGTTTTATTCCCTTTCCCGCTGCGGAAAAAAATAAAGGGAAAAAGGCGGCAGAAAAAAATTACCGCCGCCATTATAAAACATAATAAAAGCGCCTGGTTAACGGGAGTTATCAAGATAATTCCCCCTGCTCATGCCTGGAAAAAAATGAACTTATGCCAAGCGCCAGAACAATCGCGGCGAGCAGCGATATCCGTGCGGGCAGAATAAAAACCGCCAGCACAGCGATAACGGCGGACACGATAAACACAGCCGGCCGCCTTACCCTTAGAATCTGCTCAACAAGAAGAACGACAAAAAGCGCGGTAAGGGCATAGCCAATTCCATCAGTATTGAATGGTATAATCGAGCCGATGAATGCGCCTGTTAATGTTCCGCTTGTCCAATACAAATGATCCAGGGCGGTAACCGTTACCATGAACTTTTTTCGCTCTGCACTTTCTTCATCGTTCAGGGAAGACAGGAGAGCAAAGGTTTCGTCTGTCATGCCAAAGATAAGATAGTATTTTAACAGGCCGGTATTGCTGAATTTTTTCAGCATGGAAAAGCCGTAGGCAATATGACGGGCATTTAGTACAAGCTGCACCAGCGCCGCTTCCCAAATGCCGGTTCCTGCGGCAAAGAGACCCAGCGCCATAAACTGCCCGGCGCCGGCGAACATGAAAAGACTCATCGCAAGGCTTAGCCACCAGGGGTAACCGGCGTCCGACATCAGCAGGCCAAAGGCAGTGCCTATGGCGAAATATCCTAGCAGTACCGGAATGGAGTACTTAAAAGCTGCCCAAAAAACTGTATTACCCGCCGGTTTTATCATTTTGTTTACATTATCAGCTTATCTTAAAAGCTGATTTTAAGTCTACACGAAGAAAAATCTCTATTGCATATTGAATTTGATCGTGGTATTATTACAGTAATAAGGAAAATATCATGACAATTGTTGAAATGTTGGGCCAAAGCGTAATTTTAACCCTGCTTGGAATGGGAATTGTTTTCTCTTTTCTTTTTATTTTGGTTTTATCCATTACAGCCATGGGAAAAGTGGTCGGTTCATTTGGAGCTGACAGCAGCGTACAGCAGTTTAATGCAGCCGCAGGCGTAACCGGAACTGAAGTGAACGAAACCGCAGCGGCTATATCTGCGGCGGTTACCGAATACAGGAAAAATAATTAAAGCCGTTTTTTTTCCCATATCGACAGATACACGCCGGAAATGACCAGCACCGCTCCGAGCCATTGCAGGAGCGTAAGCCTGTCGCCGAGCATAATAAAGCCGAAGATTACGGTTATTACCGGGATTATATTGATAAAAATGGCGCATACCGAAACTCCCAAACCATCGATTGCCTGAACATAGAACAGATAACCCAGGGCAGAACAGCAAATACCGAGAAACAACAGGTGAAAGATAATGGGAGTATTCACAGCGCCCCACTGTTTAAGTTCTAGCATTGAAAACGGGATAAAGCCTATGAAACCTGCTACAGACTGCCAGAAAACAATAAAAATTCTTGAACGGCGGCCGGAGAGTGTGCGGGTTAACAGTGAATATGTTACCCAGCTTAGGGCGGCGCCGAACATATAAATGTAACCGAGAATGCTGCCCGAAAGGGCCAGGGACACTCCGGCTACCAGCCATACGCCTGCAATTGAGATCAACGCACCAAGCCATTGCCGCGCCCCGATTTTATGGTGCTTTTTTGTTTCTTTATCCGATGTCCGCCCTTTTTTCAAGTCGGCCAGTTTTTCCGTGAGCCAGTCCGCAATCATGGCAAGTATGGGAATGCAGCCGATTGCAATGGAAGCCTCCGAAGCGCTTACCAACAGGACGCCGTTGTTTTCAAAGAAAAAGTAGAGAGTTACTCCAAAAAGCCCGGCGGCAAGAATCATGGGAATGTCTTTGGGGGTTAGTTTTTCATCCGGCGCCAGCTTTAATTTAATAAAAAAAAGAAAAACGATGGCTATCGCAAACCGCAGCATTCCCAAAGACATTGGCGGGAAAACCGCCACCGTAATTTTTATGGAAATGAACGAGAGGCCCCAAAACAAAACGCAGATAATAATTGATGCAATAGCTTTTTGCCGTTTACTCATTGTTTTATTCTATTTCTTTTTCTCTGGTCCTTCAACAAGGTTTCTATGTTGTTTCTTGCGGAACGGAACAGGGCTGCCGTGGTTTTACGTATAATGTTTCGTGTAGGTTCGTCAATGTTTCCAAGAGACTGGATCATGCGGCCTGTTGCCCTGAACCAGTCGTCGCTCAGATCATGTATGGATTTTGCATGAGTCGAACTTAAGATGGTAAAAAGCCCGTCGATTAACTTCTGGCGCTGATCAAAATCAAGGCCGGCTATCCATTCGCGCAGGGTCTTGTCCACAAACCGGCTTGTTTGCGGTACATTATCAACTCTGACCATATCGTTATGCGTCACTTCCCACGAATAAAGGGCGTGCTGCATCAGGCCGGTTTGTGAGCTTTTTATTACCGAGTTGTCGTTTCCATGTTCCAGAAATGTACCCACCACCGACAACTGCGGCGCGAATGAATGTATGCGTTCCCTGATCGCTTTAAAGCCTTCGCTTTCGACAACCTTGGTCTGAAAGCCGGGGGCATCGTTGCTGTAAATGCCGGTAATGCGGTTTTGTGTCTTTTTACCGCAAAAAGCGGCGGCATAAATTGCCAGATTTCCGCCTTTTGAATGTCCTCCAAGGCGGATTGGGCCCTTTACCAGCGCTGATATTTTTTCCAGGTAATTAACCGCTTCGATCTGCGAAGGAACATTTTCGCTGAAACTCATGTTAAAATCTTCTTTCCAGCCGATCAGGTTTGTATCCGTTCCGCGGAAAGCGATAAAGCAGGAGCCGTCACCGGTATCAATGCAGAGGGCGGAAAACTGTTTTTCCTGGACAACATCAACATGATTAACAAATCCCAGCAGCTCGCAGCTGCCAAACCGGTTTGAAACGCCAAGGGCGCTCATAAGAGCCGGATCGTCCTTGAACATAACCTGCTTTCGCAATGCCGATTTTTCACCTTTAAGCCTTTTAGCAAATATTTTTGCCGCCTGGGCAATGCTGATTCCGGCCTCACTCTCCGGCCCCTCAACAATATTGTCAAGGGGCAGGTAGGAAAGCTGTGAAAAAATAATGTTGTCCACATTGTTAAAGGGCGACTGTTTGAAACCAAGATCGCCGCGCCACAGTAAATAATCAAAAATATTTGCCATACTACATTAACGGTGCGAAAATTCTAAGCACATCGGGAATAATACGCTGAACGGCATTGCGGGCGCATTCATTCAGTGTTATCTGATGCGAAGACGGCAGGGTTTTCAAAAAATCATTTTTTACGTCCATTACGGTCTTGCTTGAATAAATCAGTACGCCGCATTCAAAGTGCAGGTACAGACTACGGAAGTCCAGATTGGTTGTTCCCACGGTGGCAATTTTATCATCTGACACAAACGTCTTGCCGTGGTTAAAGCCCGATGTATACTCATATACCTTTACCCCCGCCGAGATAAGCCTGCGGTAATACGAGCGTGAAGTGATTGCCACAGTCCACTTGTCCCAGCGGTGAGGTGTAATTATGCGTACATCAACGCCGCTTTTTGCGGCCAGAGTAAGCGCCGAAAGCAGATTATCGTCTATAACAAGGTACGGAGTGTTGATGTACACATAATTTTTTGCCTGATTTATTATCTGAATGTAAACATGCTCCCCGACATTCTCGTCGTCTATTGGGTTATCGGCGTATGGCTGGACATAGCCCCAGGCTTCATCGCCGGCTGCAGCGCTTCCGTCTTTCCACGGATACAATGACGCATAATCGTCTTGTTCCCTGAACCCAAGGTTCCACATTTGTAAAAAAATGAGCGTCAGCGACCATGCGCCTTCGCCTTCGAGCATTATCGCCGCATCCTTCCAGTGGCCGTATTTTTCGACGGCATTTATGTATTCATCTGCCAAATTGAGGCCACCGGTAAAGGCAACCCTGCCGTCTATCGAGATTATTTTACGGTGATCGCGGTTATTCTGCAATGATGAAACAATCGGCCTTACCGGATTAAAAACAAAACATCTAATTCCCATCCGTTCAAGGTTTTCCCTGTAATCCGGCGGCAGGGTTAAAAAGCAGCCCAGATCATCATAAATTATCCTTACATCTACCCCCTGTGATGCTTTTCTTTCCAGTATATCAACAATGGAGTTAAGCATTACCCCTTCGCTTAAAATAAAAAATTCCAGAAAAATATAATGCTGTGCCTTTTCCAGTTCTTCCAGCACTCTCCGGAAATAAACATCTCCCGAATCAAAATATTCCTGCCTTGTATTTGCATAAACAGGGAAGCCGGCGTATTCCTGCAGGTAATGAGCCTGGGTTTTATATTCCGGGTGGGCTTCGATTAAATCCGCAAGCCGGTTTCCGGAAAAATAGAAAGCACTGCTGCTGTTCCGAATATTGTTATCGAGAGCCAGTTTTAATTTCCTCGGGTTTGACCAGAAATAGAAAAGTATGTACATGATCCCGCCGAAAAAAGGGAACAGCAGAATTAAAAAAATCCAGGTTAATTTATATGCCGGCTTATCATGCTTGTTAAGTACATGTATGCATACAAGAATGCTGAGAATACTGAGTATCTGGTATGAATACTGAAAATACCTGCCCGTGCCGGCTATGAGCAAAACCAACAGGGTAATCTGTATTAACAGAACAAGAATTACCAGAACCCTTCTTCTGAATACAACCTGAACCCATTTCTTTTTTTTCATACTTATACCTTAAACTGGCCATGCTCCGGCGCCTTTTCGCAGCAGCCTAATATCCTCGCTGCAAAGATCCAGAATGGTAGAAAAAATTCTCTCCCGTTCTTCTCCGCTGTCAAGGACAATATCCACACCGTTGATATCCTCCAGTTCCCAGGCGCTTTCAAAGAGTTCCTCTTCGGGGATTGGAGGTAATTCCGTCCCGGTATCCTGAGCGTCTTCGGTTTCATCGTTGAGTTTTCCTGCCATGCCTTTTTTCGCGGTTATGGAGTAAAGCGGGTGCCCAAGGGTTTCGATCAGGCGGATGGGAACCGGGTAGTCGGGAATGCGGACACCTGCTTCGTGGCGGCGGATATCGAGAACCTTGTCGGTGCCGCACAGGGTTTTCAAAATAAACACATACGGTCCTGGTGAAAGCCGCTTGATCAGCCTGAAGCGGGAATTGTCCAGGCTGCACAATTCACCAAACTGGGAAATGTTAGAGCAGAGCAGGGTGAAGTGCCGCTCGTCTCTTTCCCCGGAAAGGCGCCTTAGTTTTTTGATTCCGACAGGCGACTTTATGGAACAAACCAGGCTCCAGCTTGTATCTGTCGGCAGAGCCGCCAGGGCTCCGTTCTCCAGCATTTTGACCGTGCGGGCCAGTATCCTGTCATCAATATTGGTAGGTATAACATATTCAATCACGGAAAAACCTTAAGGAACCCAAATCAGCTTGTCGGGCTCGGATTCCGCGATAAATATTTTCTTGTAACGGCCTGAATGGATTGTCATGGTTTTTTCGGGGAAATAAGTCTGCATAAAGAACCAGACAATATCCAACATGATTTTAGCTGAATGGCAGGGGACATAGCGAAACCATATCTCTTTTTCTTCGAGAATTTTCTTCGCTTCCGGATCGGTAATTAATTCCGGGTCTGTCAGCCGGCGAAGCTCGCTTCTCAGACCGCCGTAATGGGTTTGCCCCAGGCCGAGCATGCGCAGGTGCTTTTGGTCGTCCATCCAGTAAATTTCGTAAATACCGGCCACAGACGGAACTTTGGCATTTATATCCCAGCGATCGGCAATGGCAAGAGGCGACCAATTAACGTAGTAGTATACATTCCCGTCTTTTTCCAGGGTAGAAATTCCATATTCCATAAGATAATTATATCAAAACCGCGTTATATTTTCTATACATCAATTAAATAAAAGCGTATAAAATATCATACAGATACAGATGCCAATTGAATGCGACCCTTCCCATGAAAGCTTGTAAGTCCTTGTAATGTAAAGAGTTACAGGAATTCGTAAAAAATTTTTATAACTTGGCACGGTTTTTGCTATATAGTATACGGAGGCATGGGTTGGGAAAAAATAATTTTACCGATCACAAGGATATACTCGAGACTTATTTCCGGCAGGTAAAAACATTCGCGCTGTTATCTTTTGATGAAGAACTTGAATTATCCAGGCGCATTCAGGAAGGTGATAGTCTTGCGCTGGATAAGCTGATCAATGCCAATTTACGGCTGGTTGCGAAAATAGCCAAGTTTTACTGTTCACCGGATGTATCCATAGAGGATCTGATACAGGAAGGAAACTTGGGGCTTATTCAGGCAGCCAAAAAATATGATTACAATAAAAATGTACGGTTCTGCACCTATGCGAGCTGGTGGATCAAACAGTCCGTCTGCCGTTATCTGTCAAATAAACACAGGCTTGTCCGTCTGCCCCAGCAGAAAGAAGAGGTTTTGCGCAAAATACAGCGGACTTATCATGCTCTTAGCCAGACTCTGATGAGCCAGCCAAGTAATACGGAAATCGCCGATGAACTTGGAATTTCCGTTCAGGAAGTTGATAATGTTATTAATATGAGTTCCGGTCCCTTATCGCTGGAGCCCGGGTATAATGAGGGCGAAAATTCTCCGGTACCGGTGATGCATGAGGAAAATAAATATTGCCCGGAGCGCAATCTTTTAAGAAAATCTTCGCGTGACGGAACCAGGCGCATTTTGAACAGATTGAAGGAAAGTGAGAAATGGGTTCTTATTTACCGTTTTCAATTAAATGGCTGCTGCCGGCACACGTTAAGGGAAATTAGTAATAAGCTTGATATTTCGCCGGAGACTGTCAGGCAGATAGAGATACGGGCGCTGAAAAAAATGCGCACCCACGCAAATGATCTAATGGATTGTGTTTATACTGAGGCAATTTAGGCTTTTCCACGGCTATGGCAATGCCAAAAATATATGCCTAAAACAGGCAATGGGGGGCCTGTCAGAGGTCAAAAGCACCATGCGAGCATGGCACTTTTACCTCTGCCACCCCTCGTTACCTTTTTGGGCATATATTTTTGCAATCGCCAAAGCAGTGGAACGCCTGCGGAGGGGGCTTATGCGCCGCCGCGCACCGCTTCAATTGCCTTTTTGGGCATATATTTTTGCAATCGCCAAAGCAGTGGAACGCCTACGTAAGGGCTTTTACAGATGATATGCAAATAATTTTTCTTTTACGGCATCGGCTACCCAGGTATTCAGACTTCTGCCTTCAGATTTTGCAACAACAGCCGCCCTGGAATGGAGTTCCGGCGGTATTCTAAGGATCAATCTGCCGGAGGCTGGAACATCAGGAGCCTTACCCATTCGCTTACAAAAAGCAAGATAGTCGTTAATGCTATCCCTGAATGATTTTTGCAATTCTTTTACACTGGCTCCCCTAAAGGTGACAATATCCCTAAGGCCAATCACCTCGCCGTAAAAAACCTCTGCCCGATCATCGAATTCAGCTTTACCTATATAACCTTTATACTCCATCATATTTGACTCCTGCATTAATCAAAAAATGCCTGACAGATTTTATGGCGCCCTTATCTGTCTCCCTTTGCGGATGCGGCCTGTGGAATACCGCGACAATGCCATTAAGCATTATACAAACCCTGGAACCACTTCCTTCTTCAATGTGTGCACCGCAAGCCCTGAACAAACTTTCAATATCCCGCCATAAGACTGAACTTTTAACGGGATTATGAAAGATATCCCTAAGCGTTTTCATCTGTTTGGCATTCACAGAATAATGATATCATAAAGTGATAGCACTGTCAAGGGGGCTTTTCCACGGCTATGGCAATGCCAAAAATATATGCCTATAACAGGCAATGGGGGGCCTGTCAGAGGTCAAAAGCACCATGCGAGCATGGCACTTTTACCTCTGCCACCCCTCGTTACCTTTTTGGGCATATATTTTTGCAATCGCCAAAGTAGTGGAACGCCTACGTAGGGAATGTCCACCTTAACTTTTTACCTTTTCTCTTTTATCTTCCTCTGACACCCCGTGTTACATTTACTGATGCATTTTGGCATTTGCAAAGTAGTGGAACGCCTGCGGAGGGGCACACATTGGGGTAATTAATATTAGCCGACTTTAAGTAACTCCAAAAACCTCGCAGGGCTGACAATGAATGGATCTTTCGGGTAATGCCTGATATTGCCGGTAATTAAATAGGCATCACAGTATTTTGCAACATCATAAAATTTTCGATCGCTTTCATCGGAGAAAGCAATATCGCTCTGGAAACCAATTATCTGTATTCCCCTGCCGGTAATTTCAGACAAGAGTTCATCTACCTGGCCTGCCGGGAACGAAAGCCTTGGACGAAACAAAACCGCACGGTATTCATTTATTATTTGCTGATCAAAACAGGGGATAATTTTATCGGACAGAACCAGATTGATAATCATTGATGCATTTCCGACAGGAGTCCAGAGGGCAGAGACCAGAATATTGGTATCCAGCACTACTTTCAGCATGGGACAGCTTTATTTCGTTTTTTTGATGCAGATCGGGCAGCCTGTATTTCTGCTTTGATTTCTTTTTCCGATAAAAACCCGCGTTTCTGCGCATAGGAGCGCATATTGTTAAACAGACGCATTGCTCTAACCTGCCTCAAGGTTAAAAGGGTTTCTTCGAGGTCCTCGTTGCTTATATCCAGCAGAAGGGCTGTGGGCTTACCGTTATTGGTTATCACCATCTTACCGTCCCGCGAAAGTTTTTGCCAAATGCTTCCGGACGAAGCCCTGAATTCACGAACCGACAAAAAATCCATATTATACTCCTTCTTACTATAGTATACATGATTGTGTACACAATTGTCAAGGAGGCTTTTCCACGGCTATGGCAATGCCAAAATGCATTTGTAAATATTCCTGGGGTCCCGTCCGGTGAACTCGCGTCCCTCGTTCGAGGGCCGGCAGTTCACCGGACAC
>WRLP01000038.1 GCA_009777535.1 Treponema sp.
AAAAAAAAAGGAAAAATTTTTCTAGTTTTTTTTTCACCACCCCACCCTTGGCGCTGTTTTTTCCCCCCCCCCCCCCCCCCCCCCATACACATGTATAGTAGTTTTTAAATATCTCGTTTCATTTCTTTCTCAATGTTTTTGGTGTCCCCTGTGTCTTTGTGTGCAAATAAAATTGATATAAGAAGGAGTTTTCGCCAGCGTGTTGGCGCCGGCGTTCAATTATATTAGCCGCTTACGCGGCTTAAAAGGAGTTGATTATGTTCGGAAAAAACAAATTAAACGGCCTGATGTTTTTTGCGTGTGTGCTTGCGGCTGCCTTTACAGGTTGTCCGGATTCAGGCAGTACAACTCGTACCAAGCTGCCGGTTGTAACTACTAACGATGTAATTGATATTACCCCTACATCGGCCGTCATGGGCGGAGTAATCGTTGAGACGGGAAATCCGGCGTATACCGAACGGGGGGTGTGTTACGGCACAGCCGAAGGCCCCACGACAGCCGCCAATAAGAGGCTTGTTTACGGAGGCGGCTTAACAGGCGGCTTCAGTACAATAGTCAATGAATTGATACCCGATACTACCTATTATGTACGGGCTTATGCAATTAACGATGCGGGTACAGCATACGGCGGTGAAACAGAGTTTAAGACCGCTCCGGAAGAACCGGAAATTCCTGCAGCTCCTGCCGGCCTTACGGCAACTGCGATGTCGGCTTCTCAAATTGATCTTAACTGGGAAAGCGCTACCGGAGCAGATGGTTACAAAGTAGAGCGTTCGGCAAATAACAGTAATGGCCCATGGACGACGTTTACTTTATCTGATACCGCAACTACCTATCAGGATACCGGTCTTTCCGCCTTAACAACTTATTTCTACCGTGTACGCGCTTACAATACGGCCGGAGATTCCGGCTATTCCGATACAGTCTCCGCCACTACGCTGGAACCGGGGGCAGGAATCCCTGCGGCCCCTGCCGGCCTTACGGCAATTGCAGTGTCGGCTTCTCAAATTGACCTTGGCTGGAGCAGCGTAACCGGAGCAGATGGTTACAAAGTAGAGCGTTCGGCGGATAACAGCATTTGGACGGAAATCGTGTCTTCGCATACCACAACTACCTATCAGGATACCGGCCTTTCCGCTGTAACAACTTATTACTACCGTGTACGCGCTTACAATACAGCCGGAGATTCCGGTTATTCCAACACAGCTTCCGCCGCTACACAGACATCTCTGCCGGGAGTTCCGGCGGCTCCTACCGGCCTTACTGCTACAGCGGTATCAGCAACCCAGATTAATCTTAGCTGGAACAGCGTAACCGGCGCAAATGGTTACAGGGTAGAGCGCTCGACGGATAACAGCAATTGGACGGAAATCGCGCCTTCGCATGCCGCAACTACCTATCAGGATACCGGGCTTACCGCCGGAACCACTTACTGGTACCGGGTGCGCGCCTACAATGCGGCCGGAAATTCCGGCTATTCAAATGTAGAAAGTGCAACTACACAAACAGGGCTGCCTGAAATTCCTGCTGCGCCTGCCGGCCTAACGGCAACTGCAGTGTCAGCTTCCCAAATTAATCTTGGCTGGAACAGCGTAACCGGAGCACAGGGTTACAGGGTAGAGCGCTCGACGGATAACAGCAGCTGGACTCAAATCGCACCTTCGCATACCACCACTACCTATCAGGATACAGGGCTTTCCGCCGGAGCAACTTACTGGTATCGGGTGCGCGCTTATAATACAGCCGGAAATTCCGGTTATTCAAATGTAGAAAGTGCAACTACACAAACAGGGCTGCCTGAAATTCCTGTGGCCCCTGCCGGTCTTACAGCAACTGCGGTGTCAGCTTCTCAAATTAATCTTGGCTGGAGCAGCGTAACCGGTGCAGATGGTTACAGGGTGGAGCGCTCGGCAGATAACAGCAATTGGACGGAAATCGCGCCTTCGCATACCGCAACTACCTACCAGGATACCGGCCTTTCCGCCGGAACCACTTACTGGTATAGGGTGCGCGCCTACAATGCGGCCGGAGATTCTGGCTATTCAACAACAGTCAGCGCGATCACTGTGCCCGCAGCACCGACCGGCCTTGCCGCAACTGTGGCATCAACGACCCAGATTAATCTAAGCTGGAACGGTGTAACCGGAGCACAGGGCTACCAGGTAGAGCGGGCGACAGCCAGCGGCGGCCCCTGGACAACACTGGCTGCCAACAATACCACCACAACGTATTCTAGCACCGGGCTTTCCGCCGGAACCACTTACTGGTACCGTGTGCGCGCCTACAATGCGGCTGGAGATTCCGGCTATTCAACAACAGCCAGCGCGATCACTGTACCTGCCGCGCCTTCCGGCCTTACCGCAACTGTGGCATCATTGACGTCTATCAACTTAAGCTGGAACGGCGTAACCGGAGCGCAGGGCTACCATGTTGAGCGGGCGACAGCCAGCGGCGGCCCCTGGACAACGTTGACTACCAACAATACCACCACAACGTATTCCAGTACCGGGCTGACATCCGGAACAACTTACTATTACCGTGTGCGCGCCTACAATGCAGGGGGCAATTCTGATTATTCAATTACAGCTAACGCCACTGTCTATAACCTGGCTTCGGTCAATACTGCCTCTGCAACAAACATACGGCAAACAACGGCAACACTTGGGGGGAATATCACGGCGATTGGAACACCCGGTTATACGGTGAAAGGCGTCTGCTGGTCAACATCGCAAAACCCAACCACAGCCAACAGCAGGGCAACAGCCTCAGGCACAGGTACAGGCGCCTACACCGTTTCTGCTACCGGATTAACAGCCTTCACAACCTACTATGCACGGGCCTATGCTACCAACGCGGCAGGTACATCTTACGGCCCCCAGGTGAGCTTTACCACATTATCGACCAGGCAGATGGTGTTGAATACCATTTACTCTAATGTTGACATAAATTTTCAGTTATGGGGTTCTGGCACGGTTACCGTTGACTGGGGAGATGGGACGACACCTACTACGCGCACATTTTCAAGCAATATTTATAGACTTGAATCCTTCGCTTACGTCTATGGGGGTGCAGGAAACCGGACCATTACAATAATTGGTCAAAATGTAACTGAATTGTACCTTACTAACAGTTCCAATGGACTATCCAGTGTGAATTTTACCGGCAACCCGGTACTGGATTTCTTGCACTTGGTTAATCAGAACAATTTATCAAGTTTGAACCTGACGCAAAATACGGCATTGAGAAGCGTGATTATTGAAAATACGGGAATAACCGGGAATTTAAACCTAACGAATAACAATGCACTAATAGAAGTATATTGCGTAAATAACGGCTTGTTAACCGGCTTGCTTATTGATAATAAACCAAACCTGCAACTAATTGTATGCAATAACAATGACTTATTATCTTTGGATTTTTTCACTTGTCCCCAACTGCGTCGTGTGGAGTGTGATAATAATAGAATATCTGCTGGTACGTTAGACAATATGATGAATGCTTTGCCTGCTATTGTACCTGGCTCCTCCGGCTACCCCGGTACCTTTAATTGCCGGAATAATCCGGGCTCTGCGGGTTGTAACCCCATTTTAGCAACAATGAAAGGCTGGACTGTAAACAATTAATTAACGGAAACCGCCAGGGCTTTGGCTTTGGCGGTTTTTTTTAACCTTCATCATCCCTCTTGATATTCTGTACCGGAATAGTAATAATTAAAACGGAGGCAAAACAATGAAGGTTATCGCTTTTAACGGCAGCCCGCATGACGACGGGGTTATTCAATCCGCTCTGGAGTTTATGTGTGAAGAGCTGGAGAAGGAAAAAATAGAGACGGAGATAATTCAGGCCGGGAAGGAGCCTATACGCGGGTGTATTGACTGCAGAAAGTGCTTTGAACTGGATAAATGCGTGTTCGACGATCTTGTTAATATTGCGGCCGAAAAAGTAAATGCGGCGGACGGCATTATTATCGGGTCACCAGTTTACTATGGCAGCATCGCCGGTAACTTTAAGTGCTTCCTCGACCGTCTGTTTTTTTCCGGCCTGGATCTTAGTTTCAAGCCGGCGAGCGCCATTGTTTCCTGCCGGCGCTCCGGCGGGATTAATGCCTTCCACCAGATGAACAACTACTATAACCTGGCGAAAGCGGTCATTGTCCCTTCGGTTTACTGGGGTGTTGTTCACGGCAATAATAAAAACGAATTGCTGGAAGATAAGGAAGGCCTGCATATTGTAAAGACATCGGCGGCAACCATGGCCTGGTTCATAAAAGCGATTGCCCATGCGAAAAAAGAAATCCCTTTTCCCGTCGAGCCCAAGCGCCCAAGGACTAATTTTATTAGATAGCGGGTTTAGATTTCGCTAATTTTTGGAAAAACGTGTATATTTTACACATTTTTCTTGAAATTTATGTGTGATTTTGCTACAATATTCATAGAATGCAGCGAGATATAACAGAAAAACTGGTTTTATGGAAAAATAAAAGCGATCGCAAACCTCTTATAATTTATGGGGTACGTCAGGTTGGCAAAACCTGGCTCATGAGGGAATTTGGGGGGAGCCATTATAAACAGACCGCATATATCAGTTTTGACAATAACGAGCGTGCCAAAAGTGTTTTTAACCGTGATTTTGATATTGGGCGTATAATACGGGCTCTTTCCATAGAAACGGAAGTAAATATAAATCCGGCAGATACACTCATAATTTTTGACGAGATACAGGAGTGTCCCGGCGCCCTGACTTCACTTAAATATTTCCACGAAGACGCCCCGGAGTATCACATTATTGCCGCCGGAAGTTTGCTTGGTGTTATTTCTCTTGAAGGAACCGGCTTTCCTGTGGGAAAGGTTGACCAGCTTTCCCTCTATCCAATGACCTTTCTTGAATTTTTGAAAGCCGTCGACAATCGTTATGTGCAAATTATTCAAAATTCGGATTTCCCGCAATTGTCGGTATTTCACAATGCAATAATTGATCTGATGCAGCAATATTTTTTTATAGGAGGCATGCCCGCAGCAGTGAAAAATTATGCCGGTACCAAAAACTTTTCAGAAGTCAGGGAAATACAAAATGGTATCCTCTCCTCTTACTATGCTGATTTTGCAAAGCATATACCTTCGGTAACAATAGCCAAAGTCCGCACTATCTGGGACAGTGTACCTGTCCAGCTTGCCAAGGAAAACAAGCGTTTCCTCTACTCCGATATGAAACAAGGCTCGCGCGGGCGTGAATATGAATCTGCCCTGCAATGGCTAAAAGACACGGGGCTTGTTAAAATGCTCAATCGTGCGAGCCTGCCAAGAATGCCTCTTATTGCCTATCAGGAATTGCCCATTTTCAAGTTGTATATGCCGGACATAGGGCTTTTATCCGCGCGTACGGGGCTTAGCCCAAAGGCTTATGTAGGCAGCGACACTTTTACCCATTACAAAGGTGTTCTTGCCGAACAGTTTGCCCTGCAGGAACTGCTCGCGGCAAATGATGTGGTTCCCGTTTATTATTGGGCAGCCGATAAGAACAATGCAGAAATTGAGTTTGTTATCCAATATGAAAATGAAATTGTTCCGGTGGAAGTTAAGTCCGGCAAGAATGTAAAATCCGAAAGTCTTAAACTGTACAAAAAACTCTTCAGTCCGAAAATCACAATCCGTACTTCATTGAACGAATACAGTTGTAATAATGGCAATTATGATATACCCCTCTACATGGTGGCGAGTCTGTATGGGTTTTTATCCCAAGTCGGGCTATAATTAAACCATGTTTCAATTATCAGATTATAAAGAAAGCGCAGACTATATCCGCAGCAGGCTGAACGGTTTTTCACCGGCTTATTTGTTAATCCTTGGTTCGGGGCTGGGCGTTTTGGCGGATCAGGCGCGCGGCCCAATTTACATTCCATACAGCGAGATACCCAACTTTAAGACATCTACTGCGCCCGGTCATGCGGGAAGGTTCGTCTGCGGAGAGCTGGGGGGCAAGCCGGTGATTATCATGCAGGGGCGTGTGCATTTTTACGAGGGCTATTCTGCCGAAGAGGTAGCATATCCTGTAAGGGTTGCAAAGCTGCTGGGTGTCCATTCCCTCATCGTAACAAACGCTGCCGGTGGGATAAACCTCGGCTACAAGGCCGGGGATTTGGTTGCCCTTAAAGACTTTATCAAACTCGGCCTGCCAAATCCGCTGATCGGCAAAAATATTCCCGAGTTTGGCCCGCGTTTTCCGGACATGTCCTATGTTTTTGACAAGGGTTATTTTAAGCTGATAAAGGAAGCTGCCGCCGAACAGGGCATTGCTCTGAAGGAAGGCGTTTACTTTTATGCCACGGGCCCTCAGTACGAAACGCCCGCAGAGATACGGGCTTTCAGAATACTTGGCGGAGATGTTGTGGGCATGTCCACCGTACACGAGTGCATAACCGCCGCCCATGCCGGCATGAAAATACTCGGCATTTCGCTGGTCACCAACATGGCGGCGGGCGTTCTGGATAAGCCCCTAACGGAAGAAGAAGTGTTAAAAGAAGCAGAGGCGGCGAAAGATCGCTTTGCACGTCTGCTGCTGAATTTTTTACAAAGGGTTTGAGTAATGGATACACTGTTTAGCGATATTATCGCAATAACTATGAATGATGAGAATCCCGTGGTGTTACACGCCTATGTCGGGATAGACGGACAGAAAATCGTTTATGTTGATGATAAACCGCCGCAGGAAAAAGCAAGACGCGTGATAAATGGTTCACGGCGGCTGTTAATGCCCGGCCTGGTCAATTCCCATAGCCACATGCCAATGGCGGCGCTGCGCGGCTATGCCGATGATTACCGCCTGCAAGAATGGCTGTTCGAGCATATCTTTCCCGCGGAAAGCAGGCTCGATGAGCGCTGTGTTGCGGCAGGCGTCCGGCTGGGCCTGGCCGAGTGCATCAGGTTCGGCGTTGTTAGCTGCACAGAAATGTATTTCCGTCTGCCGCAAATAGCCGAAGCCGTGCTGGAAGCCGGTACAAAGGCCAATATGTGCAACTCTATTCTTTGCCTCGACATGGATAAGTTTGATTTTGAAAAGGATCGCGGCACAATCGAAGCCCGTGAAGTTCTTGCGCGTTACAGTGAAAATAAAAACAGCAGGCTGATAATAGATGCGGGAATACACGCGGAGTATACATCGGGGCCGGCAGCCTGGCGCGCGAGCGTTGCCTTTGCCGCGGAAAACAATTTGAATATCCACCTGCATTTAAGCGAAACGGAAACCGAGCATAATAACTGCATAAAAAAATACGGAAAGACCCCTGCGGAAATGCTCGGCGAATCCGGTGTTTTCACACGCAAAGTTACCGCTGCTCACTGCTGCTGGCTGACCGAAAACGACATGGACATTCTGGCTGCCGGCGGTGCAACAGCCGCGCACTGCCCTGTCAGTAATTTGAAACTGTCATCGGGCGTGGCGCCGGTTATGAAAATGCGTGAGCGCGGCCTTAATGTGGCTCTTGGCACTGACGGCCCCTGCTCGAACAATAACCACGATATGTTCGAAGAAATCAAAACCGCCGCGCTGATGCAAAAGTACATAACCGGCGACCCCACGGCGCTGCCCGCTTACGAAGCTATCAAAATGGCGACGGTAAACGGTGCTCTTGGACAGGGTCGCGGAAATGAAACAGGCAGGATTGCAGGCGGCTATGACGCTGATATTATCATGCTGAATCTGGACGCGCCGCATTTGTTCCCGGTGAACGACCCATGCGCCGCCGTTGCCTATTCAGCAGGGGGCAGCGATGTTTGCCTGACAATGGTACAGGGCCGCATTCTCTACGAAGACGGCGAATACAAAACCATTGACATGGAAAAAGTCCGTTGCGAAATTGAAAACTATCTTCTCCCCCGTCTTGGTTGAAATATGACAGAAGATATTTTGTCCATCGATACCGTTGCCCTGGACGAAGGAAAAAATGCCCTTAAAATTATTGATCAAACAAAACTTCCCGGAAAGGTGGAAATCCTGTATCTTACCCGCCAGGAAGATATTTACGATGCAATATATCACTTAAAAGTGAGGGGAGCGCCGGCCATAGGCGTAGCGGCTGCAATCGGAGTGTATCTTGCGGCATTGGAAATAGATGAAGTTTCCTACGATGCTTTTTACAGCCGTTTCAAAAAAGCCAAAGACTATCTTGCCGGCGCAAGACCGACGGCGGTAAATCTTTTCTGGGCATTGGATCGAATGGAAAAGGTGGTTCTGGATCACAGCGGAGAAAGCCCAGAAAAATTAAAAAAACTTCTGCATGACGAAGCTGTAAAAATTCGAGACGAGGATATACAGGTTTGCAAATCAATCGGCGAATACGGGCTGGAACTGTTAAACGACGGCGACGGCATTCTGACCCATTGTAACGCCGGTCAGCTTGGAACAACGCGTTACGGGACTGCCCTGGCAGCAATTCATTTGGGGCGGCAGCGGGGCATGAACTTTAAGGTTTTTTGTGATGAGACAAGGCCGCTGCTGCAGGGCGCGCGGCTTACAGCCTTCGAAATGGTTTGCGCCGGCGTGGACACCACCCTTATCTGTGACAATATGGCGGGCATGGTTATGAAAAACGGCTGGGTAAAGGCATGTTTCGTTGGCAGCGACCGTGTTGCCGCTAACGGAGATGCCGCCAACAAAATCGGAACGTCCGGCCTTGCCATTCTGGCAAAACATTACAACATTCCCTTTTATGTTTGCGCTCCGACATCAACCATTGATATGTCGATTAAGCACGGCGACGAGATCGTCATCGAAGAGCGAATGCCGGAAGAGGTTACCGAAATGTGGTATAATGAACGCATGGCTACTGCCGGGGTAAAGGTTTACAACCCCGCCTTTGACATAACAAATCATGAGCTGGTTACCGCTTTCATCACCGAATATGGAATCGCAAGGCCGCTCTACTCAGAAAGTTTCAGGAAAATTTTTGAAAAGAAAACATCGCCGGCAGGAGCACGTCCATGAGCGGCGATGGGTATGTTAAATATTCAGCAGAACATATAATAGCCCCGCCCGTTGAGGTCCCCCGCTGGGCGGAACTCAATGAAGCAAGAAGCCGGCTTTATCATCTTGGCCTGGTTGGCTCGCTTCCCAACGGCATTGGCTTTGGAAACCTGAGTATTAGATATATGGGAAATGAATTTCTTATCACAGGAACCGGCACGGGAGCCTTGCCTGTATTGAGGCCGGACGGATACTGCCTTGTAAGTTCATTTGATCTTGAAAAAAATCATGTTGTTTCAACAGGGCCTGTTCGCTCATCATCTGAATCCATGACACACGGCGCAGTTTATCTTTCCTGCCCACAGGCAAACTGTGTTATTCACATTCATTCCAAAACAATTTTCGAGGGAATGATTCGTGATTGCTTTCCCGCAACGCCAAAAGATGCCTCTTATGGAACACCGGAAATTGCATTGGCAATCGGGAAATGCGTGCATGAGTTGGGCAGGGACGAAGGACAAATCGTAATGCCCGGGCATGAGGATGGCATAATAACATACGGCCCAACAGCAACAAGGACTTTTATTCTTATTCAGGAACTTTATAACAAGTATTGTTGTTGACCCGATGGTAAATAGAGGGCGATGTTTTTGTTTTTGGGTGTATTATGCGATGAAGTTTTCCATTTTTTGGGTATTTAAATACGAATTACTGCCAACGAATATTTAATACAAAGCAAAACAAAATTAAAAATCAGAAGAAAAGAGGCTATTATTATGAAAAATGTGAGTCAGATGGAAAAGAAGGCAGATCATGTCATAAAGAAAAACCAAATTAAATGGAATAATTCATATTCTATGGGGATTAAAATAATTGATGACCAGCACAGGAAGGTCCTGGATGTTGCCAACGATTTACTTAAATATGTTCCAAAAGACGAAAAATCGGAGCGCGAATTTTTTAAAGAAATGGTTGGACAGGTAGTAGATTATATAAAAGTTCACTTTGCAACCGAGGAAGGCATCATGCTTGCAATCAAATACCCCGGCTACGAAGAACATAAAAAGAATCACGAAATCTTTATTCAGAAAGTGGTTAAAAACATTAAGGACTATGATGCGGGAAACAGAGCGGCTATTCGCAATTTTTCCAATTTTACAAGGAAATGGGTTTTAACCCACATAACCTTGATGGACGCGAAATACATCGAGTTTTTCAGGAAAATGAATATAAATAAACCAGACGGAAAACAGTTTATGCAGGGCTACAATATTGTTGCAACAGCGCCCGGCGTTATACCATTCATCTGAACATACAGGCGTTCGATGTAGTGTGCTGCAAAGGCAATCCCTACGCCTTTAACCTGAAGTTTTTTTTCAATAACGCAATGATGGTTTTAAGACGCGGATCGAATTTGTCCACCATGGGAATCAGCGAAAAAACATCCCTCCGCTCGGTATTGAACCAGTTGAAAACCCGTGTCTGAATGCCAACGTCCGTTCCCTCTGCATTAACCATTTTCAGAAGCTGGCGCATTTCATCTCTGGAAAAAACAATGTTGTCGTTTTGGTAGTAGATATAGTAACTGCTGCCGCTTTCGGAACCGGTTATTCTTAGATTTTCCCCCGCTGGTTTTTTCGCCGCCCGGGTTATTCCCGCCGCCTTTGCCGATGCGGTATTTACTGCCCGTGCTGCCTTGTTCAGTTCATCAACCTGCATATTGTAAATATGAACCCTTGCCTGCTTTACAAGAAAGGCAAGCCCTTCGGTGTTGAGCTTTGGGATAAGTCCGCGCAGCTCAACGGCAAGCGATTCCCGTGCGCCGTCCTTTGTTTTAACCGCTGTGCTTTTTTTCACAACCTTGCCGGTTTTAATATTTTTATTTGCCGCCTTCTTTACCATCAAACACCCCCATAATATTATAACATACTCTAGGTTTTTTTCATTATTTTTTATATATTGATATCATGGCAGTTTCCGCAACCCCGGCTTTTGAAGTAACAGCAACAAAACGGCGGCCAAAAACATTTGATGAACTGGCCGGGCAGGAATTTGTTGTCTCTACCCTGAAAAATTCGATTAAAAACGGGCATATTGCCCATGCCTATCTGTTTTCCGGCCCGCGGGGCTGCGGAAAAACCAGCGCCGCCCGTATTCTGGCACGCTCGCTGAACTGCGAAAAAGATAAATCCGGAGAGCCGTGCGGAGAGTGCGACAACTGCAAATCAATCAGCGAAGGCGCCAGTCTTGATGTAATCGAAATAGACGGCGCTTCCAACAATTCAGTCGATTATGCACGGCAGCTAAAGGAAGAAGTTCTTTTTCCGCCGCAGGCCGGACGCTATAAGGTTTTTATTATTGATGAAGTGCACATGCTTACCACACAGGCATTCAATGCGCTGCTAAAAAACATAGAAGAGCCGCCGCCCTACATCGTTTTTATTTTTGCAACTACCGAACTGCACAAGGTTCCGGCAACAATTAAAAGCCGGTGCCAGCAATTCAATTTCAGGCTGATTTCCATCGAAACGATTCAGGATATTCTGAAAAAAGTCTGCGATGAAAACGGAATCAACGCCGAAGATGATGCACTGTTCTGGATCGCAAGGGAATCAACAGGCAGCCTGCGTGATGCATACACCTTATTCGATCAGGTTTCCTCTTTCAGCGGCGGCAGTATCCGCAGCGATTTAATCCGTGAAAAACTGGGACTTGTCGGCCTGGAAAAACTTAACGCCCTGGCGGAAGCCTGCGCGGAAAACAATACGCCGGTGGCATTTAATCTGATGGACGAAATCCTGAGTTCAGGCGTTGCCATAGAACAGTTTGTGATAGATCTCGCCGGATACTACAGGAGCCTACTGCTTCTGAAAAACGGCGTAACAAGGGAATCTCTTTTGGGCTACCGGGTAAATCTGTTTTCCGCGCAGGCGCTGGAAACTTTTGATTCAATCCGGCTGGAGCAGGCTCTCGATTTGCTGCTGGACTGTTACCGAGATATCCGCTATTCGGTCTCTCCCCGCTTTGAGCTGGAGACTGCTGTTTCAAAACTTTCCTGGTTAAGTCAATGGGTTTCGCCTGTAGAACTGAAGAATGCTCTGGAAAATGCTCAAAGCGCACTTCGCGGACAAGCCGGCGCCCCGGCTAGCGGAAGGACGGTTAGTCCGGCTGTAAGCCCAGTGTCGCGTAACGTAAAAACAGCGCCGGCTGCAGCAAGCGTCCCGCTCCAGCCGGAATACAGGCCGCCGGCAGGAGCCAGGTCGCTTTCGGAAGATTTTAAGCGCAGAATAGCGAATAAAGCCGCCGGCGGTGCAGAAGATGAAGAAGATGTCCCTCTTTGGGACAATGTAGTAAAAGATAATAATGAGCCCGCGGACGGCGTTCCTTCACAGGTTGATCGCCTGCTGAAAATGTTCCCCGGCGCCACAATTCAATCAACAACGGAGTAAATATGAACATTAATCCTTTTGATATTTTAAAAAATGCCCAGAAGATACAGGAGCAGATGGGCGGCTTCCAGGAAAAACTTGCGAACATAACCGCCACTGGTTCCGCCGGAGGCGGGATGGTGGAAATCGATCTAAACGGAAAAATTGAGGTGATTGCCGTTCGCATTGCCAGCGAAGCAATGGAAGACGCTGAAATGCTGCAGGATCTTGTTATGGCGGCTTTTTCCAGCGGAATGGAAAAAGTCAGGGAAGCGATAAACATGGAAGTCGGCGCCATGACCGGCGGCCTTAACATTCCGGGGCTTTCCGGTATGCCGGGGTTTCCGGGGGTATCGTGAGCGCCAACGCTCTGGATCGCCTGGTAGCCCTGCTTTCAAAGCTTCCCGGTGTCGGGAAAAAAAGCGCCGGCCGCATGGTATACCACATTCTCGACGGCGATCCCTCCTATGCGCAAATCCTGGGCGAAGAACTTGCAGGCCTGCACAAGTCGATTCGCCGCTGCGGAATATGCGGCGGCTTTACCGAAACCGACCCGTGTCCCATCTGTTCAGATGCAGGCCGCGATCGCTCGATCATATGTGTGGTTGAGCGCGCCCAGGATTTGCGCATAATCGAGGAGTCCCGTGAGTTCCACGGCGTCTTTCACGTCCTTGGCGGCCTGATTGCGCCGCTGGAAGGAATCGGCCCCGGCAATCTTTCCATCGGCAGGCTGATTAACCGCCTCGGCAGGACTGACCCGGGGCAGGAAGTCAAAGAAATAATTCTTGCCCTGAACCCCACGGTGGAAGGCGATACTACCGCTTTGTACTTACAGAAAGTATTAAAAGATTTTCCGGTAACAGTAACTCGTCTTGCATCCGGCCTGCCTGTAGGCGGCGACCTTGAATATACCGACCGGCTTACACTGTCGCGGAGTTTCCGGGGCCGGGTAAAGGTATAAAGGAGAGGAAACATTTATTTGGTGTGATGTAGCTTATGGATCATCTGGCATCTGTTTTTGCGCAGCGTAGATTACGCAAGGTTTCAGGGAGACAGACAGCCGATTGGTATCACGAAAATTCCGTCTTCCCTTCGGTACGGATATTTTCCCCCTGTGACTATGGCAAGAAAAGCCGGATTGCCGCTTTTTGAAACGTCAATACGCGCCGCTAAACTATGGAGATTCTGCGCTGCTTCCTCTTCCTGATTGCTTCCTAACTTGACTTCTAACATTCCCCAGGCGCCGTCACTTTTTTCTACGATGATGTCAGCTTCCAAGCCTGTTTTGTCTCTGTAATGATAGACAGCGCCATCGTTCGCGGTTGCGTAAACCCTCATGTCCCTGACGCAAAGAGACTCAAATAAATACCCTAAGGTATTGAAGTCTCTGAGCAGCTTTTCCTGCGTTGCCCCAATTGCCGCTGCGGCAAGCGAAGGGTCTGCCAGGTGCCGTTTGGGCGTTTGGCGCAAAGGCGTCCGGGAACGAAGTGCTACGCTCCATGCAGGCTGATCGTCAATTACAAAAAGGTTTTGCAGCTCACGTATATAGTCATCTGCCGTAGCTCTGCTAATCTGCCCTCCTGCTTCTACCATGTCCTTTAATACCGTTTCAACAGATGCAGGAGTAGCCGTATTCCGTGCATAAGACCGAATCAAAGCCCTTATTTTTCCCGGATTCCGCCTGATCCTTTTATCCTTTGAATATATCCATTCATTGTTTTCGACAGAATACAAATAGTCTTTTGCTACATTCAACGCCGTCCTGTCATTCATACGGAGCGTTCCCGGCCATCCTCCCCGCAGAATGCAGAAGACAAGCCTTTCCACAGACAGGCTCGACGGCGTGCTCAAGTTTGGCTTCCCTTTGAAAAGATCGGCCAAAGACACGGACCCGTTTGACTCACCGGATTCGTAAAGTGACATCGGATACATACGAACGAAAGAAAACCGTCCTGTACCCGAGTGCCTCAATTTTTCTTTAGGAGGTGTTGTCGATCCGGTAAAAATGAATTGCCCGCTGCTCTTGTGTTTGTCTATTTCCCGCCGTGCTGCATCAAAAAGGTTTGGTGCAAGCTGCCATTCATCTATCAGCCTTGGAGTTGCCCCCTCAAGCATGATCGATGGGTTGAATTTGGCGATTTGTATATTGTTTTCGCTTTCTTTCATATCATCAAGGTAGACGGCACTTTTGGAAAACTGCTCCGCCGTTGATGTCTTTCCGCACCATTTGGGTCCTACAATTATCAATCCACCCAGGCCTTGCAGTTTTTCCTCAACAATTTTATCCGTCGCCCTTACAATGTATTTCATGACTAATAATACCTTTACAATATTATATTGTCAAGTTTGGCTCGATTTTATTATCAAATTTGGCTCATATTTACTATTAAATTTGGCTCGATTTTACAGGGAAATTCGGCATAGTAGAATATGCACGAAACTGCATGCTGAGCAGCCCCTAAAAGCCCGCCATTATTAATTTCATAGAATCCTCAAAAAATAGGCACTGGCACATCCCCGTAGATTCGGTTTTCAGGGGGCGGTAAAACAGAAATAACCTGGGCATTAACCCTGTCAACCCAAACCTCAACAAGGGGTTTAATAGTAATGGCATGGCGAATAATATTGTTCATCTGTGGAACGGGGCGGCTGCCGTAGCCTGCCTTGGTAAAAATCACCTTATAATACTGCTGGTCTACAGAACCGGGGCTTACGTGGTCGTAAGTCTGCCCTGGCGGAATATACATGGGTACTTCGGATACAAATAAATCTCTCGGCATTACATAGTTAAGATAACGGGTTTCCGGATTTTTCTCTAGCTCCAGAAAAGCACCCACCTGTTCATCAGCCAATGTTATATCGGCTATGCTTTTTATTTCGGATGGCTCAAGACGCCCCAGGGACAGGTAAACGGAATTCTCCAGTTTGTAGGAGTAAAGGCTTGCCACCGACAAGCCATGAATCAGGTTAGCAAACAAAAAGCAGAGCGCCAATGCGCAAACATAAAATCCGCCCCCAATAATACGGCGCTTCCAGGTTTTTTGCGGCAATTTTAGGCGTGGCAGCAAAGCCTCTATTTTGGGCGGCAGAAACATGCCGGTTCGCGCTTCGTACTCTCCATAATCAGGAAAGGAACGCCTGCAAATACCTTCTTCGATGCGGGCAAGCCAAATATAGGCAAAACAATTTGTTACAAAAGCAAAAAGAACAAGGTAACGCGGCCATATCTGGAGCATGCCGAAACTGGCTATCATCAAAGCGAGGTACTGGGGATGCCGGATTTTCTGGTAGAGTCCGCCTTTAACAGTTGTTTCGCGCCTTAGTTTACTGCCATAAATCTGAATTGCGCCAATGACGAATGCTCCCAGGCCGGCCAAAAAGAAGACCCAGCCAAAGGTTTCATGCCATGTAATGAAAAAATTGGAGGTTTCACGGATTATGTGGGGCATGAAGAAGGAGACAAGTCTGGTTGTAAAATCTGACCTGGACAGTACCTGCAGACCTGGGTTGTATACGCTGTACATATAAACGGCAAAGGGACTAAACATATAAAAAAATTCGAATGCCACCAATGCGTAAAAAAGCGTAGTGCTCCAAACAATTTTTTTGGACACGCCAGGTTTTTCAGGTTTTTTCATGGGTTTACAATTCCTATCATAGTAAGACCTCCATCGCTGTAATCTAATATAAGTTAAGAGAGATTTCATTGATCTAAGTCAATTTTCCGCATTGATTATTCCGGCTAAAAATGCTTACATTTAGGGACAAATCTTGGTTTGCCGAGGAACTAAAGATGGAATCATTCAATAAATTGCAAAGAGCACTAAAATTCCTTGACCCAAAAATTACAGATGACCTGGTTAAGGAATTGTTCGATATTTGTGTTGAGAAGACCTTAAAAAAAGGCGAGCATTTTATTAAAGCGGGGGAAAGCTCCGAATACATGGCATATATTGTCGACGGACTGTTCCGGTATTACTATATTGACCAGGAAGGCAATGACTTCACAAAATCTTTCAGCGACTCGGGCAAATTTTTGGTCTCATACAGTGCGATTTTGGAGAACCGGCCGAGCCATTTCAGCATCGAAGCGTTAAAAGACAGCCGGATTTTGACATTCCCCCTTAAGACATTATTTTCCATGATGGAAAATGATATACGTTGGTATCCCTTTGCCTTTAAGCTGATCGAATCAGTTTATGTAATGAAGGAACTCAGGGAAAAATCATTTTTGCTGGATGATGCAGCAACAAGGTACAAAGATTTTTTAAATCGCTTTTCAGACGTTGAGGACCAGATTAAACTATACCATGTTGCTTCATATCTGGGAGTTACCCCGGAAACCTTGAGCAGAATAAGAAGCAAACCGTAATTTGACATAGATCAATGACTTTTATACCTCCGCATAAATAAAATAATAACGAGAGTGTAATATGCTTTAATGGGAGCACATTTGATTATGTTTTCAAAAGGTAAGCAGTCTAAAATACCAATAGCTGTTTTATATTCAATTATCATTCTATGGATATTGGGCCATGTATGGAACGAACAGAGTATAATT
>WRLP01000039.1 GCA_009777535.1 Treponema sp.
TGCTTTAATGGGAGCACATTTGATTATGTTTTCAAAAGGTAAGCAGTCTAAAATACCAATAGCTGTTTTATATTCAATTATCATTCTATGGATATTGGGCCATGTATGGAACGAACAGAGTATAATTTGGAGGGGCGGAAACAGTCCCCTCTATAGAAATCTCATGGATAATGCAGCCTATGTCAAAAATGGTTTTGATCTGAATGAAATTCAAATGCTTACTGAAGATTTTTTCCATGACCCTGACACCTCGTCTGCATGGAGGCTTTTTCAATCTTCGCCCTTAATAATCAAAAGCTCCCCCATGAGGAATCTGCCCAAAAGAACTTACCTTTCTCCCAGAGGAAAGGATGCTGAAGAATTTACGATAATAATCCCGGTAGAAATAAACAACAAGGCATTCGAATATCTTAACAACGACACTTCTATTCTGCCGAAGGGGAACCTTGCCCTGCAGGCTCAGCGGGTTCCCGGAATTTACCTTGCCGGCATAGGGGAAAACTGGGAAATATTTCTAAATGGTCAGCTGCTTCGTTCAGAATTAGCGGGCGCTCGAACCTGGCGAGACATTCATTTTCCTCTGGACAAATCTCTCATCGTTCAGGGGATCAATATTCTGGCTTTTAGAATCAGAGGAGACCCTGCATATTCACAAACTGGTTTTTTCCACACAGTTCCTTATTATCTGGACGACTACGAGACTATTCAAAGGCAGCACCAAAATCTTTTGCTTGTGATTCTTACCGGTGCTTTTGGTTTTATCGGCGTTTATTATCTTTTGCTCTTCTTTTATGTAAAAAACAAACAGGAAAGCTTTAACCTTTACTTCGGCATCTTCTCCATCTTGCTTTGTATTTACTCATTTACCAGGCATTACACGATTTACTATATGATTCAAAATTCCAATATAGTTATACGCCTGGAACACTTTTCCGTGATCCTTCTATTGCCTGCGCTTTGCATGTTCCTTGAAAGCCTCGTTATGGGAAAAATAACAAAAATAACCCGAGGCTACCTGGTGTTTTGCATCTACCTTGCCTTTACCCAGATTTTTTTCTGCCTCCAATACGGCCAGGAGATCATGGAAATATGGAATATAAGCGCTCTACTCTACTATAGTTATGTTTTTATTCACCTTACTTACTATTATTTTTGGGATAAAAAGGGCCCGATAAAAAGCGGCACTGCCAAAACTTCACAGTTACCCATTGGCAATATTGTTTTTTGCATGACAGTAAGTTATATCTGCGGCATACTCGATGTTTTGGAAGCCATTTTTTTTCATACTTCTTTCGATCTCTTTATATACAGTACCTTTGTAATTCAAATAGGAATGGCCTTTTCCCTTGCCCGGCGTTTTACCGGAATGTATAAAGGGCTGGAAAGGTCCAATATCATCCTGGAAGAAAAGGTAGAGGAACGAACGAAAAAACTGCAATATTACAATAACCATCTTCGAAAAGCTTTTTCAACATACCTTTCAGGAGATGTGGTTGATGAAATTATAGCCGATCCCACCCGTTTGCAGCTCGGAGGTATAAACCGGCAGATGACGGTCATGTTTACGGATATTAAAAACTTTTCAAATATATCGGAAAAGCTGCACCCAAAAGAACTTGTATCGCTTTTGAACGAATATCTTTCTGCAATGAGCGACACAATACTCGAACAAAAGGGGACTATTGATAAATATGTAGGAGATGCCATTGTCGCTTTTTTTGGCGCGCCTCTGGAACAAAGCGACCATGCAAAGAGGGCATGCGCTTCGGCTATTTCCATGAAAAAACTGGAGAAGGCCTTGAACCGTAAATTCCTTGAACAGGGTTTAAGTCATGTACCCTTGTCGAGCAGAATAGGAATAAACACAGGGGATATGGTTGTAGGAAATATGGGAACAGAAAAGAAAATGAATTATACCGTTATGGGCAATTCCGTAAACCTTGCATCCCGCCTTGAAAGCGCCAATAAAAATTACAAAACGTGGGTTTTAGTATCCGAAGAAACGGTGAAGAATGCCGGGGAAGATTTCCTTTTTCGCAAACTGGACAGAATAAGGGTTGTCGGAATAAACGAGCCTGTCCGTATTTACGAACTTTTGGAGAGGAAAGAGGAAGCACCGGAAGCGTTATTTGAGCAAATAGAATTGTTTCATAAAGCGCATGAACTTTTTGAAGCGCGGCAATGGAAAGAGGCGGAAAAGGTATTTAATACGCTAATAAAGCTTAATCCGGAAGATACCCCATTAATTGCTTACAGGAATCGCTGTAAAAAATACAGGTCCCTTCTGCCAAAAGCAAACTGGGACGGAGTTTATAATCTTGGAGAAAAATAGGAGTCTTAAGACAATGATTGGAAAAAAAACTGTTGCCCAACCCCTCGTTTTGAGCTTTGCCATACTTTCTTTTACCTCCTGCGCCAATACTCCGGCCTTTGACGAGGCCGAATGGCTTAAGGCAATTAAGGCTCAGGATCTAAGCTCTCTTTACGCCCCGCATGTAAACCCTGACGGAACATTTTTTAACCCCTGGAACTCGACAGCGGAGCACTTTGGATCGCATTTCAGGAGCGGCAGAAGTTTTGATAGTTTTCCCAAAGAAAAATACACCCATGTTTCAAATGATTATTCCTACCTGGCAGACAGGGATTTTGACAGTATTTCCTACGTTGGTCATGCATCAACAATTATCAAAATGGACGGAGAAACGGTATTTACAGATCCTTTTTTTTCCAATAGGGCGCTCGTTCTGTCAAAAAGTGTAAAGTTAAAATTCGATTATTCAAAAATTCCTCTCCGGCCCGTGGTATTAGTCAGCCATAATCATTACGATCACCTGGATAAAAAATCTGTCAGGGAATTGATAAAAAAGAGCGCTATTTTTCTGGTTCCGCTTGGGCTGAAAGATTTTGTTGCAAAACTGGGCGCAGAAGAGGTCTACGAATTTGACTGGTGGCAAAACCTCGAGATTGGCCCATTAAAGTATACATTTTTGCCTGCCCAGCACTCATCCGGGCGCATAGGCCAAGGGGCCAACTCTACCCTTTGGGGCGGCTGGCTCATCCAGGGTTCCAAAACTGTATACTTTTCCGGAGACACTGGCTATTTCTGCGGCTTTGAGGAATTCGGAAAACGCTTTGATATCGACTATGCCCTTTTGCAGGCAGGAGCATACGAGCCAAGAGGCTTCATGTATTACTCCCACATGAATATTGAAGAATTCTTCCGTGCTTCAGATGATCTTAATGCGAAGACGACCATTCCCGTCCACTTCGGAGTTTTAAGGGAAACCGGCACTGAACCCCTGCTCTATACTCTCTACGAAATTGAACAGTTTATTCAACAAAACCCTGCGTATCAACAACGCATTCATTCCCTTCGCGTAGGGGAGTACCTTGGGGTGAAATAAACAACCTCGCCCTGAAGTGCGAGGTATTAAACCCTTCGCATACAATAAAAAACGCCCTTTGGGCCCCTTCGTCGCCCGCGAAGCCCTCGACCCAGCGTTTAAATACCATCCAGAGCAAGCTCCCATCTTGATCGATCAATTTTTGTGTAACGTAGATCACAAAAACAATCCCTTCCTGCGCAGCCCAGAAGAGCTTATGGAAGCAGGCGTTGAGCATCCCTATCGGGTGTTGGTTTGATTAAAAGGAATGAAGACCCCCGCCCTCCAATCAGAAATTCAAGCTATCTTCCTCAAGCAGAAAATTATACATTCCTATGGTTACAATGCCGTCTTCGTTTCTTCTCGCTTTTATGTTCTCGCGAACTACAAATATTTTTTTAAAGGAATCTCCTATACTGAGCAGCGGTCTCTCTTCTTGCTTAATCTTGTTTGGATCATTCATGGAGAAAGCCGACTGTATATAGTACTTTTGACTTCCTTTTGTTGCGATAAAATCAACTTCAAGCCGGCGTTTACTGCGCTTTCCGTCGCCATTTTGTGCGTAATACTCCACAACTCCAACATCAACACGGTATCCACGTATGCACAGCTCATTGTATAAGATGTTTTCCATAATGTGGTTTTCTTCCATCTGTCTAAAATTCAGCCTTGCATTACGTAGCCCGACATCTTCAAAATAATACTTGGCAGGCGAGCCAATATATTTCTTCCCTTTGATGTCAAAACGGACAGACTTGCTGATCAGAAAAGCGTCGATCAGATAACCGATATAAGCACTCAGAGTTTTATCACTGATTGTTTTGTTTTTGATGGTTTTATACGTTCGTGCGAGTTTTGAAGGGTTTGTAAGCGAACCGATTGAAGATGATAAAACATTGACCAACTCATTAAGTTCATCCTTATTCCTGATTTTATGCCGGTCAACTATGTCGGACAGATAGACCTTTTGGAACAAAGTCTGAAGGTACTCCGCTTTTTCCTCAGGAGTCTTGATTGAAAGGATTAATGGTAATCCGCCGTAGTTAAAAAAATCGTCCCACGCTTCATCAATGGTACCCTTGTAAACTGAAGTATACTCACGGAAACTCAAGGGATGGACACGGATTTCGTCTCCGCGTCCGCGAAACTCGGTAATAACGTCAGAAGAAAGAAATCGGGAGTTGCTGCCAGTGACATAAACATCCGCGTTTCGGATGTGGAGAAAACTGTTCAGCACATCCTCAAACTCGCCAAGCAACTGTACTTCGTCAAGTATTACATAATATGTTTTTTTGTCCTTAATTCTGCCTTTGACATATTCCAGCATATTATCGGGATCGCGAAGCTTTTTTTTGCTGCGATCGTCCAATGCGATTTCGATGATATGAGATTCGGGAACGCCATTTGATAGCAAGTGGTTATGAAACAAGTTAAACAGCAAATAGGTTTTCCCGCACCGGCGAACACCAGTGACTACTTTTATCAGCCCGTTTCGTTCCTTGCCGATTAACTTGCTAAGATAACCATCTCGTTTTATGACCATAATATAACCTCTTTTCCTATTACGGTATTTGGTGATATATCACCTTATTTCGTAATAGATTATAGCTTATGTGTTGGCCAATGTAAACAACAATACTAGCCCAAGCCTGCCGGGTATTGGCTTGATTAAAAGGAATGAAGAACCCTACAGTGGAAGGGGATGCTACGGCTTTGTACTTATAGAAAGTATTAAAAGAGTTTCCGGGGCCGGGTGAAGGTATAATGGAGCTTTTCAGGTTTCAATAAAAAATATATAATGATCGTATGAACAATATCAAATTTTCATTATATAAAATTATAGGTGTGGTTTTATTTATGATTGTAAACGGAACGGTTGATGCCCAGAATCTTGGGGATGGGTTATTTGCGAGAATAACCACCAACAGGGGAGATATTACAGTACGCCTGGAATATCAGAAGACGCCTCTTACTGTTTGTAACTTTGTGGCCCTGGCCGAAGGCAGGATGAACATCAACAGGGGCAGCCGCTTTTATGATGGGCTGATTTTTCACCGTGTTATTTCCAGGGCAAATGGCGATGCCCAGGACTTTATGATCCAGGGCGGCTGCCCACAGGGAAACGGTATGGGCGGGCCCGGTTACCGCTTCCCCGACGAGATTGTTTCCGACCTGAAACATGACAAGCCGGGTATTCTTTCCATGGCCAATGCCGGTCCCGGCACGAATGGCAGTCAGTTTTTTATCACCATTGTTCCCACGCCCCACCTGGACGGGCGGCATACAGTCTTTGGCCAGGTTGTCGCAGGGCAAAACATTGTTAACACCACCAGGCAGGGAGATAAAATCGAAAGAATAACTATTATCCGCAACGGTCAGGCGGCAACTGCATTCAGGGCGGATCAGGAAAATTTTGACAGACTTCTTGCCCAAATCAATGAATCTGCCTCAAACAGGCTGCAGACCCAGCGTAATGCGGACATAGCCAGAATAAATACACAATATCCAAATACAACGCAAACCGCATCGGGAATTCGCTATACAATTCAGAGGCAGGGAACTGGCGTTAAACCCAGATCGGGGCAGACAGTAAGGGTCAATTATACGGGCAGGCTTCTTTCCGGGACAGTTTTCGACAGCTCTGATATTCAGGGGCGCCCAATTGAATTTCCGGCCGGAACCGGCAGGGTCATTGCCGGCTGGGACGAAATGATTCTGGATATGAGGATAGGCGAAAGACGTTTGGCGATTATTCCGCCGGAGCTTGCCTACGGCAGCCAGGAAGTGGGCAATGGCGCCATTCCGGCAAACAGCTTTCTGGTTTTCGAGATGGAATTAATTGGCGTAAGATAACATGGTACGTATTGTTATTTCGCCTTTTACGCCTTAAAATTTATTTATGAATAATGTTTCGGAAATTCAGGGAAGGAAGATATTCTTCCTTCACCCTGCGGTAGTTGTCCAAAACCAGATCGTAGCAGAGTTGGTTCAGCAGGAATTTGAAGTATACCTTGTTAAAGATCATGACACAATCAGAAAGGCAATTGGTAAATATCCGGATTCAATAATATTTGTGGATATTAACGAAATGATGGCCGAAACTGAGTGGGAAAAATGGATTCGCGGAATGATGAAGAATCATCCTGATATTTCTGTCGGGATTATTACAGCCAATCATAGTGAAGATCTTATGCGCAAGTACATCAATTCTGTCAAGGTGGACTGCGGCTATACAGTGCTGAAAGCCGACCTGAAAAAAAGCATTGCGCACATTCTGGAAATACTGCTACACGCAAATGCCAAAGGCCGGCGCAAGTATATCAGGGCCAATACCGAAAATGAGACCTCGACAACCTTAAACCTGCCGCACGGCGGATCTTTTATAAACGGAGTGATCAAGGACATTAGTGTTGTTGGTATGTCATGCTCTTTCGATCACGATCCGGAGCTGGCAAAAAATTCACTTTTCAGGGATATTCAGATTAAACTGCAGTCAATGCTCCTGAAAACCGAGGGCATTGTCTTTGGCTCACGCATGGACAGCACCTCCAAGATTTATGTGTTCCTGTTTACCCAGCGGATCGATCCGGAAGTCCGTACCAAGATCCGCAAGTATATTCAGCATAATCTGCAAAGTAAAATGGATACAGAGTTAAAGTGATTCCCTTGCAGCCGTCGCTTCAGGCAGCCCGAACAATTTAATCCCCTCTCCGGGAAACTTTTCTTTCACTTTATCTACGGCGCGTTTTACGCCAAACGCCTCATCTTCCTCGCACCATATAACCAGCGCAAAATTTTCTTCCGGCCAAACCGCGTCCCCCATGCGTGGGCCGGCGGAACCAACCCCGAATATATTGGAATACTTTGTATAAAATTTTCCCGCCTCTTCCCTGGCGAGGGCTTCCAGGATATTCTCCTCGACAGAATGGTTCGCGATTATTTCGATACGGATCATATTTCTCCCTCCGCTTTTGTAACCAGCGCAATGCCTGTGCCGGCAATTTGTGCGCGCCTGGGTTTCTTTTTCCCGCGTCCTTCGCCCGCTGCGATTCTTTCACGCCGCGCTATGGCTCTTGCGTCTCGCTCATCGGAACGCCTGTTGATTATCGCATACACCGTCGGCATTAGGAACAGTGTCATCAGCGTGCCGAAAGAAAGACCGCCAAGAACGGTCTTGCCGATTGGGGCAACAAGTTCCGAACCTTCGCCCGGGAAAAATGCCATGGGTACAAGGCCGAGAATTGTTGTAAGGGTGGTCATCAGAATTGGGCGAAGGCGGTTGCCGGCGGCTTCGATACAGGCCTCGTTCAGCGAATAACCCCGCTTGCGCAGAAGATTGGTGTAGTCTACGAGTACGATTCCGTTATTTACAATGACTCCAATCAGTACCAAAAGACCGACTGCGGTAAGCACATTAAAGATTGTGTTTGTGATCAGGTAAATAGTTACAATGCCGATTACCGACAAGGGAATTGTCAGAATTATTATGAACGGATCCCTGAACGATTCAAACAGGGAGGCCATTACGCCGAATACAAGAAAAACCGCCACGATACAGATCAATATAAACCGGCTAAACAGTTTTACCATCTCGGCATTGTCGCCGCCGTATTCAATAATTACATCATCTTCTATGGGGATTTCAGTTCTTATTAAATCCTCTACACGGCTTTGCAGCACATTCCGTTTTGTACCAGGCTTGGCTCCGGCTGTAACATGGGTAACACGGCTTTGGTTCTCGCGGTTGATAGTCAGGGGGCCGGCTCCTTCCTCATAGTGGACAAAGCTGGAAAGGGGAACCCTTCCGGCTGTCTGGCTGTTGATAAAAATATGATCCAGCGCAGGCAGCGTACTGCGATCCGCTTCCGCAAGAATAAGCAGTACGTCGTAGTCTTTGCCGCCCGACTTGTATCTGGTGGCGACAACGCCGTCAACCGCAGCCTTGATCTCGTTGCCCACCGTAAGGGTGTTAAGGCCAAGCGCATACATTTTTTCACGATCGATAATGATTTCGTACTGAGGCACGCCGTCCTGTAAATTAACCTGTGGTTCCGTAATAAAATCGGAAAGTTTCTCTTCCAGCAAGTCGGCTATCTTTTCGCCAAGGGCCTTGCCCTTTACCAAATCGTCGGTGCGCAGAATTATATCTACCGCGCTTCCTCCGCCCATATTCATCATACCGCCGCCCATGGAAAATATGACGCCGGGGAACTGGTTCAGATGCGGCCGCAGTATCTCCTTTATCTCACTTGCGGTTTCAATCCTTTTGGAATATTCAGGCAGGTTGATCCTTAAAGAACCGGAATGGCTGTTGCTGGCGCCCAAACTCATTATACCGCCGCCGCCGGCACGCAGGACAAGGCGTTCATAACCCTTGATTTCCCTTTCAACAATTATCTGGAGCTGCCGTAATACGGCCTCGGTTTCATATAATGATGTTCCCAGCGGCAGGGTTGCCGTTATGCTTACATTGTCGTCTTCCTGCTGGGGCATAAATTCCCAGCCGATTATTGGAATTAATACAACGCTTACAATGAACAAAACAAGCAGGGAGACAATAACAACGGCCTTGTGTTTCAGCACCTTTTTTACGGCGCCCCGGTATTTATTGTCAAGCCATTTGAAAAATCCTTCAAACTTTTTGTCAATTACACCAAGCCTGCCTGTTACGGGTTTTTGCTTTCGCGTAACAAGAGGCAGAAAGTGGCTTGCCAGTATGGGTACCAGAAAAACGGCGGTAATAAGTGATATTGCCAGCGATATTACAACAGTAAAAGCCAGCCCCGCAAAAAGTTCGCCGGATATTTCCAAAAGGCCCTGGAACATTACCAGCGGGGCAAAAACACAGATCGTGGTAATGGTCGAAGCGGCAATGGCGACTACCATTTCCGAAGTGCCCAGTACCGAAGCGGTCTTTAGTTTTGCTCCCTTTTCCCTGTATGTATATATATTTTCCAGAATGACAATGGAGTTGTCCACCAACATTCCTATTCCCAGGACAAGGCCTGCCATGGTCATTAAATTGAGCGTAAGCCCTGCAAAATACATAAACAACAATGTTACGATGATGGATATGGGGATACTCAAGCCGATAATCAGTGTCGGTTTAAAGGAGCGCAGAAAAACAAAGAGGATTAGAATCGCAAGTATTGCTCCGCTGACGGCGGTATTTGTTACCTGTTTAAGTGAATCTTCGATGACATCTGTGGTATTAAATGTTTCCAGAATTTTTATGTCTGGCGGCAGTTCCAGAGCCATCTTGTCCAGTCTTGTACGCAAATCCCTTGCGGTCTGCACGGAATTTTTTCCGCTCTGTTTCTGCACCATCATCATTACGGCAGACTGGTTGTTCACATTAACAATGCTGGATTCATCACGGTAACCCTCGAATACATCGGCCAGGTCGCGCAGGTAAACTTGCCTGGGCATTTCCACCTGCCCGCCGGCGAAACCGCCCCCCCTGTAGGTAACAACCGTGTTTCTGATTTCATCGAGCGATGTATATTCACCCATGGTTGTAAGGATGTAGGACATGCCTCCTTCGGTAATGGTTCCTGCTCCGGTCTGCATGTTCTGGACTGCAAGCATCTGCTGGATTTGCGTTATTGTAAGGCCGTAGGCTTCGAGGCGGCTCTGCGGAATTTCCACACGGATAATTTTTTCCCGGCCGCCATTTACCGAAGCTGTGGCAACGCCCGGCGTCTGCTCAATGCGGGGAACGATTGTATCTTCGGCAATTTCGCGCAGTTCTTCCGGGGTGCGTTTGTCCGAAGTTATATTAAGGCCCATAATCGGGATCATGGCCGGATCGGCCTTGAAGATCATCGGCGTATCTGCGCCCTGCGGCAGGTAACTCCTGATGCGTTCAAGAGCGTCTCTTATGGAATTGGAAGCGTCGGATAAATCCGTACCATAGGTAAATTCCAGAATTACCAGATTGGAGCCCTTGTTCGAAACGGAAGTGATTTTTTCAAGACCGGATACGCCGGACAGAATTGCTTCCAGGGGGCGGGTGATGGATCGTTCAACTTCTTCGGGGCTTGCACCTGAATACGAAGTGAATACCGCCATAATAGGGGGATTTATTTCCGGGTAAAGATCGATAGGCAGATTTACAAGGGCAAAAAAACCCAATCCTATAAGCAGCGCGAAAATTATTATAAATGTTGTTGGCCGGGCAACGACTGTTTTTACCATGCTCATTTTTTTCTCCACTTTGCCTAATTAACGCTCAGCGGCATAAGGCGTTCGATAATGTTAACTCTTGAACCTTCATCAAGCAGGGTCTGGCCGCGGATGACAATTTCTTCATTCGGCACAAGGCCGCCCTGAATTTCCATCACGCCGTCGATAAGGATACCAGGCATGATTATTCTTTTTTCTACTATATTGAATTCCGGATCTTCCGGGTCTTCTTCTACGGCATAAACATATTGTTCGCCAAAACGGTTTATAACAGCCGATGCCGGAATTTTGACAATATCTTCTTTTCTTTCGGTTATAATTCTAACCTTTGCAAACATTCCCGCCTTGAGTTTGGAGCCGGGATTGTTAACATTCACCTTTACTTCCATTGTTCTGGAGGCAGCATCAACAGTGGGAGATATTTCGCTGATGCTTCCCTGAAAAACTTCGCCCGGCCAGGCATCGAGTGTAATCTCGCACGGCAGATTTAACGCCATCTTGGAAATAAAACGTTCGGCTACATACAGCCGTATTTCCAGGGCGCCGCCGCCCGCTATTCTTGCAAGAGGCACTGCCTGGCTTATTGTCATTCCCACCTGGGCGGGCAGGGCGACAACTGTCCCGCTTATGGGAGCGGTTGCAATCCCAATCCTGAAATCCATTCCCGGGCGGGAAGGGTCAACCGCAGCGACAGGATCGCCCCTGTTAACCCACTGGCCGACAGAAACATAAACCTGAGCCACCCTGCCCGCCGCGTCGGAGAACGTATCCACCGAAGAGCCCGCGACAATGTCGCCGGAAAGAGCGATATAATCCTGAATCTGGCCCTGTACGGCAAGGCTTGTATTCACCGCGAATACGGGCTTTTCCTGAACTCCTGTATCGGCTTTGCCGGGCCTGATTTTCGCATACGCTTCCTTTATTCGCTCACAACCCGATAGCAATATAATCCCCAATACCAATACTCCCAAAAATTTTTTCATTATCTGCTCCCTTTTGATAGTGTTCCGAAAGGAACCCCGATGGAATATTCAAGATCGATTAATCCGTTAAGATAATTAAACTGCTGCTCCAGCATCTGCACACGAGCCTGCCGCAGCGACTGTTCCGTGTTTTGAACCTGAAACAAATCCTGCAGACCCGCCTGGTAAGCCTGCTCCGTCAGCCGGTAAGACCGTTCAGCCAGATTCACTGTCTGCGCCTGCGCCTCTGCGCTTATTCTGGTTCTTTCCAGCGAAAGCACGATATTATAAATTTCGATTTCTGTTCCCTGAATCATCTGGGCCAGGCCGATATTGGCGGTTCTTATACTGTCATCCAGGTTTCTAATTGCCTGAAAATCCTGGCTGAACGGTATCAGCGAGTGCAGCCGTAGCCCCAGCGAAATTGTAAGTGAGCCGGATTTGTTCCAGTCGTCCTTGCTGTCGAACCAGGGATCATCCCAGGGGTCTTTGATAAAGGCGGAGGTTGTACTCCAGCCCAAACTTAAAGTGGGGGTCAGTGAAAACGCCTGCGCTCTGCGCGCGCTTTGCAGCATCATTATGCTCAGCCGCAGCTCCTGAATGTCCGGCTTTGCCGAAGACGCCTTCGATATAAATTCCGCAACATCAAGAGGAATAAAATCGGTCTGTTCATCAACAGGAACAAGTTCAAACGGCGTATCATAGTCCATTCCCAGATACATAGCAAACTGCGCCATGGAAAGTTTAAGCCCGTTTTCAACCTGATCTATAACCGGCCGCATGTTCTCTCTTGCAACCTGAGCCTGCAGCAGGGTCAATTCAGGCGCAAGGCCTGCATTGTAATTTGCCTGTGCTATCTGCACCTGCCTTTCAATATTTTCAAAACTCCCCCGCAATAGGGCGATGTTTTCCTGCAGCAGCAGCATATTGTGATATGCCTTGCGCACATCGCGTTCAAGCTGCGCCCTGGCCTTTTCGTAACTGATCATTCCGCCTTCGTAGTCCAGACGCAGGCGCCTCATGTTTTCGAACATTGCGATATTGATATTCAGTGAAGCCTGAATTGACCCTGCGACATGCCATTGGGGAATGTCGATAGGATCGCTGACAAAAAATTGGGGGCCAAGGGTGCCGCTAATCCCATTGTATGTAATTGGTGTTCCGGAACCAGGAACGGGTACTGTGGCAGAAGTCTGACCTTGTTCATTGTCTCTGATCAGGGTGCCGGCAGCCGTAACACTCGGAATAAATTGATTCCACGAAAGATCCGAAGCGCGCTTTCTTGTTGATGTACCGATTCGGGAAGCTTCCAGGCTAAGATTGTTTTTTATTGCCCGTTCAACAGCTTCATCGGGGCCAATCAGTAAGGCTTCCGGCGAAGCCTGCCCCTCCTGAGCGGGCAGGGCGGCGCATATCAGCGCGCCCAAAAACAAGACCGCATACACCGGACGTCCAAGTCCGCTTGTATTCCTTTTTCCAAGGCTCATAATGTGACTCCTTCTTCTGGCCCGCATAACGCGCTGCCATTATTCCAAGGCATGCAAAGCACTGCCGGGCGGCACTTACATTCGCTCCGCCTATTATTGCGATTGAAGAGATAATAGCATTTTTTCATAATTGTTTAAATCCCCTTAGGCCCAAAGTAATAAAACGGAATAAAGAACGAATATCAGTATTTTTTACACTTCCCTCTTTTCCGAATCTGATCAATGTATTGATAATCAAAAACAGTATCCAGTGCGAAACATGCTGTTTTTCAATTTCTTCGCAGATCATAATCGGCTCAATTTCAATGTCTACAAAAAGCTTGAAATATTCTTCCATCTCCTTCTCGGATTTGCCAATGTCCAGTTTTCTTGTACGAAGCCAATCAAGGGCTGTAAGAATTTCCGATCGTGAACGCAGGTAAACGGCGATGGAAAAAATCCCAAGATAAAGCTGCTCGGCAGGTTTTGGGGATAACCCGATTCCCTGCCGGGCAAAGTCCAGTATCCGCTTGAACTCGCCTATGAAAAGACGGCGGATCATATCTTTCCTGTTCTTAAAATGTCCGTACAGGCTGCTTTTGGAAAGCCCCAGCCGCTGGGCAACCATTTCCATTGACGCCCCCCAGGGGCCCGCCTCGGCTACCGCTTCGGCGACAGCCCTGAACAACGGCTCAGGCTCAGTGTTACCGAATGTGCTGTCGATCTGCTTTTCCAGTGCTGCAAAATTCAGGGGAGCTATTACGTCTGTTC
>WRLP01000040.1 GCA_009777535.1 Treponema sp.
TTCCTGCGAAGTGAACTGTTGTTCGGTTTCAGGCTGCCTACGGGCTATGAACTCGGCTCGCTGGAAAGGGTAAAAAAAGAAACAAAGGATAATAATCCCAAACTTACGGGGCTTACCGGCGGCCCAGCGATCAAAATAGGCATTGGTTACCGGTTTTAGTCTCGACTATTGTTTGATTTTTTTATATACTGAACGAAATGGGCAGATCCAAGAGTTTCCAGGTTGATCAGAAAGTTGTGTACCCCAGCCAGGGAGTTGGCGTGATCAAGTCCATTGTTCAGAAAAAATTCAAAGATACAAAAATTCCCTATTATATTATCTATCTTGAAGTTACTGATATGACCATAATGGTTCCTGTTGACAAGGCGACGGAGCTTGGTATCCGCCACACAGTTTCCAGGGATGAGGCGATGAAAGCCCTGGAACTTATCAGCGAGGATTACGAGCCCATCCCTTCCGACTGGAAGATGCGCTATCAGATGAATTTGGATCTGTTAAAAAAAGGGAGTGTTCGTGACATCGCAAGCATTGTGCGCTCTCTTTACCACCGCAGCAAGGTTAAAGAGCTGCCCATTCTTGAACGGAAACTTTACGACTCCGCATTGAAGCTGCTGGAAGATGAATTGTCCATTTCCCTGCGCAAATCCAAAGACGAGGTGGAAAACATGATCTTTACCCGTCTTGAACTCCGGTAAACGTGGCTGGCGAATGTCATATCGCGGCTGTTATATGTGCGGCCGGCCAATCATCACGAATGAAAGGTAAAAAGAAAGAGTACTGCCTGCTCGATGATTCTATTACAGTGCTGGGTAAGGCGGTTTCTGCCTTTGCTTCGGTGCCTATCATAAAGACCATTGTTATTACCATTCCCGAAGGTGATGATGCTGCCGCCCGCCGCGCGCTGCCGCCCGAACTTTTGGCGGCAAAGCATCCGCAGCTTCTTTTTACTGCCGGCGGCAGCACACGCCAGGTATCCGTGCATAATGCCCTCGCGGCGCTTTCCGCCCATAACCCGCGTTATGTGCTAATACATGACGGCGCCAGGCCGTGGGTAAACCCTGTTCTTATCGAAAGAATTATTGAGGCGGTAAAAAAATATGGCGCCGTCATTCCCTTGCTGCCCCTTACGGATACCCCCAAGGAATGTGATGTCCCGTTATGCGAAACCTGGGCGGAAAGCCGCGGCAGTGAGCCTCCTGCGGTTTTTATTAAACAGCATCTTAAAAGAGCCAATACCGGCATTGCCCAGACCCCGCAGGCTTTTGCCTTTCCGGAAATATTACACGCTCATGAAAAAGCTGCAATGCACAGCGGCGAAGACTATACCGATGATGCCGGGGTCTGGGGCGCCTTTTACGGAAAAGTAGCGGTTGTTCCCGGCTGCGAAAAAAACCGGAAAATAACCTTTCCCGGGGATATTGAACGGCAATGACACCGGAAAATAATCGGCTAAAATGGTACTTTGTAAGCTTCTGTTTTTTTTTAATTTTGTCCTGCGCCCGCTCCAATGACGGGGCTTCTGTTCAGGTTCAGCGCACGGTTCCGCCCATTGCGGTTTTACAGCCCGGAGAATACCCCTTGTGGTTTCAGCTAACGGACGGGGGCCCTGTTTTGCTCGAAACAATAGAAGACGCCCTCTATTCCGCCGCTCTGGTTCCCTGGCCGCTTTCAGAACATGTTCGTTTTGTTCTTGCAGGGGAAGACGGGCTTTTATTTGCGGTAAACCGCAGTGGTTTCCTTAAATTTGCCCCCTGGCAGGGCGGGGATTCAGGGCTGGGGCTGTTTCGTTTTTCGGGCGGCGATTTTTGGCGGCAGTATACGGCAGGGGCATTTTTTCTATATGACGGCAGCCCTGCGGCGCTTTTGTACCTTGATGACCGTTTTCTCGATACTGATTTTCCTGCGCCCAGTCCCAGAACATGGACATTCAATATGGAAACCGGTAAACCCTTCCCGCTGGACATTCCCGCACTGGAACAATTTCCCGCCGAGGAAGGCTGGGGTGTTGACAGTCTAAGACTGGGCAATGACGGCTTTTGGTATTACAGGGCGGTTAAAAATGATGCAGAAGCGCCGCAGGTGCGCATGCTTCGCACAGACGATCTGTCGCAGACGGGGGAGGACGTGCCGCTGGGTGTTTTTTTGAATTCCGCCATGGGCGTACCCCTGCATGACGCCGGCGAGCCTTTGAGGAGTATATTGTCAGCCGCTTTTGCCACGACCGGCGCCGAAGCCGCCCATGTTTTATCGCCTGATTTTTTGCAGCCGCACTTTTACATGAAGGATTCCGAAAGCGATCCCTATCTTCTGGTTTTTTACGATTCAGGCGGCAGTGAAGATTTTGCCCTCGCCGTCCTCCCAACAGGCGCAGGACTGTTTTTATCCGGCACAGAATACCAGGTCTTCTCCCTGCCGCCACTGCCCCAGGGTTTTGTTTATACATGGCTGGGCATGACAGGGGACAGCCTAATCGCCTGTTGGGAGGAGCAGGAGGATTACAATACCGGCGCCGCGGGGTTTATGGTGGTTAGGCGGGATAGTTATTTTTCCCATAAACAACAAACGGGAACTGCCCAAAAATCTTCGCCAAAGGGGAGCATTGTCGTACCTGAATAAATTACCACGCCAAGTTTGAAGCGCTCTTTTACCGCTTCTTTCAGGAGTTTTAATCCGTTAAAGTCATTTATGTTTGGAGTTGAATTGAGTTTTACCTCTATACCGATTACTTTATTATCTTTTTCCAGAACAAAATCCACCTCTTTTTGATCCGAAGTTCTAAAATGGGAAATTTCCAGTCCGGTTATGGAAGAGGCGTTTTTAACTATCTCGGTTGCGATGAAATTTTCAAAAACGCGTCCCATGGCAGTGCGATCATTGTCATAAATATCTTTCAGCTTACGCCTGAGTAAATAGGCAAGCAGATTTGTATCAGTAAAAAAAAGTTTTGGCGATTTGGTAAAACGCTTGCTTAGATGATTTTGCTTTGCCCATGCAGGAATTTCAAAAAGAACAAATGTATTGATGGCTGCCGCCTTGTACCGTTCATAAGTTTTTATATCAAGGCCGGCTTCCTGTGAGATCTGGCTGTTATTAAGCAAGCCGCCGGCACGCATTGCCAGAAAAGAAAAAAGCATGATCATTTTTGATGGCTCTCGAATATCTGTAACTGTGCGGACATCACGCTGGATCAATATGCTAAGATAATCACCAAACCATTGTTCTCTGTCAATGTTATGGTTCAATGCCGGTTCGGGAAAAGTCGCGTTTTCAATTATCTCCAATAAATTATATTTGTTGTAAGATCGATATTCAGTTTTCTCTCCAAAAAGACGGGTGATAAAATTTACGCCGGTTTGCATGTATTCGCTTGAAGAAAAAGGTAAAAGAGTAAATACAGACATTCTGCCAACCAAGGCTTCAGCAAGCCGGGGCAGGGCCATTAAATTAGCTGAACTTGTAAGAAGGAACAGGCCGGTTCCCTTGCCCTTTTCCCGGTATTTATCGATCTGTATCTTTAAATAGGGAAAAATTTCCGGCACAAGCTGAACTTCATCAATTATTTTTAATCTGTCGATGGGGAGTGAATTTATAAATTTGACAGGGTCGCTTTTTGCCGCAGTAAGATTGACAGGGGTATCAAAACTGAGATAATTGTGCCGTTCTTCCGGATATGCATTTTTCGCCAGGGTAGATTTTCCGCACTGGCGGGGACCATTAAGGTAAACAAGCGGCCTGGTATGCAGCGTTTGTCTAAGCCAATTCTCCAGATTTCTTCTGAAATATCCCATTTTTCACCTCTTGCAAAATTGGTATCATCATACCAGAAATTATAGGCATATAATCCCATAATTGCAAGGATTTATGGATAAAAAAAGACGATGCGCCTGGACGTCCGGGCCGAAGCCCGATGCGCACCGTCTGATTATGAGAGTTTATCCCTCACGGTACTAACATTATCGGCTTGGCTGCGGCGGGACTTTAGGGGATTATTTCCCCTCCAATTCCCCTAAATTAGCCTCTACGGCTTGTGCCAGCGAACGGTAAAGGGCGGCGGAAGATTTTAGAAAAATGTTGAAGGGGTCGCCCTCCTTTCCCTCTGTTTCGGCGCTTTCCGCCGGCGGGAAAAGGAAGCCGGCTGCTTCTTTCACCTCGCTGTTGGCGATTATTCGGGCAACTTCGTCCATGATTTTTAAGATTTTATCCCGTTCTATGGGGTTTGGCCTGGTTTTTAGGGCTTTTTCGGCTGTTGCCTTCCCTCTTTCCGCCGCGGTTTTTACGCGCTGGAGGCCCCCCAACAGGGTCGAAACCGCTTTTTTATAGCGTTCATCCCTGGCATTTTTTTCCTGCGGCTTAAAAAAACTTGCTTCAATATGAGCGAATATCGTTTCGAGGCGCTCGTCTATTTCGCCGCGGCGGACTGGCAGGGCGATAAGGTCTTCGATATTTTTAGATTCAAGACCGTTGATTGCCAGGCCGCCAGAAAAAAGAGAGTAATTGCTGATCTCCGGGTGCTGGCTAAAGCGGTTTTCGAACCAGGCGGCGTAAAGGGAAAGGCGGCGGTCGGTGAGAACCTGTCCGCCCGATGTGGAAGGCGCAGAAAAGGGAAGGCCGTCCCTCAGCGCGCGCAGGAGCCAGGTTTCCGCCGGTTTTGTACGGTGCGATTCGGAAAGGGATATTTCTTCAAAAAGCGCGCCGCGGAAATGGGTTTTCAGTCCCGGGAAGGCCAGGTCGAGACCGGCGAGCCATATCTGCTTTGCGCCCAAGTGGCGGGCAAAATCCCAGGCCGTTGTTGCCACAGATCCGCCGGCTCCGAGCCTGCCCTTGGGATCAACCCTCTTTTCAATAAATTCGCCCAGAGGGAAAAGGGAGCCGCACAGGTACCGGCGCTTGAAGGGCAGTTTTAACACCGGCGGGTACACGGCGGATTCGGCGACAAGACAAGTATGTTGGGCGCATATCTGGGCGCAGCGATCCAGGTGGCGGCTGTTCCAGAACTGGGGATCGACGATAAGTACAAAATCGGGATGCACTCCGTTTTTTACAAAAAAACGCAGGCTTGTATCCACCGCAATAACAATGCAGCGGCGGTGAATTTCCGGCAGATGCTCCCGCAGCAAATCAAGGCTGGGGCCGGCGGCGGCAAGAAAAACCGGCGCGCTATCGGCAATCCCCTCCAGGGCGGATATGCCGGGCAAATCGCGGATGGCGTCCATGTTACGCGAAAGATTTCTTACCCAGCGCCTGCCGAAGCGTTTGTGTGTGGCTCTGTTTACATTGTCTTTTGCCGCCCATGTACGGATGCGGTTTTCAATAGTGCCGTACCATTCTTCGTCCAAGTTGAAAAGAGCCCTGTTTGGGATAATTGCCGGCGCCGGTTTTTCTTCGGCATTTTCACTGAAAAGGGACAGGGCAGCGACCGCTCCATCGCCGCCAAAAGTGAACACGACATTGTTCCGCCGCAGCAGCTTTGAAAAATCGCGTAACTCAAACGCCATGGACAGCAGATTACGGTATTTTTCTACGATGATTAGCGGCCTGCCGGGGGACAAGGCTGCGGCTGCCTGCGCCGCATAACCCAGGCCAAAGCCTAAAATGACAACCGGTCCGGCCGCGGCGGCGATACTTTCCGCCAAACGCTGCCCTTCGCGCACCGGATCGCGTTGTGAATGAACAAAGACTCCCCGTACCTTTAGCGTCGGCTCTCCGGCGGAGGAACTATCAATTTGAATATCTTCCGGTGGAAGAATGTTGTCTGTTTTGGCGTTTATTTCATCAAGCAGGCCGGGGTACTGTTTGGCAAGAATTTCACGGTTTGTTTCCCAGGCTGCGGCGGGGTTCGTCATTCGAGTTCCAGCACAATTACCATGCCGGGCGTTATCGGTGTTCCGGGCGGCGGGTATTGGCGGCTTACCCAGCCGTCGCCTCTTATTTCAACATTGATATCGTTACGTGAAAGAAGCGGAAGTACAATCCGCTTGGCAAGGCCGGAAAAGTCGGGAACCTGATCGCGGATTGCCGGAAGGCCTGTCGCGTTTATATTTACCTGCGAGGAATGTGTTATCTGCGGATTTCGTCCGCGCGGAATGCCCAGATAATCGATTAGCGATTCGGCGGCTTCCCTGATTGCCGGCGCTGCGATTCTGCCGCCCAGTATTTCGCCCTTGGGTTTCATTATTGCCAGGTAGAGAATTAGGGAAGGAGATTCCGCCGGCAGCAGGGCAATACAGCTTGCGATAAAGTCCGTATTGGAATAAGCCCTTGTTACAGGGTCGATTATCTGGGCTGTGCCTGTCTTTACCGCAAGTGAAAGATCCTCGACAGCGGCGCGCCAGCCGGTGCCGATGCTGGATGTTGTATCGATCATGTAGGCGCGCATGGCTCTGGCGGTTTCAGCCTTTAGAATCCGCCGCCTCTCGCCGCCTTCCCATGTTCTTATGGTTCTGCCGTCTGCCGAAATTATGCGGGATATGATTTTTGGCGGGACAAAAACCCCGTCATTTGCAATGGCGCTTGCAGCCTGGATCATCTGCATGGCTGAAACCGCTATTTCCTGCCCGATAACTATGGTCGGTTTTGAGCGGTCAGACCATCGGTCCGGCTGGCGCAAAAAGCCGGCGGTCTCTCCGGGATTGCCGGCGCCTGTCCTGGAGCCGAAGCCAAAGTCGCGCAGCAGCTCATACAGGGCATTGTTTCCCAGCCGGTCGGAAGCATAGGCGGCGCCGGCGTTACAGGAGTGGATAATTATCTCCCTGGCGGTTACCCTGCCATGGGCGCCAAGGCAGTTAATGGCGATCCTCTCGCCGCGATTTGTTACGCGCTCATAGACGCCGTTGCATGTAAAAACGGAGTTAGCCGAAATGGCGCCGGAATCCACGAGGGCGGCAAGGGAAAAAACCTTGAACACGGAGCCAGGTTCATAGGCCAGTATGACCGGCCTGTCCATACGGCCCTCATCGCTTGATGTTTGTATATTGTTCGGGTCGAAGTCCGGCAGGGACGCAGAGCCAAGAATGTCGCCGCTTCGCGGATCCATCGCCATAAGCACTATGGCCTCGGCATTGGTTTCATACATTGTCTGCGCCGCAATACGCTCCAGAATGTACTGCACATTTGAGTCTATTGTCAGTACAACCTGTGAGCCCCTGCCGTTGTTATCTTTTCCGGCCAGTACATCATCAAATGCGTATTCAATTCCTCCAAGACCACTGTTCTCGATTCCGACAAAACCGATAATCTGGCTGGCAAGGTTTTTTTCGGGATATACCCTTCCTACAATCGGGTTTACCGTTACTCCCCTTATTTTTCCCTGCTCAAGGGCTTCATTTATTTTAACAACGGTGGAATCTTCAACCTGTTTTTTAACATAAACAAAATTCGAGGGAGATGAATTTATTCTTTCAAGAATTTCACCCGGGCTTTGTTCGAGAATTGGCGCGAGCTCGTCTGCCAAAACCGTTACATCATTTATCGAAGGCCGCCATACGCTGATATCCGCCAGCCTTGTCTGAATGGCAAGAAAACGGCCGTTCCTGTCCAGAATTGCGCCGCGATCTGTATACCCGACAGACTGGCTTGATGCGGGGGGAAGCCTGCCTGTCAGCATCAGCTTGCCGTAATTATAAACAAGATACAGGGCAAAAAGGCCAATCATCGAGATGATAACGATAAACCGCCACTTATGTTTCATTAAAACCCCAGGACTTTACCGATGATATTGTCCATTGGAACCGGACCATAAGAGCGGGAATCATAAGACAGTTGACTGTTGTCACCTTCAGCAATAAACTCATTCCTTTCTGTCAGGGTAATGCAGCGCTTTACCGCCAGTTCCCCCGATGGAGTGTAAAACACCAGCACTTCTCCCGTTACGGGCTTTGCCCAGCGTATGGAATAATTCTGCCGCCATGGAAGCCTAAACCCATAACGCAAACGGCTGATTACAAGAACCGTGCCGCTTTTGATAGCCGGTTCCATGGAATGACCCTGGGCAATCATAAAATCGAAAACAAAAATTTTAATGATAAATGCCGCGATCAGAGCCCAAATAACCGCTTTTGTCATATCCATGTATAGTATAATCCTTCACGCTTTTTATGTCGATAAACCCAGTATGGCGGCAAGTTTTATTGAACACCAGAATGTGGCAAGGCGGCGAAAGCCATCCAACCTGAATAAATCTAGTTATAAATCGGCATTTTTCGGCGCATATCTTACGCGCCTGTTAAAACAAAAGCCGGCCGGCGCCGGACGCAGAAAAATCCGGAAAAGGCTAGAGATTTTTCGCCGGAATGAGCATCATGAAAAACAGGGAAAAACAGGTTTCAGCATCCCTGTTCCGTCACTTATGACCCTGGCAGTGGTTGCCGGCACCATCATTATTTCCCTTGCAGCCCTTAATTGGGAAGGGTACAGCCTGTCAAAACCGGAAAAATACGCCATTAATCCAGGAATCAATAATGATGCTTCGGAGACCATGCTTGGATACGCAAACTCCGGCGTTATCTCGTTTAATCCATCTGTTAATCCCTCTGCCCAGTCTCCGCAGAGTGATGCCGTAGATGTCGTTATTGTAAATAATGATGAGAATCAGAGTGAAATAACTGAAATTCCGCTTGATATGATCCCCGATTTTAGCTGGTCTGAATATCGCGTACAAAGAGGAGATTCCGTTTCCAAAATCGCCGGACAATTCGGAATTTCAATGGGGGCGGTAATCACCTCTAATTCGCTGTCCAATGCCCATCGTCTTAGGGAAGGGCAGGCTCTGCGAATTCCGAATATGGACGGAATAGCCTACACGGTAAAAAGCGGAGACAACATCTCCTCGATAGCAAAGGCCAACAATGTTCCGCAAAATGTCATTCTAGATGTGAATGACATACGCAGCGATATTTTAAGAGCGGGAGAAATCATTTTTCTGCCGGGCGCGCGCATGGCTCCGGAGGCTCTTAAACTCAGCCTTGGGGAATTGTTTATCTATCCAATCAGGAAAAACATCAGCAGCAGCTTCGGCTGGCGTGAAGACCCCTTTACCGGCAGCCAGAGTTTCCATTCCGGCCTGGATATCAGGGGGAATACCGGTACGCCGGTAAGGGCCGCCATGGATGGAACCGTTTCTGTTGTAGGCAATGACTGGTTGTACGGGCGTTATATCATCATGGAGCACCATAACGGCTATCAGACCCTCTATGCCCACCTTGACGCTTTCTCGGTTAAACAAGGGGAAAGGGTCGTCCAGGGGAATAAAATCGGAGAAGTTGGCAGCAGCGGCAGAAGTACCGGCCCTCATCTTCATTTTAGCGTTTTTAGAAACGGAAAAGCCGTTAACCCACTTGATTTTTTAAATTGATATTGTTATTCTGAAAAAAAATGGAGGTTCTATGCGTAAATTATTGCTGATACTTTTGGGTTTTATTGCGATATTTACCTTTATCAGAACCATAGAAGAGCCGGAAGCCGCCGAGTTAAGGAATCCACGGCAGGAAGCGAATGTAGAACTTTCGATTACGAATTTTAGTGAAATTGACTAGTTAATTTTATATATTACGATTATAGTATGGCAATTTATAATAAATCCGTCATTGTATCCGGGCGCCTCACGTTTGAAGAAGTAATAGACGAAACATGCGAAAAACTGATGGATCGCCAGGTGCAATATTCAATACGGCGGATTCAGGAAATGGGGAATCTTCTGGATGGATTGGAGCATGAACTGGATGACATTCTGCTTCAAAAAGATAAATTGAACGGGTAACATCTTTTGCATAGCACGCTGTTTCCTCCCCTGCCGCCGGAGACCCGCCGTCTTTTAAATACAATTCCTGCGTTAGTTGAAAAAACCTTTCCCATACCCGGCCGTTTCCGCCGGGAGCTTCCCGCCAATATAAAAAAACTTTCCCGGCTTTTAACCGGCGACAGGGGGCAGCGTTCGCTTTCATATCTGGGGCATCCCAATCTGCTTGGCGCATATCTTCATTATTTTTTACCGTGGAATCTTTACCGGCTCTGCCGCCTGCTTCCGGCTCTGGATATATCTCTGTATAACGGCGACACTGTCGTCGATCTTGGATGCGGCCCGCTTACTTTTGCGGCGGCTCTCTGGATTTCCCGCCCTGAATTGCGCAGCCAAAAGCTGGAGTTTCTATGCGTTGATCATTGCGGTCCGGCGCTGGAAGCGGGGAAAGATTTTTTTGCCGCCCTTACAGGCGGCCGCAGCCCATGGAAATTGCATACTATCAGGGACAGTACCGAAAACTTTTCGTTAAAAAACAAACCGGTTGCCCTGGTATGCGCAATTAATTTATTTAACGAAATTGACAGCAAACTCCCCCAGGGTGATGTCGCCGCACAGAACCGCAGGGCAAAAAACGCTGCCCGCCTTCTTAACGGCTTTACCTCGGATACCGGCTCGATCCTTGTCGTGGAGCCCGGTATTCCTAATTCCGGGCAGTTTATCACCCTGTTGCGCACGGCTCTTATGGGCTGCGGCCGCCCGGTTGTTTCGCCATGCCCGCATGAACTTTCGTGTCCAATGCCCGGCGGCTTTTCATTAACCGGTAATGAAAGGGTTAAAAAGCGCTGGTGCCATTTCGCTTTCGATACCGAGGACGCCGCCGCGGCCCTGCACCGTCTTTCGGCCGCAGCGGGAATCCCGAAAGAGCGCGCCGTTTTGAGTTTTTTGTTTACCGCCCGTGCAGCGGCAGAAAAGGACAGTGCGCCCCTTCCTTCGCCGGTTGAACGCAGGGGATTTCTTCCTGTGCGCGTAATTTCTGATGCATTTTCACTGCCGCATAACCGCTGCGGCCGCTACGGCTGCTCCGCCCGCGGCCTGGTCCTGCTGACAGGGGAAAGAAGTTCGATAGAGAAAACCGCTTCGGGCATGCTACTCGAAGCTGAATTAGGCGAACCCGCACAGCGCGATCCCAAAAGCGGGGCGCTTATGGTAAATGCATAAAAAGTAAAAGGTAAAAATTAAAAGGGAAGGAAGTATAATTTTTAACCTTTACCTTTATTGGTTTTGCTGTGCCTGGATAATTTTTAGGCTTTCCATATCAATTCCTGTAATGTCATGGATCAATTCAAGAGAAATACCCTTAGCCAGGGCGTTTCTGGCTATGTCTTCGCGTTCATTCGCACGCCCTTCAGAGTAGCCTTCTCCGCGTGCGTAGTTTATCTCGCTAGTTCGGTCGCACATAGCCATGAAACGCCTGCGGTATAAGTCCATCGCATCTTCATCACCGGAGAGGTACGCAAGCCTCTCATCAGCGCTCAGTATCGCAGTGTCCATCTTAACTACCTCCTCTGTTACTTCAATACTGCTGTTCTTGTTGAACCATGTAAGCCAACGAATTAAGGGATCGTCAAGCCTCTTTTTCAGCTTACGGTATCTTACCATGTTTATAAAGTGTATTTCCAGAGCTCCGGTAAGAATTACGTCTGGTTCCTTGTCGTCTCTTAGGTGAAAACAACTGTGAAAGTCTTTAGTGCCAAGGTAATCGAAATTGACTATATTGATGGCAATCACATCGGGTAGTTCATTAAAGTCCTGCCCTGCTTTTAGGCTGCCTGAAAATTCACGACTCCAGTGGAACAAGCTGCGTTTGTCCATATTGAAGTGGTTACGCAGCTGTACCTCGACGTTAACTTTAGTTTTAGCCTGCAGCACTGCCCGTACGTCGAATGTTACGGACCTGTCTCCGATTTTATCCGGCGTGAATGATTTATTTTCCAGGATTTCAACGGATGTAAATTTATCATCGTCAGCTTTTCCTAGAACCGCATTGAGGAAGCCCAGAAGTTGGACTTCGCACCCTTTTTCGCCCATGACCTTGTAGAAAAGGTAATCGTTAAGGGGGTCAAAACGTCTTGAAATTTTCAAAAGTGTTTTCATGCATATACATATGCGCGTAGATATTCTGGCGCATTAGTGTTTTTCTCTTTTACCTCTTCCCTTTTACCTTGTATCTTGCTCCTCCTGCCCTTGAAACTGCCACGTTTTTCCGCTTGCGCTTTCATTCAAAAACGGATATAATCCTCCAATGGCTGATTTACTATCCGCTTATACCCCCCCCCCCCCCCCCCCCCCTATTGAGGGTTTTTTTTCTAAAAAAAAAACCCTCCTTTTTTATGCACAAAAGGCTAGCACAAAAAATTCAACAGATAGGAAGAAGGGGGGGGAGGAAAGTTGA
>WRLP01000041.1 GCA_009777535.1 Treponema sp.
GCTAACAGAATATCATGCAATATTTCCTTTGTCAAGCAATTTTTCGAGGTTTTTAGGTAGTAATATTTAATTTAGTAGATACATTATAAAATATAGCGCATAACAGGGATTATTGCTCTCTGCTATTTGTTATCTGTTATTTCTTATCTTCCTACCACTCTCTTGCTGTAAAGCCCTTGGGAACATTTATCATAACGGTGTCGCCGGTTTGCTCTATAACATAAAGACCTTTTTCCAGTGCATATTGACGTACGGGTTCTTCCATAATTGCACCAGCCAGAGCACCCTGATATTTACGCGTGTCTTTACGGCGGTCGGCCACTTTCCTCAGAATTTCCATTCGATGTATGTGCTCATCAACGGCTGCCCTTCTCGGCTTTGCCTTTACCTCTATAGCTATGGCTATGTCACCATTGCCCAGCAGTATATCTATTTCTGTAAAGCCGGCAGGATTATTAGGGTCTTTTATCTGCCAATTATGCAGATGTTCAGAGAACTCGAAGCCCAAATCGTTGAACTTTTCCATGATACTGGGAGCAACCAGATGTTCGGCCAATTCGCCGAAACGGTTTCCCAACTCGCCAATTCGGCGATCGGTTTCCTTCATCTGCTTCTCAAGTTTCCGGTTGGCTTCCTCCCTTTCCTCCTTATATTTCCGGTCAGCTTCCTCTCTCTCCTCCTTGTATTTCCGGTCAGCTTCCTCCTTTTCCTCCTTGTATTTCCGGTTGGCTTCCTCTCTCTCCTCCTTATATTTCCGGTCAGCTTCCTTCCTCTCCTCCCTGAGTACTCTTTCGGCTTCTTCCCTTTCTGCCTTTGCTTCCTGGAATTTCCTGTCCGATTCCTGGAATTTTTTGTCTGTCTCCTGGAACATTGCCCAGACTTTTTCAAAAGTTAATGCTTCTGTCATAGTTATATCCTCCATTACAAGATAATAAATAAAAATTAAAAGGTAAAGTGGACATAACTTATACCTTCTAACTTTTAACTTACATATATATGGCGCACAGACGCGTAGTGCTTTAGTGTTTTAGAAAAAATCGTAAAAATTTTGCGGATTTGACTATGAGAGAAGAGAAAACAGCAGGGAGCATGTAGCAGATAAGAGATGACTTGAATTCACACATACTTGCGTACGGCAGATTTTGAGTATAAGTTTTTCGCCTTATCTCAAGTTACATAAGAGCATATTGCACAAAGCTTTCGTCACCATAATGGGAAAAAGCGTATTTATTGAGCAACGTTATAAGATACTTGCGGGGTGTTTCCATGATCTTGAATGGTTTTTAATTGCGATTCTCGTCGTTGGGTAACTCCCTCTTGAATAAGAGAATCATACAGCTTTAAAAAATTCTGATGATCTTTATAAAATGATGATGTTTCAACCTTCTGGTAATCTTGCAGAACCTGATTAACGGTATTGGCTACATCGCTCATATAAAACTCCTTGTATGGACAAACATATTAAGTTTATTTTTGGTTACAAAATCTGCAACAAGTCGATGATATGCTCTCAACGATTCGGTCAGTATTGGATCCTTGCCAAAATCATCTATTTTTAATTTTAGTTCTTCCAAAATTTCAATATTTAATGGTCGTGAATGAGATTTCCATTTGCGATTATTGCTTAATGTATCAGCAATTTCTTCAGCTCTTTCTTCCTTTTTCTTCTGGGTTACTTCAGTACCATCTTTATGATGAGTCCATGTTTCAAATTTATATTTTACAAGCCATTTTTTTAGTAAATCAATCGTAAGTTCTTTTGCCTGCTCATAAGCCCGAAGCTCTGCCAAGTCAAAATCTTTCAAGATTATGAATTCCGCTTGTGTAAGAGTATTGTTTTGGGCTTTTTGGATAAGTTCATTTATTTTATCCAAGTACCCTAAGGCGGGTACCCATTTTCCTTCTTTATTTTGTATTTGTGGGTCTATTGGACCGAGAACACTTGAATAATCCATGAATATTTTGTTTCCGCTCATACAAAATATAGTACCGGCACTGAAAGCTCTATCGGGAACAATAAAATTTACCTCGGAATAATGATGGCGGATAATATTTACATGACGCTCCACAGCAGTAGCACTTCCGCCATTAGTAGTAAGTATGACAAAAAGTGTGTTGTGTGCCTTTTGCTGATTAAGCTGTTCTATAACTTGAAGGAAAGATCCTTCCATGCCATCAAAGATGGGGCCATAATAGGCTAAGACATCGGCTTTGAGGTGTGTTTCTAATTTTTTTAACTCTTGGTTGAGTAAAGATTTTATAGCATCGGTTATAGGGTATTCCATAGTGCCGGCGGTGAGACTTGAACTCACACATACTTGCGTACGGCAGATTTTGAGTCTGCTGCGTCTGCCATTCCGCCACGCCGGCAAATGCACCTCATCAAGGGGTGTAGATTTTGAATTTAGCATGCATTGGCGCTCGTTTCAAGCCAACTTTGCCCGAATATTTCCGTATAAGTTAAAACACCGCGGATACGTTCGGATTTTACAAGGCTTAGGCGATCCATTTTAATGTTGATTTTCCGGCAATCAAGAACAATGGGCTGTGAATGTTTAATTTCTCTGCCCAGGGTTATGTGTGCTTTGAAAGGCTTCAACTCAACGGGAAAGCCTCCTTCTTTCAGGCGGTTTATCAACTGCCCATGAATCAGGTTTAGAGTGGGAAGATTTGGGTCATTGGGATCAGCGCCGATCCACCAGAGTTCTTTGCCGCTATGGGTAAAACAGCCTGTGCGGCTAAATGCAATCTCGAAGGCGGGGTATTTCATTTCCTGAACAATCTGGTAAAGGGAATTAAGCCTTTCTTCTTCTGTCTCTCCCAGGAAAGCCAGGGTTAAATGTAAATTCTCATGCCTGGTAAAGCTGCCTTTATAGGACTGAACTTTTAGCTGTTCCTGCAATCTTTGGAGTTCAGTCTTTACTTCATTGCTGAGAAAAACTGCAATAAAAAGGCGCATGGTTATTCCGCCTTACTAGGCGCCAATGATTTTAACCAGCACACGCTTGCGGCGCTGGCCGTCGAATTCGCCATAGAAGATTTGCTCCCAGGGGCCGAAGTGCAGTTTTCCGTTGGTAACGGCGACTACAACTTCGCGTCCCATTATTTGTCTTTTTAAGTGGGCATCAGCATTCACTTCGCCTGTGTTGTGGTGGTAAAACGATACCGGCTCATGGGGGGCAAGTTTTTCTAGCCACACATCGAAATCGTGATGCAGGCCGGATTCATTATCATTAATAAAAACGCTGGCGGTTATATGCATGGCATTTACAAGGCACAAGCCTTCCTGTATTCCCGATTCTCTTAACAGGGCTTCAACTTCGCCGGTTATGTTGATAAACTCTCTCTGTTTTTTTGTGTTTATCCACAATTCTTTGGTGATGGACTTCATACCTCATTTTTACAAAAGAAGTTGTTTTGTTCAAGCATTGGACTTGTTCGCCCCATTTTGTACTTGTTCGATCTATGTTATGCTGTCCTTATGTCTTTTGTGAAAGTTGTTGTTGATGCCGGAAAACCCCTTCCGCTTGGGGCAACTCTTCGCGGCGAAGGCGTTAATTTTGCCGTTTTTTCAAGGCATGCAACATCCGTAACTCTTATCCTTTATGAATCCGCTGCGCAGGACAGCCCAAAAGTGGAAGTCCCGCTGAATAAAAGAGAAAACCGCACTGGTGATATTTGGCACTGTTTTATTCATGGCATTAAAGCCGGGGCCTGTTACCTGTATCGTGTTGACGGACCCTATATTCCCGAAAAGGGGCTGCGTTTTAATCATCACAAGGCTCTCATAGACCCATACGCAAAAGCCCTGACAGATTTAGGCGGATGGAATTTCAAAAAAAACACCGGCTTTGATCCTGATTCTAAAAGCAAGGATCTTTCTTACTCATATACCGACAATAGCGCATACCAGCCCCGCTGCATCATTATTAATAATGATGATTTTGACTGGCATGGGGACACACCGCTTAATTATCCCCTGCGTACCAGCGTTATCTACGAGACACATGTAAAAAGCCTGACTGCGCATAACAGTTCATCCGTAAGGTTTCCGGGAACATACAGAGGCGTCATCGAAAAGATTCCCTATCTTAAAGACCTGGGAATAACCGGTGTTGAGTTTCTTCCCATTCAGGAATTTAACGAAAATGAATTTCCGCGACGTAATCCGCGGAACGGCAAGATGTTGACTAACTATTGGGGTTATTCCACTGTGGCTTTTTTCGCTCCCAAGAGTTCATATTCTTCGAACCGGACTCCCGGAGGGCAGGTGAATGAATTCAAGGAAATGGTACGTGAGCTGCACAAGGCGGGAATTGAAGTGATCCTTGATATTGTATTGAATCATTCGGCGGAAGGCAATGAGCAGGGGCCGACTTTTTCGTTCCGCGGACTTGATAATCCGATATACTACATGCTTGATGAAAACAAGCGGTATTATAAAAACTATTCGGGCTGCGGTAATACGCTGAACTGCAACAATCCCATTGTGCGGACATTCATAATTGATTGTCTGCGTTACTGGGTAATGGAAATGCATGTTGATGGTTTTCGCTTCGACCTTGGCTCAATTCTGGGCAGGGATCAGAACGGCAGCCTGATGGAAAACCCCCCGACTCTGGAAAGAATTGCCGAAGATCCGATTTTAAGCGCGACAAAAATAATTGCCGAAGCGTGGGATGCGGGCGGGGCGTATCAGGTGGGCTGGTTTCCCGGGGGACGCTGGGCCGAATGGAACGATCGCTACCGTGATAATATCCGCAAATACTGGCGCGGCGATCCAATGGAAACCCGTTTTCTGGCAACAAGGCTTTCGGGCAGCTCCGATCTGTATTTAAGGGACGGCCGCAAGCCTTTCCATTCAATCAACTTTGTTGCAAGCCATGACGGTTTTACAATGATCGATCTGGTTTCGTATAACATAAAGCACAATGAAGACAACGGTGAAGAAAACCGCGATGGTAACGATAATAATCTGAGTTGTAATTACGGCTATGAAGGTCATTCACTGCTTCCTGATATAAAAATCAAAAGAGAACAGCATCTGAAAAATTTTTTTGCAACCCTGATGGTTTCCCTCGGCACCCCCATGATTCTTGGGGGTGATGAATTTGCACGCACCCAGATGGGCAACAATAATGCCTACTGTCAGGACAATGAAATATCATGGTATGACTGGTCTTTTCCGGAAAAAAACGCCGGTTTATACCGTTTTGTAAAGGAAATGATCGCTTTCCGGCTGCGGCACCCCGGCCTGATGCGTCCCGAATTTTATACAGGCAGGGACGGCAACTACAACGCCATTCCCGACATAAGCTGGTTTGATGAAAATGGCATTACCGTTGATTGGGAAGAAACCGGTTTTTGCCTTGCCATGCGTATTGAAGGCTGCAAAGCCGAGACCCTGGCCGACAGGGACGACAATGATTTTTACATTATGTTCAATGCAGGGGCGGAAAACCAGGCGTTTACCCTGGCGGAAGCGCCGGGCAAAAAGACATGGTTCTGTGCGGCAGATACCAGCAAAAAATCACCTAACGACATTCTTCCGGCCGGAGAAGAAAAATTGCTTTCTTCGCAGAAAACATATCCGGTAAAAGCCCGCAGTATGGCAATATTAATTTCAAAGGACGCCCGTTATGGATGAAAGCAGTTTTATTTTGGGAGTTGATCTTGATGGCGTGGTCGGAGACTTCTACGGCGCCATCAGGAAAATCGCGGCCGAGTGGCTGAATAAGCCCCTTGAATCGCTGACCTCCGAGGTTTCTTACGGCCTTGGAGAATGGGGTATCGCGGAGCTGGGCGGTTACGAACGCCTGCACCGGTTCGCCGTAACCCAGCGGAATATTTTCCGCGACATGGAGCCCATTGAACATGCCCCTGCTGTTTTGCGAAAAATTTCCAATCAGGGCATACGCATCAGAATTATCACGCATCGTCTGTTTCTTAAATATTCACACAGAGCTTCAATTACGCAAACAGTGGACTGGCTGGATAATTATGACATTCCGTATTGGGATATTTGTTTTATGAACGACAAGGGCGCAGTCGGCGCTCATGTTTATATTGATGATATGCCGGATAATGTTATAAGTCTTCGCAAACTGGGCTGTAAAACAATAGTGTTCAGTAATTCCACCAATCGAAACCTTAGCGGCCCGCGCGCCGACAACTGGTTTGAAGTTGAATCGCTGGTAATGGAAGCCAGGGAAGAATGGAAAACAGGGACGGCCGGTTTATTCGGAATGTAAAGCCGAAAAAGCCTTAATATGAAAGATATTCTCCTGCTTACAATCAATGCAAAATGGATTCACCCATCGCTTGCCCTGCGGCTGTTAAAAGCAAACCTCGGCTCACTTGAAGACCGCTGCGAAATTATCGAGCTTGCCCTGCGTCAAAGCATGGGAGAAAAAACCGCGCCCTTCATTGAATGCAGGGCGCGAATTCTCGGTATCTCGGTTTCAATCTGGAATCATATCGCAACAATTGAGCTGCTTGAAGAACTGGAAAAAGTGTGGGCTGCGCGGGCAGAGTCCGCTCCTGATTATAAAAAACCTGTTGTGATACTCGGAGGCCCGGAGGTTTCGCATCTGCCGCCGGAATCGGAGCTTTTTAAATTTGCCGATTATGTGATCTGCGGCGAAGGCGAGGCTGCGTTTCCAGTTCTCTGCACTCGAATTTTGGGAGAAGCGCAGCCGCAAAAGACCGAACGCCCGCAGTTCATTTCTGCTGCGCCGGTGAACCTTAGTGAAATAAAAAGCGGCTATCATCTGTATTCAGACGAAGACCTGGCTAAAAAACTGATCTATGTTGAATCAAGCCGCGGCTGTCCGTTCAACTGCGAGTTTTGTTTAAGCTCTGTGAAATCTGCCGAAGCCAGGGCAGTGCGCGAGTTCCCCCTGGAGCCATTTCTTGCCGAAATGGACGAGCTTGCCGGACGGGGAGCTCGGGTCTTTAAGTTTCTCGACCGCACTTTTAACTTTAACATTGACAGAGCACTAAGAATTATTGAATTTTTTCTTAAGAAAATCACAGAAAGTAAAACACCGCCCATTATGGCTCATTTTGAAATGGTTCCTTCACTTTTTCCCGGGGAATTACTGGAAGCCCTTACTCGTTTCCCTCCCAATACACTGCGTCTGGAAATCGGCATCCAAACCCTTAACCGGGAAACTGCCGCCCTTATCGGCAGGGTCTGCAATCCCGAAGAAGAGCTGGAAGTCCTTCACTTTCTCTGTGAAAAAACCAATGCCATCGTTCACGCCGACCTTATTGCCGGACTCCCCGGTGAAGACCTCGCTTCTTTTGGCGCCGGCTTCGACCGGCTTTGGGCTGCGCTTACGGCGTTCTATCCGCGTGTGGAAATCCAGACCGGTATCCTAAAGCTGCTTCCCGGTGTGCCCATTTCGCGCCACAGCGAAAAATTCGGCATGCATTTCAGCCCCGCTCCCCCCTACGAAGTTGTGGAAACAGCAAGTTTATCTGCCGGCGAGGTAAAACGCCTTAAAAATTTTGCACGCTTTTGGGAACTAATCGTTAACAGGGGAATGGCGGAATTAGAGGCAGGAAAGCCGGTTTTTTCCGGGTTTATGGCGCTCTCCGATGCGCTTTTATCCCATTTTGGCAGAAACTGGGGGATCGATAAAAATGATTTGAGGGATTTTCTTGAATATTATGATTCGTGGTGTTTTATTTTACATTGATTTATAAAAATAATTGTTTTATTAAGGCGGATAACATATTGTTTTAATTAGTAAAAAATAAATTTCCTGGAGCATCAAATTGAAAAATCTAAAACTCTGTCATTTTGGAATACTGGTTTTATTCATGTTACTTGCTTTAACAGCCTGTGATGATTTTTACAGTACTACTTATGGAACCGAACGGGATTACAATCCGGATAAAATTCATTTAACGGCAGATAACTTAAACGAGTGGCTCGATGCCGCAATCGGCCGCCCTAAATTGGCAAAAGTTCTTTCGGTAAAAATAAAAGAAATGGTTATTAGCGGAAAACTCAGCGAACAGGATATGCAAAAATTCCAGGAAGCCGGTGTTAAAATTGCTATTGAAGCGTCCGGTATTGGCACTATTTTTTTAAGCAATGTTGGCGATGTTATTAATGCCGCACAGGACGGCGAGCCGGAAGCTGTAATTACACTGATCACCGATATTCTTGAAGATTTTAAAAAAGCAGGCGGCCCTGATGCAGCCAGGGATCTTGCGGGTATAGTTTTGGCAGATCCTGAAAATTATTTTTCCAATGCAGGAAACGGAGATGTAAGTATGGTTGTGCTGGTGCTTACATTGTCTGTGATATGTGATATTTCAGAGATTGACACCGAAAACCTGACGCTTGAAGACTTAAATATGCAGAAAGATGAAGACGGCGTTATAACCGGTATTCAGGAAGAATTATTATCGCCTGAACTGGAAACGCTTATCTATTTTTTAAAGGGCGAGATCGATGATAATTCCCTGGCCGGCGGCATTTTAAATCTGCCGCCATCGCATTGAGCGGTTTACGGAATAATCAATGAAAAAAATATTACTTCTCATGATATTTTCCGGCGCAATGCTGGCTTTTGCTGATACAGAGATGCCGCGTTTTATAATTCCCACTGCCAAAAGCAATGGCATGGGCGGACACCATGTTGCTTATACCGATAATGTTTTTTCCCTGCTGGTTAACCCGGCGGCAATGATGAGGGTGAATGAAAGAAGTTTTTTTGCCCTGTCTTTTTCATTATTTAATCCTGAAAGTACATTTGAATTATTATCGCCGTTGATGAATGCAGCAGAGGGAGATGTAACACACCTTGGAGAGACAGCAGATGTTCTAAGCAGGCAAAAGGGAAAAATTGCCATGGGAATGGAAATGAGAGAATTCCCTCTTTCATTTTCCTGGGTTGCAGACGGTTTCGGGTTTGGGCTTTGGAACCGGGTTTTTATCAATATGAATATTATCGGTACACATGTTGAATTTAAAACCTACGGAGATGTACTTATGCCCTTTGGTTTTGCGTTAAGAATCCTAAACACACGAATGCATGATTTAGATGCAGGCATTACCTTAAAACCGTTTACCCGCGCTCTTTTTCATGAAAGAGTCAATATTACCGATATGCTGGATAATAACGATATTACAGATGATTTATCATTCCCGCTTGTTATCGGCGCGGGCTATGATATCGGCTTATTATACCGCTGGGATATCGGATTTTCAGCCGGCGTTACATTTAACGACATTATTACACGCGGCAATGTGGTAAATGATTTTATTGGCGGCAATGATGATGGTTATTATGTTCCATCTTCCATAAGCTGGGGAGTGGCTTATGATACCAAGCTGGGTAGATCCCGGACAAATACTTCGAACAGATTTTTATCCGAACTTGGTTTTACCCTTGTTTTTGACTGGCGGGATTTTGCCAACGCTTTTGATCGGGATAATTACTTAAAGCGTAATCCCGCGCTCGACATCAGCGCCGGCTTTCAGTTATCAGTTTTTGATATATTTAAAATCAGAATTGGCATGAGCGATTTGCTGCCCGCTTTTGGTTTTGGCATTGACATAGGCCCGATTGAATTCGACCTGGCTTACTATGGAATGGAATTCGGTCTTGAACCCGGCATTCTCTCCGTGGCCGCAGTAGATATGACTTTTGCAATCCGTCCCGGCGCCAAAAAACGAGATTGGCCCTGGACACAAAGATCCTTAATCGGCGTGTTCACCGGCGTTGAAGCAGTTAAAGACTGATATCTCCATCGCTCCAGTGCCACACCGGGACAGAAAGCTCCGATGAAAAAGGATTTGTCCGGTAAAAATCCGGCAGCCAATCGCTTCCGGTAACCAATTCCTGGCAGAACCCTTCTTCGATAGCGTATTCCCTTAGCCAGCCAAGAACAGTTTCATATTCACTTTTATGCAAATAGCCGGCGGGGATTTTTGTTTTTTCTCCGGCCCCAACGGGAGTGTACTGCGTCATAAGGGAGAGCAGGGCGCGGTCTTTTGCATTTTCGGCAAACCAGCGCAGCACAGAGCGGGTAGATTCAAGACGGCCGGGCAGAATTAAATGACGTATTATTATTTTTTCGCGATTGGCCGGGTTTTCACCATGACGCGTAACAACCATATCTATCATTTTAAGAATTGCAGCTGCGGCTGTCTGCGGATAATCGCCGGCATTGTAAAATTCATGCGCTATCGAGCTGTCCAGTGTTTTAAGATCGGGCAGGTAAATATCAATATGATCTTTCAAAAGTTCCAGCGTTTGGATGCTCTCGTATGCGGAAGAATTCCAAAGAACGGGAATTGTCAGCCCCGCGTCCTTTGCGGCAATTATCCCTCGGACAATGGCAGGAACCGCATGGCTGCCGGTAACGATATTGATGTTCTCTGCGCCGCTGTCCATAAGTTTAATGCAAATTTGCGCAAATTCTGCTGTAGTTACCGCCCTGCCCAACGGCGCTCCCCGTTCCCCCTGCGAAATCTGGTAATTCTGGCAAAAAGCGCAGCCTAAATTACACCCGCATATAAAGATCGTCCCTGAGCCGCCCTTCCCTGAAAGCGGCGGTTCTTCCCCGCGGTGCAGTACAGCCGAAGCGGCGCGCAGTTCAGCGCTTTCTTTACAGAAACCTTTTTCACCGGCAAGGCGGTCGACTCCGCATGAACGGGGGCAGAGCAGGCAATGTTTATAAAGACCGATCATGTGCTATAATAATAAGATGAAATTATTTTCACAAGGAGTTAATCGTGTACTTTGATCAATATTATTTAATACTGGTTGTTCCAACGCTGATATTTTCACTTTGGGCGCAGATAATGGTAAAGTCCACTTTTTCTAAATATTCAAAAATCACCTGTTCCCGGAAAATTACCGGCCAGGATGCGGCTGCCCTTTTAATGCGCACGAACAATATCAATGATGTACGCATTGAATCCGTCGGGGGTTCACTTACGGATCATTATGCCCCGCATGGGAAAACACTGCGCCTCTCCCAGCCTGTGTACAACAAAACCTCCATTGCAGCAGTCGGCGTTGCCGCCCACGAAGCCGGACATGCCATTCAGCACGCCCGCTCCTGGGGGCCGCTGGTTCTTCGCAGCACACTGGTGCCGGTTGCGAATATTGGTTCTTCCTTTGGCCCCTGGCTTGCCTTTGCGGGGATTTTTCTGTCTTATCCGATTCTTATCAACATAGGAATTCTTCTTTTCGGCGGGGCAGTACTTTTTTATTTAATTACCCTTCCGGTGGAATTCAATGCATCTGCAAGGGCTATGGCAATTTTACGGGACAACAATGTACTGAACAGCGAAGAACTAAAGGGAGTCAGAAAAGTTCTAACCGCCGCTGCAATGACTTATGTTGCTTCCGCCCTTACTGCGCTGATGAGTTTGTTCAGGCTTATATTATTATCGCGCAGACGAAGGTAATGCAAAGTAAGAAGGAGTATATTATAAAGAACATCAAGTTTTTTACAATTCTCGCTATTTTAGTTCTGACTCTGGCGTTTATTGGTTGTCCGGACGATGGCGGCGGGGGTGGCTCCGACGGTAGAACCATCGACAGCATAAGCATTACGATGCCGGACAAGGAGTTTTTCGTCATTGACGAAAATTTAGATGAGGAAGCCCTGAGACTCCTGCTTGAAGACTTCGTTATAACTGTCAATTACATTGATGATACGAATCAGGTTGTTGGCATTGAAAATTGTATTGTTACAGGTTTTGATCCTGAAAAAGAA
>WRLP01000042.1 GCA_009777535.1 Treponema sp.
AGGGCAAAAGCAACCGGAATAATCAGCGCCTGAACGCTCTGGTTCTGCTGGTAGAAGAAGGGCAAGGCTCTTGCAAAAACAGAAAGATTGCCGGCAACAAATACATAAGTCCACAGAATACTTAAAATTTTATTAGGGTTTACAAAAAATGATTTATTCATGGCGGATAGAATACCCAATGGCGCAATAATCAAAAGCAAGGGATTAACAAATAATATGTTAATGTTCTGCTGGATATAGTCATTGCTCATAAAAAACAGCCCGAATGCAAGGACGCAGCCGGATAGACCTAAAAAAAGCCCCATCAATACATGGATTAAACCCAGAACTTCCCTGCACAAGCGTATGTTTTTTGCGCACCCTGCCCTTATCAAAAAAATTACCGACGCTGCCAATAAACCCGCGGCAAGGAAAAAAGGCCAGGTGATAAGGGGAGTATTAAGCACGGGCGGCCTGTTTTTTGATGAGTTTATTACCTGCACCGAGCTTACAAGATTGCGGCTGTCCCCCGAATCGTCGGTATATGTAAAGTCCGCAATGTTACGCGCTATTTCCACAGGCAGAAACATTTCCTCCCATACGGTAATTTGCCGATCAAGGTCCTGCCCCATCAGGAAACCAAGAAACCAGTCTGAAAAAGGCCTTGACCAGCTGAAGCGCAAAACATGCTCTCTTTTTGTAAAACGGCCGGGAGCATCGCCGAAAGAGGCCTTTAACTGGCCCTGTATTCCCAAATCAATAATATCTCGGACGCCGGTTGCACAGTTGTCGTGGAATTCATGGTAATCATAATAACAGTTTTCCGGTAATACTATGTTCTGTGCATAGGAGATCATTCTCTCCTTTGCGGCCCTGTCCAGATCCAATGTGTAGATCGTGATGTCTCTGTCTTCATCAGTGTATTCGCGGATATTAAAATAACCGGCGGTTACCCTGTAGCGAACCTGTTCTTTAATAAAATCTTTAAGGAAGTTATCGCTTGGGTAGTAAAAAATGCCCCAGTCAAAAGCCCGTGAATAGTTCCATCTGGTATCCTCCACGATTAACGCGGCATGACCCCACCAGACAAAAATATCTTCACTGGGGCCGAATACTGCTAACTTGAAAATATAATCGTCAAGTTCCTGTGGATCGGTCTGTCCATACGCCGAAGATATGACAAGAGCAAATATGAAGAAGAAAAATACAACAGTATTATATTTGCGGAGCATTGCCCATTATACCATGAAATATGTCTTCATGGTATTGTAGCTTTATCTTTTCTCTACAGTATTTCCGGCAGATCCGATGGCTTGTTATGGTAGTACACTTTCCAGCCAAGATACTTCGATACGGCTTCATACACGATATTTGCCACATGGGAGCGAACCATGGCAACATGATGCTCAAAACCATTCTGGCAGATTGTCGCAAGCAGTTTGCGCATGCCCGGCACCTGGCAGACTGCAATGCCGCCGTCCATGTTAAATTCCCTGTCGATAAAGGCGCCTTCGCCAAGATAGGCTTTTATGCGGCCGTTTACATCATCGGTGGAAATACGGAAGAAGGTCATATCGCCCGGCTGAACATGCCCCTTGACGGCGCCAAAACAGCGGTCGCCGCCGAATGTTTCCCCTAACAGGTCAAGGTTGCCGATTGCAATATCTGTTCCAAAAAAACTTTTGGGGTAGTTAGAGCAGTGAGTGTTAATGCAAATTTCGGTTTCTTCTTTATAGTTATTGTTCCAGTCAAGCAGGGCCGCTGCGTTTTTGGAGGCAAGGTCCAGGGCATACATGGAAACCGCACCGCAGACATCAGCTTCGCAGGCGGCGGGTTTCATTAGAATATCGCCCATCATGCTCATGGTAAGGCACGCGGCGCAGCCGTAATTGGCTTCCAGGGAGTTCCAGCACTGAATTGCAGCCGCCTGCAGATTGTTATCATGTGCAAATTTATCCACCATAGCGGAAAATTTCGCCTGCTTTACAACATTGGCTGCAAGTACATTTTTTTCCAGTATCCCGTATTGTTTAATTCCGTTAACCTTGGCCTGGACTGCCGGATCATCGTCTTTAAGGGCGTTAACCATGCCCAGTATTTCCGAAAGATCCACCGGAATAACGGTAATACCATGCTTTTGTAAAATCTTTTCGCTGAAGCGCATGGTCTGAAAAGCGGTAGGCCGGGTGCCGATAACGCCTACACGTAAATTTTTAATCCCCTTAACCACCCGGCATACCGCACAAAAAGCCTTTAAATCTTCATCAATCGTCTTGGAGGATATATCACAAGTGTGAAAGGCAGTATCGGTAAAAGGAATTCCATATTGAAACAAATTATTGCAAACCGAAATTTTCCCGCAGAAAGCGTCCCTGCGGCTTTTAACATCAACCTTGGCCGGATCGTCATTGCAGGCCTGAACAAGCACCGGCACATCAAGGCCGCTTAGGCGTATCGCCTCTGTAACGGCAATCTCATCCCCGAAAGTGGGAAGAATAACAACAATGCCGTCGATCCTGTCGCGGTTTTTTTTGAATTCTTCGGCAAGTATTTGCGCATCACGGTAATTTTCCACACAACCGGAGGCGGTGGCCTTTTCATTCTGTATTACATAGTCAAACCCAAGAGAATCCAGACAGGAAATAATTTCGTGCCGCCCTGCCAGCGCCAGGGCGGGATTGAAAAAGGCTCTGTTGCTTACCACCAAACCAATACAGGGCTTTTTGTTGATTATGTCCATGTTACACTCCTTGTTTTGCCTTCTGCTTCCTCACGGTTTTTACCGTGCCGCGGTTCTGCATCTGGTCAAATATTACCGCTAAAACAATTACAACACCCTTGATAACCGTCTGCCAGAATGAGGACACTCCCATCATAACCATGCCGTCGTTGAGTATGCCGATAACAAACGCACCAAGCACCGCGCCGCCTATGGAACCGCGGCCGCCGGCAAGGGATGTGCCGCCAAGAACCGTTGCGGCAATGGCGTTCATTTCGTAAGAGGTGCCGGTGGCAGGGTGAGCCGCTACCAGCTCCGATGTGATAATAAGGCCGACCATGGCGGCGCACCCGCCGCTTATCATAAACGCGATGGTTTTAACCTTGGCGACCTGTATACCGGAAAGCTTGGCGGCATTTTCATTACCCCCGACAGCGTATATGTAGCGGCCAAAGGGAGTCTTTTTTGCCAGGTACACTGCGATGACTATCAATACAATCATTATCCATATCGTGTAATGAATACCTAAAAGTCTTCCTGCGCCGAGCAGGGGAAAACCGGTATTTTTCAGTTCGGGGCTACCGATCAGGTGGGGGAAGGTTCTTCCATCGGAGCGAAGCATGCCCAAACCACGGAAAATATACATCGAGCCCATGGTCGCGATAAAAGCCGTTACATTAAATTTTGTTACCAAAATGCCGTTGAACAATCCTATCAAAACACCAAGTATTACGGTGATGAGAATGACCATTGGTATGGAAAAATAAATTGTAATGCCAAGAAATTTAAGATTGAGCCCTTCGTATATCAGCCCGCCTGCTATCATTCCGCAGAAGCCGATAATGGAGCCCACGGAAAGATCAATTCCGCCGGTAAGAATCACGAAGGTTACACCAATGGCGACGATGGCGTTAAGGGCGACATGCCGTATCATGGTGATAATGCTCAGGGGGGTCAGAAAATTCGGGATTGAAAAACTGAAAAAAACAAGAAGCAGCATCAGGGCGATGTAGGCCCTGAGCTTCATAGCCGCCTGCGCGAAATTTATTTGCCCTGGTTTGTTGATGCCCATGATGTTATTCCTCCGTTGATTTTTGTGTAATGGTAATTGCCGAGGCGGCAACCAGTTTTTCTTCGGTTATTTCTTCATGAAGAAATTCACCTTTAAGCCGTCCCTGCGAAAGCACTAAGACCCGGTCAGGTATGGAAAGCATCTCCTGCATTTCAGAGGAAACAAAAATTACGCCCATTCCCTGCCCTGCAAGTTTTTTGCATATTTCGTACACATCGTATTTGCTGCCGACATCAATGCCCCTGGTGGGATCGTCCATCAAAAGGACTTTTGGGTGGGTAAGCAGGCTGCGTCCGATTATTACTTTTTGTTGATTGCCGCCGGAAAGGGAAGTAATCAAATTAAAAATCGAGGCGGTTTTAACATTCAAATCCCCGACAATGCCGTCGACTGCATCCTTCTCCAGTTTTGGCCGGAGAAACATCCGCTTGAAAAACCGCATCAGGGAAGAAATAGCCATATTTTCGAGGATGATCAGATTGGGAAAAATCCCAAGGGTTTTTCGATCCTCCGGTATAAGGGCAAAACCGTCGCCGATACGGCCATTTACATCATTAGACGCTACCGGTTTTCCGTTAAGCTCAATTGTTCCGGTATAGTCCTTGCGCGCACCGATAAGGCACTCAAGAAGCTCGGTCCTTCCGGCGCCGAGCAGCCCGTACAACCCTAAGATTTCGCCGGCTTTAATTGAAAACGAAACATCGTTCAGTACATGCCCGATTCCGGTCTGCTTCATCAGGGTAAAATTCTTTACCGAAAGCAGGGTTTCCCCCATTTCACGCTTGGCATAAACATTTTCGATTTTATGGCCGCCGGTCATTCTGTCTATTATCCAGGGTATGCCGACATCGGCGATTTTCTGTTCTTCGATAAATTTCCCGTCACGGAGAACTGTTATATAATCGCCTATATGCATAACTTCTTCCAGGCGGTGGGAAATATAAATAACCGTTACACCATTATTTTTAAGCTCTTTAATGATAGTAAAAAGTGTTGATACTTCCGCCTCGGTAAGCGCCGAGGTCGGCTCATCCATAATGATGATCTCCGCATCCTGCGACAAAACTTTTGCAATTTCCACCATCTGCTGCTGGCCGACACGGATATTACCCACCAGAGTTTCGGGAGGCACATCAAGTTTCAGTTTTTCGAGAAACTGCCTGGATTTATTATTTTGTCCTGCATGATCGACCGTAAAACGGTTTTTTTTAATCTCCCTTGTCATGAACATGTTTTCGGCAATGCTCAGGTTCGGGAAAAGATTCAATTCCTGATAGATAATGCCCACGCCGTGACTTATGGCCTCATTGGGAGTAGAGTAGTTTACTTCCTGTCCGTTTATGAAAATGGAGCCGGAAGTTTTGGTTTCCACTCCGGCTACAATCTTCATCATGGTGGATTTTCCGGCGCCGTTCTCGCCCACAAGGACATTAACCTTGCCCTTGCGAACCTTGAAATCGGCCCTGTCGAGTGCGACAGTTCCCGGATAAATCTTTGTAATTTCCCTGGCTTCCAGGGCTATTTCGTCCATTGATACACCCGCTATTTTATTGATAAACGCACAGGCATTATCTCGATTGTATCCCCGGGGTTATCATAGGTGAACACGCCGATAAGATCAGCTTCCGAGCCGATATGTTGGGAAAAATCGATGCCTTCCAGAGCAGTATCCCTGGCTTTATTGTTTAGTTCTCTTGCAAGGCGGGCAAACTCAACCTGATTTGTAAAGTCATTCAGCGAAATTGTATTTTGTATGTCCCTGATAGCCAAACTGCGAAAAACAGGGCCAATCATCATAAGACAATCGGCTTGGCCGTCGAAAGGGGCAAAATCCAAAGCGGCCATTCCGTTAGCGGAACTGGTATCTATAGATAAAAACCTTACGGTTCCCTTGATTGCAAAGTTATAGTGATTTCCTTCTTCAAGAAGGCGGTATCCGTATCTCTGGGAAGTGGCAGTTTCGTTCGACCTTAATCCGTCTATAAGTTCACGAAAGTCCACAGCCATGCCGTCGATACGTGGTAAAACAACTGGCTCCCATATCATGTCAGCGTATTGCGCCGGATCAAAATTGGAAGCTTTTACTCCAAGATCTCCAATCTCCCTTTGATTCGAATCCGATCTATCGTTTTTTACGACAACACAGGAAACAAAAAAAAACGCCGAGATAAATAATAAAAATTTTACCGGGTTTTGCATTCGCATAATATCCCCTAAAAACCTGACCACTTAACCACAAAAGCGGCTAAGTGGTCAGGTAAACGCTTTTACCTCAGAGAGAAGTCGTTCAACCTGTTTGCATTATCGGTATTGATAAGCACACAGTCTATAAGCTGTTTTTCAGGCTGGCCGGTGGAACCCGACTTGATGTACCTGTCGGCCTGCTCTACTGCAAGCTCGGCAATTCTGGCAATCTGCTGAAGACCTGTAGCCTTGATATCGCCTGCCAGGATTGAATCGCGCACATCGTTGGATCCGTCGAAACCTACTACAATGACCTCGCCCCTGCCGGCGGCCTTAAGAGCAGCCATCGCGCCCATGGCCATTGTGTCGTTACCCGAAATTACACCCCTAATGCCGGGATTGGCCTGTAGCATGGACTGCATAACCCTGAAGGCTTCCGCCTGATCCCAGTTTGCCGTTTGACGGGCAACACGCCTCATGTTGGGGTACTGGCTGATTAGGTCGTCGTAGCTCTGGCTGCGGACGTGGGCATTTGTGTCCGTGTCCCTGCCGACCAACTCGACATAATCTCCCCTTTCACCCATTTGCCTGACAAAATACTCTGCTACAAGCTGAACGCCCTGGTAGTTGTTGGCAACGATCTGGGAAACCGCAACGCCTGTTGCGTTGATTTCACGATCGATTAGGAAAGTGGGGATTCCGGCATCCTTTGCCTTTTGCACTGCGGCAATAGTTGCATCGGCGCCGGCGTTGTCACAAACAATGGCCAAAGCCTTGTCGGCTATTGCAAGGTCAAAATACTGACTCTGCAAATTGGCGTCATCATTGTGGACGTACACTCTGGTGTCATAACCAAGAGCCTTTGCCCTTGCATCCGCAAAATCCGCCGCTGTTTTAAAGAACGGGTTGTCATGTCCTGGTGTGATAACCACAATCAGGTTGCTTGCCGCCCCCCTGTCTCTGCCTCCGCCTGCAGATGCCAGCGGTACAATAAGTACCAATAAAACCGCGAGAAATAACCATCTCTTTTTCATAAAACTTCCTCCTGTATGGAAAATAGAATAACTACGCAAGTTTAGCATGAGAAAAAAATAAAGTCAAGAAAAAAAGTAAAAGAAAATAAAAAAAAGTGCTTGCGTTTATTTATATTATCATATATTATCGTATTATCGGATTTATTAGGCTGGAGAATGATGTGACAGACGCAGATATCAAGCTAACGGCAAACGAAGTAAAGAGAAATATTGTCTCCATGATCGTAAAAGCAAAGGGGGGGCATATAGCCTGTTCCCTCTCGGAAGCGGATATTTTGACCGTTCTCTTCTTTTATACGCTAAATTATTCCCCGGAAGAACGGGATAACCCGGACCGCGACCGCTTTGTCCTGAGCAAGGGGCATGCCTCGGAGGGACTATACTCCGTCCTGGCGGAGCGCGGTTTTTTTCCAAAACCCTGGCTTTTTGAGTATCTTAAACATGAATCCCCGCTTACCATTCACCCGACTAAAAGTGTACCGGGAGTAGAAATAAATACCGGCGCTTTGGGGCACGGGCTTTCAATAGCTGCGGGAATGGCCCTGGCGGCACAGAAAACAGGCAAAAAATACCGTGTTTTTGTGCTTACCGGCGATGGAGAGCTGCAGGAAGGCAGCAATTGGGAAGCGGCAATGGCGGCGGCTTACTATAAATTGGGGAATTTAACTCTTATTATTGATAATAACGGGATACAGCTTGCGGATACGATCGCCAATACAATGGAAATTAATCCGCTTAGGGACAAACTGGAAGCCTTCGGTTTTGATGTCCACGATGTAGACGGTCATGATACCGGCGCCATGGCCGCCCTTTTTGACTCCCTGGATTATGCTTCCGCAAAACCCCACGCTGTAATCGCCCATACCATCAAGGGAAAAGGCGTTTCTTTTATGGAGAACAAGCCCGAATGGCATCATACCATACCGACAGAGGAACAAGGCGTGTTGGCCCTTAATGAGTTATCACAGGAAATATCCAAATGAGCGGCAATATACAAAAAGAAGACCTAAGAGACGTACAGATAAAGGCATATATTGAATTGGTCAGGCAGGGCGCAGAAATTTATTACCTGGTCAGCGATTCTGTGAGCACCAGCAAGGTGAAGCCTTTCAGGGATTTGTTTCCGGAAAGGGTGATAAACATTGGAATTGCAGAGCAAAACATGATGGGGATAGCCGCCGGTATGGCTAATGGCGGTGTAATTCCGGTAACCGGCAATGCCACACCCTTCCTTATTTCCCGCTCCAACGAGCAGCTTAAAGTAGATATAAGCTATGCCGGAAGTAATGTAAAGGTAAACGGAATGCACGCCGGTTTTAGTTACGGTACCGATGGAATCACCCACCACGAAGTAAACGACATTAGCACTATCAGAGGAATGCCAGGTTTTGAGATTTACGCCCCCTGCGACCCAAGAGAATGTACGCAGATGGCGCGTTATGGCGTCCTGGACAGGAAAGGGCCTGTTTATACCAGCCTTAACACGGGAAAATTTATCAATATTACACCGGAAGACTACATCTTTAAGCCAGGCCAGCCGGTTCAGTTTGCTGATGGAAAAGATATAACCATTGTTGCACTGGGAAACGCGGTACACGATGTCCTGGAAGCGGCGGCGTTAATCGGAAAAAACCTTTCCTGTGCTATCTTTTCTATCACTTCCATCCGGCCGTTTACGCCCATTGCACTCATTGATTCAATCAGTCAGACAGGCCTTGTCCTTACCGTAGAGCAGCACTCAACCCACGGCGGCGCGGGGAGCCTTGTTGCAGAACTCATTGCCGAAAACGGCCTGGGGGCAAGGCTAAGAAGGCTTGGGGTTCCCGAGGGCAAATTCTCAAAGAACTGGTGCCAATCAGATAACAAGGTCCATTTTAAGTTAGATGCCGCCGGAATTGCGGAAACTATTCGTGGAATGACTTGAGTAATGGAACATATAATAGCGATTGATCAGGGAACCAGCGGTTCAAAAGCCATGATAATCTCCGAAAAGGGAGAAATAATCAGCTCTCATACCTGCCCGTTTCCTTCCTATCACCCGCAGCCCGGTTTTGTGGAACAGAATGGAAATGAAATAATCGCATCGGTCATTGAGGCAATACGGCAGGCTCTTTCCAGTTTTGAGGCTGCCGGAAATAAAAAAATTTCTATTACAGCGGCGGGCATCAGCAACCAGCGGGAATCCTTTCTGCTGTGGGACAGCGCGGGAAATCCCCTAACGCCGGTTATTGTCTGGCAATGCAAGCGGCCGATCGACATTTGTTCCCGCATGCAGAAACAGGGGCTCGACCCTCTAATTGCAGATGCAACAGGCCTTCGAATCGATCCATACTTTTCCGCCACAAAACTCCTGTGGCTCATTGAAAATGATCCCGATTTAGCCGTGAAAATTAAATCCGGCTCGGCGTACTTCGGTACCATCGACACATGGCTGGTCTACAAACTGACCGGCAGTTATGTTACAGATTTTTCCAATGCCTCTAGAACCCTGCTGATGGATCTGGACTCATGCAAGTGGAGCCCAGCCATGGGGGATACATTTAAGACCAGGGGCCTGCATCTGCCGGAAATTCGCCCTTCTACAGGTAATTTTGGCGTAACGGCTTTCGACGGTATTTTCGACAAACCAATTCCCATAACTGCAATCATCGGCGATTCCCATGCCGCCTGTTTCGGCGAAGGCTGCTTCTCCCCGGGAACGGTAAAAGCGACAATGGGCACAGGTTCATCGGTTGTAATGAACACCGGTAAACGCACCCGCTCGCAGCACGGAATGGTCAGTACAATATGCTGGTCGATGGAAGGCAGAACGGACTATGCCCTGGAAGGAGTTATCGTAAGCTGCGGTTCGACAGTTAACTGGGTACTCGAAAAACTTGGACTTGCAGCTAACGCCGCCGGTTTTGATGCTCTTGCAGAATCGGTTCCCGACTCCGGCGGTGTTACTTTTATCCCCGCCTTCTCCGGTCTTGGCGGCCCGCATTGGCAGATGGACAGAAAAGCCGAAATTCTCGGCATAACATTCGGGACGGAGCGCGCTCACATAGTACGCGCGGCCCTGGAATCTTACCCTTTCCAGCTAATGGATGTAATATCCGCCATGGAAAAAGACCGCTCTGCGGCAATCAAGTGGATACGCGCCGACGGCGGAATAACCCACTCAAAACTATCCATGCAGATAATCGCAGATTTGCTGAAGACCGAAGTAAGGATCGACAAAAGACATGAAGCAAGCGCGCTTGGAGCGGCAATGCTGGGTTTTATCGGTAAAGGGACGCTGAAATTTTCTGATGCTGAAGCCCTGTTGGAACAGGCTCCCTACGGCGTATTCAGCCCCGGAAAGGCAATTAATGGGCTGGAAACTGCCCGCCGGCTCTGGAATGAGCGGGTTTTGACAAAATAGCCCCTATTTCGAAAGTAGTCGAAAGAAATTGATTCGATTTTATGTTTTTTTTTACTTCTTTTTATTGACATCTGCCTTAATACATGCTATATTGTTGTTGTTAAAACTTCGACCAAAATCTGAAATTAAGAGGGTAACTATGATAAAGCACATAAATTCTTGCCCTGTTTATCCCCCCCCCCCCCCCCCCCGAAAATACAAAGACCAAAACACCATATTCATTTTTTTTTTCTTTCCATCCCCTATTTTTTCTTTTCACAAAAATCATGATTTT
>WRLP01000043.1 GCA_009777535.1 Treponema sp.
TAAAGGAAAAAGTGGACAACGCACTGGGCGCCTACGATCTTTCCCGTGCGGTTGACCCGATACTCGATTTTATCGATCTGTTAAACAACTGGTACATACGCCGTTCCCGCAGAAGGTTTTGGCGCAGCGAAAACGATACCGATAAAATCGAAGCATACGGCACGCTCTATGATGTGTTAAAAACATTAATTACAGTGGCATCGCCCTTTATGCCCTTTACCACGGACGCGATCTGGCAGAATCTTCGCCTGGAAAATGATCCTGAATCTGTGCACCTTACCGATTACCCCAAAGTGCGCGAAGAACGCCGCGATCGCTCCCTGGAATTCCGCATGGCTTCTGTTCAGCGCGCTGTTTCCATGGGACGCTCCCTGCGTTCTCAGTACAATATAAAAGTACGCCAGCCCCTGCGATTGGCGGAACTTGTTACACGCAACGCAGAGGAAAAAACAGTTTTAATGGAAATGTCGGAAATTATCCGCGAGGAACTGAATGTAAAAGATTTGGTTTTTTCAGATAACGAAGAAGATTTGGTCGAGTACGAAGTAAAAGCCAATTTCCGCGTGCTTGGCAAAGAGCTTGGAAAGGACATGAAGGCCGCCGCAGAGCGCATAGAAAAGTTGAGTCAGGCGGAAATTAAGGGATTACTGGAGGGCGCTTCCATTTCGCTGGAAATCAGCGGCGCAGGAGTGCGCAGCATAGAGATTGATGCCGGCAAGGTAGATATAAGGCGCAATGAGAAGGCAAATTTGCGTGTAATAAATGAGGGAACGCTTACCGTAGGGCTGGATACCGAGATTACCGGCGAGCTTTCCATGGAAGGCGATATACGCGACCTTATCCGGGGCGTTCAGAATGCCCGCAAGGAAGCGGGTCTTTCAGTTACCGACCGCATCAAGCTGATTGTATACGGCTCGCAGAAACTTAAAGAAGCCTGGGAGCGTTTTGGTAGTGTCGCCGCGGCGGAAACCCTGGCTGTCCAAAGTGAATGGGCGCAAGCTGCGGGACAAATTCCGCTGGAAGCCGGAGAGGAATCCTGGCTTGTAAAAATTGAAAAAGCGGGCGGGTAGAAGAATTATCAATGTATAATGAAATTGTCCAGGCAATAAAAACTACAATAAGCGAAAACGAAGAGCAAATTCTGATGTGGAAGGAGCCAATAGTAGAGGTAATTTCCGCAGAAAACGAAAACCTGGTAACGTTAAAAGAAATGGTCTCGGATGAGCATTTACTGCCCTGCGATATTTTACCGGATGCAAAAAGCATTGTAAGTTATTTTGTTCCATTTCGGGAAAATATTGTAGAAAGCAATATTGACGGGGAACTGGCCTCGAAGGAATGGGTGTCGGCATATATAAAAACAAATGAACTGTTAAAAAAAATAAGCGAAAGTATCGAAGCATTATTGCAGAAGAAAAGATACAAAGCAGGAAAAGCACCGGCTGCGCATAGTTACGATAAAGCTAAATTGATAAGCAGCTGGTCGCACAGGCATATTGCATATATCGCCGGAATTGGAACATTCGGTATGAATAATATGCTTATAACAAAAAATGGATGCTGCGGCCGGTTTGGAAGCATAGTAACAAATTATGAATTCGGCTCGTATAAACAAACCGGCAGGGCGGGCGAAAAATGCATTGAAAAATCCGGGGGCGCTTGCGGACGATGCCGGAAAAAATGCGTAGTGAACGCTTACGAAGGCGGCACTTTTGACCGGTACAAATGTTACGGGCAATGCAGGAAAAATGACGAATACCACAAAACCGCAGGTAACGCGACCGTCTGCGGAAAATGCCTTGTAGACTTGCCCTGTTCGCTTAGGGAACCAGTCTGACGATATAACCGGCTGCTTCGTATTCAGCGCACAGCTGCCTTATGGCCTCGTACCAGTCTCCTTCGGCATCACCGTTCATGCCACAGCGGTATTCAAACAGGCTGTACGCGCGGCGGCGAATTTCTTCTTCGCTCAAATAAATATATTTTAGTTCGGGCAGGGGAGGCTGCTTTTCGCTCACGGCAGGAGATTGCTGTTCCATCTCTGCTTTTTCGGCAGCACGCTCTTGTTGACCGGCTCTTTCCTTTCTTTTTTTTGGCAAAAGAAAAAGAAGGGCGGTAATTAGAACGGCAAGGAGAAACAGAATTAAAAACCACCAGGGGAATCTAATGCGCTTAACAGCCTCATTGCCGGTATCTGCTATTGCAGAGGGTTCTGATGCCGAAACGGAATCAAAAGTTTCCAGTGCAGCCGCTGCCAATTCACTGCCGTCTATCAATATAATTACACGCCTGTTTTGGATTCTGTTCTCTTCGCTTGCATTATTGCCCCACAGGGCAACCGATCCGTGGGCTGCGGGGTCGGAAAATAAATCTTTTGAAACACCGCGTTTTTCCAGCTCGTTTATTACGAACATGGCCCTGCCGCCCGATAAAGCAACCGGATCTATATCATTTTCCGCTGCCGCTGCATATCCGTGAACAATAATTTGGGCGGGCAGCAAGTCTCTTTCCATTATGTAGTTCGCAAGATTATCAAGCTGGAGTACCGCCCGCTCCTGGTTGACAAACCGGCTGCTGCTGTTGGGCATAAACAATAGAAAGTCCAGTTCTTCACTTTCTTCGCCGAAAGCCGTAAAACAAAAAATGATAAGGATGGTAAAAAGGCAATAATTTTTTTTCATGTTTATAGTTTTATGCTCTTTCAGAACTATGTCAATGCCGGAAATGTGTGCCGGAAATATTAAAATGGACCGGCTGGGGCTGGCAGCGCCTATGGGAAAACGGCTGGCGAGTCTGCCTACAGAGCCCACCCAGCACTAAAATCAAGCAAGATTATTTATTGAATTGCATATTCATTCCTTATTAGTGCTGGGTATTTTATTCGAGCTAAGGTTTGTTACTTTTTCTCGCTGGTCTCATTCCGGCAGGGAATCCAGATGTTTTCCCATAGGCGCTGCCAGCCCCAGCCGTACCCTGTTACTTTTTCTGACATACATTTCTGAAACAGCTATAGTTGTGAAATAGCGCCAGGGCAGAATTAAGATAAATGCCTGATAATATTTCTGGCCAGATTTTCTTCAATGTCCGGATGTCTTGGAATTTGCTCTACTACACCGCTCTTGGGGTTTTCGTAAATATCGTGCCTTCTGCCGTGCCGGATAAAAACGGCTCCTCTTTTGCGTATCTCTTTAAGCAATAAATTGCGTTTCAAGCAGGAACCCGCAGCACACCTGTTTTTTTGACCCGCTCTTTTTTTCTTTTTGCTTCTATCAAAAAATTATCGTAAAGATCCAGGAGCATTTCTTCCAGCTCTGTTAAATCTTTTCCCTGAGTCCATTGCTCAGGATACTCATTCAGATATCCTACAAGCCAGCCATCCCCACCTTCCCAATAGGTATACGATAATTCAAGCATCTTGTCCTCTTAATGTTTCACTTTAGTGTATTTTTTAGCATTTGACAACGGTCAAGGTTGTGAGGCCGGCTGCCGGCGTTTCCTTGAAATCCCGCCGCAGGTGTGATATATTGTTCCATGGGTTAGAGAGAAAAGCCGCTGCACCAACAAACGGTGAATCATCTCTAAGGAGTGTGTTATGAAAACAAAATCAAACAAAGTAAGAATTTACATCTTTGGCTTTTCCCTGTTACTTCTTACATTTTCCCTTTTCTTTGCCTGTGAGAGCCCGACCGGCTCTTCGGCAAAAACCTACACGGTAGAATATGACGCCAACGGCGGGGAAGGGCAGATGGAAAAGTCCGTCTTCAAAGTTGGAGTATTATATGAATTGCCGGCCAACGAGTTTACCTGCGGCGGCCATTCCTTCTCCGGCTGGGCTCTTGCATCCGACGGCAGCGTCGTATATCCCGAAGAAGCCGAGGTGATCGACCTTGCAGAATCCAAAGGAACAATTACCCTTTACGCAGTATGGCTTGCCGACATGGACATAATATGGCCTGCAGACTTGGCCGCCGTTGTTGGGTGGCATCTCTCTGACATATTACTTACCGGCAGGGGTTCAGCCGCAGTTCCCGGCGAATTTACATGGACAAATCCAGATGACCCGGTAGGAAGTGAAGGCGTCCAAACCCACAACATGACCTTTACGCCGGAGGATACGGTTAATTACAGCATACAGACACGGGATGTCCTGGTTACCGTAGTAAGTGAGGACAGTTATTTTGTTGCGTGGCCTGTGGGCATAACCGCCGTTTACGGGCAGAGGCTTTCGGAAGTATATCTTTTTAATATGGGTTACAGCACTGTTGCGGGAACATTCTCGTGGACAACACCGACAAGTCTTGTCGGCGGCGTTGGAATGCATACCCATAACATGACCTTTACGCCGGAAGATAGAGCCAAATATGAAATCATGACAGGAAATGTTAATGTTATTGTTAACAGGGCCACCCCGTCTGTAACCGTGTGGCCTGCCGCGGATACAATCACCTACGGGCAGCAGCTTTCCGATTCGGCATTATCCGGAGGTACAAGCGGTGTGCCGGGCACATTCGCATGGACAGACGGCACGATTGTACCCACGGTAACTAACAGCGGGTATGAGGTAACCTTTACACCTAACGATGCCGTTAACTACAATGCTGTTACAAATACTGTGGCGGTTATGGTGAATGGACGCGATCTTTCCAATGCAACAGTAACGGTAAGCGGTACATTTACATACACAGGCAGTGCGCATACGCCAACACCGACGGTAACCGACGGCGGCCTAATTGCCACCTCCGATTATACCGTAAGTTACAGCAACAATACAAATGCAGGAACAGCGACCGTTACCATTACAGCGGCAGCAGAAGGCAACTACACCGGAACGCAGAGCGCTTGTTTTACGATTGATAAGGCAATGCTAACTATAAGCATAACAAACCCAAACAGATCAACATTCACGCCACTCCCAGGTGAAACCTCGGCAATAGTTGCAATAGGAGGATTTGTTGGCAGTGAAAATCCATACGCAACAATAAGCGATACAGACCTGCCGGCAGGTTTCACCCTGAGCGGTACTAGGATTACGTATGACGGCACTTCCGCATTTCCCAATCCTGATATAACTATTGGTTTCACGATTACTACAACAGACACCAACTATGAAGGCGGTACGACAATAGTTCCCATTTTTGTATACGATGGATTGGAATATTATACAGGCACGGCAGGTACTTTTGACCGGCGCATACCTGTAAACCAGGCCAATATAAACACATTCAATACCTATGCACGTAATACAAACGGTATAACAAGGCATTATAAGCAGGTTGAGGATATTACATTAAACCTTCCTTCACCTGGCGGGAGTAACTGGACGGCGATTGGTTTTTTTATCCCTCTTTCAAACTATGCCTTTTTTACCGGCAGCTATGACGGACAAGGCTTTACAATTACAAACCTTACAATAAATAGAACGACAGACTATCAGGGAATGTTCGGTGTTATCAGCGGAAATGGTACAACAACAGGTATTGTTAAAAATTTAGGGCTTATCAATTGCTCTATCACCTCCACGCAAATAGCTGGCAATTGTATCGGCAGTTTAGTTGGGCGTAACAATGGGGGCATGGTACAGAACTGTTATTCCACAGGTAATATCAGCGGTTGGTACTGTATCGGCGGTGTAGTAGGCGGAAACGAGGGCATTTTGCAGAACTGCTACTCTACAGGCAGTGTCAGCGGCATTGATCATGTTGGCGGCGTGGCAGGTGTTAATTTTATTGGTGGCATACTTCAGAACTGTTACTCCACTAGCATTGTAATCGGAAATTATAATATTAACGGCAATAAATATGTTGGCGGCGTGGTAGGTAGTAATGGCAGGTTAATGCAGAACTGTTATTCTACCGGCAGTGTAATCGGTATTGAATATGTCGGCGGTATTATGGGTGCGAATAATGCGTCAAGCGGCATTCGCCCTGGTACAACACTGAACTGCGCAGCCTTTAATCCAATTGTTGTTGCTTCGGATAACACAAACATTATTGGCCGTATAGCCGGCGAAAATAACGGTGTTTCTTTATCGCATATGTATGCCAGAAACCCAATGACAGTGAAGCACAGCTGGAATGGCACAACAGGAACTGATAAAAACCCTCTCGACAAAGGATTAGACGAAATCGACGGAGCGGACATCACAGAGGCGCAGTGGAATGCAGCAAGCTGGTGGACAAGTGCGGCAAACTGGAATACTACCGATGGTTCTGTATGGGATACAGATATTTGGGACATAACCGACGGCAGGCTGCCGAGATTGCTGAACATGCCCGGTGGACTCGAGGCGCAGAACCCGGTGATACAGTAGAGAGAAAAAGTAAGCGCAAAAAACGGCTTTGCCGTTTTTTGGAGGTAGAAAGTAAAAAGTAAGCGAGAAAGAGGCGAAAAGTTTGAAGGCGGGGGGGAGGGGAGAATAGGGAGCAGGGAGGAAAGGCCTTTTCAAAGCTACAGAAATATGGTATTTTCTACACGGGGAGAAGTGCTATGACAGAAACCGAGTTATTGATACAAAAGACCGAATTATTGCCGACTGTATTATTTAAAGAAGCGGTACATTATATAGACTATTTATCTCAAAAAGCCCAGTCAGGTTATTTTGCAGAAAAATTGGCAGAAGCTGAATACGAAGCGGCTAAACCAAACGCTGTTTGGCTTGATGAAAACGAGTTCTGGAACGAAGACGATTGAAATACAACGTTCGATATTCTCCTCTTGCGAAGGAAGATAAAAAAGAAATAAAAACATACTTGTTTAAATTTTACCCTGAAACACCGCTCCGGTTTATTGCTTCACTAAAGAAACACATTGCCAATCTTAAAGACAACCCCTACATTTATCCTGAATACCCGGATAATACAGACTACCGCCGCATACTTGTCGATAATTATATTGTCTTTTATAAAGTGAATGATGTAATAAAACAAGTGGACATTTATCGTATTTTAAGAGCTTCATGGGATTTGCCAAAATATTTATAATGGTCTTTGGTGGACATCCAAAGAAAAGAAAAATGGGGAAATAACGAATTCTCCGGATGAGAGGTAAAATATGGGTATGGAAATTTTACTAATAGGTGCATTAGCAGTTGGGCTTGCTATAATGATTCCAGGTTTTATATCATATTGGCGTGATAAACAGCACGAAAAGAAAGCTTAAAAGTGAGCTAAAGAAGATAGTGAGCTGAAAATGGCGTGGCAAATTATTTTAACGGTTGCTTTATTGTTTTGCAGTGCATTACTTTTTTTGCAGCTCATAAACTTAGAAAACAATGATCAAGCGGTGCCAGGCACCCGGATTTTTGTCTACTTGGCTCTTTTACTTTTTACCTTCTAATTTTTACCTTCTCTGGCGCGTCCTCGGGGTCTTACCACGTGATGCGCGGCGGGTACTGGGGCAACTTCGCGCAGTACGCCCGTTCAGCGTATCGGCACTACGACTACCCGGGCTACCGGGGCTACTACAATGGCTTCCGCCTTGTGAGGCCATGAGTTCAAAAGCCGCCTGACTACTTAATGAGACTGAGGTTGAGTCTATGGAAACTGATGTTCATCACAATACGTGTAAAAACATTATTAAAGACTTGTTAACAGTGGCATTAAGTAGTCAGGCGGCGGGTTTTTTTGAAGGAGGGGAGGGAGGGGGCCTAAAAGCCTTGATTTTTCTAATTTTATATATTATTTTTTAATAGAGGATTATGTGGCTGACAATATTCAATTTGAAGAAGTTGCATTCAAGCATGGATATACTCAGGAAGACATAATAAGAGCAATTGATACGCAGATATATGATGGTCTTTTAGAGGGCGAAGATGATATATATGCTATTATTGGGTTTGACATTTCTGCAAATCCCATTGAAGTTTTTTATAACATTATTGATAATGAAACGATTAGGGTTTTTCACGCAATGTATTTGCGGGATAAAGTAGCCGTACAAATGCGTAATAAATAGGAGTAATTATGCCTGGTAAGACGAAAGAAGAATATGAAGCTCTTGATGAGCGTCTAACAAGTACAGTCCCGACGCTTGGACCTAATGGCACCGGTTTCTTCGCACGTAAAAGTTTTCAGGTTGTTGGTCTTGACGAGAGTACTGCAAAACTTCTGAACGCAAGAGCAATAGCATCTCGTAAAACCCCTTCTGAAATTATTACTTATCTGCTTCAAAAAGAAATAGGCGCTGCCCAAATATTTAACTGAGCGGTGTCAGGTACCTCGAATTCATGTCGTCTTGGCTCTTTTACTTTCCCTTTTAGTACTATGCGGATTTTGGCTCAAGTTTTATTCGCAAACCGAAAACATCAAACAGTTTAACAACGGTGTAAAATGAAGGACTGCCATCGATAGATAAAGATTTATATAATCCTTCACGAGTTACGCCTAATTCTTTCGCAATTTGTGTCATCCCTTTGGAACGAGCAAGAACTCCAAGTGTTTCAAAAAGAAATTGGGTATTGCCTTCGGATAGAGCGACTTCAAGACATGCGGCTATATCCTCTTTTGTGTCAAGTATTTCCGCTAGATCCCATTTTTTAAATGTAATTTTTTCTCTGGTTGTAGTTTTCATATTAATTCTCCAAATAAATTTTAGCAATTTTTTTTGCTTTTTCAATGTCTTCTTGCTGCGTTGACTTATTTCCACCGCAGAGCAATATAATAATTTCCATAAACTACAGTTTACAGTATGTCAAGAGGATTAAGAAATTTTTTATTGTGGTACAGCGGTGTCTGGTACCTCGAATCCGGCTGCTGAACATGCCGGGCGGAATTTAGGCGCAGAACCCGGTAATAAAGTAAAGGTAAAAAAGAGAAGAATTTTAACCACTAACCTCACGATGCCGGGCGCACTACTCAGGCTGAAGCCTTCGTGCATTTACTCATCTTTTTATCCTTACTGTGCGCCACGCCGTGTTAGATTATCCATACACACGGTTTCACCGTGCATTA
>WRLP01000044.1 GCA_009777535.1 Treponema sp.
TACACAGCGCTTGCTCCGAGATTAACGAGCAAAGAGTTAGCTGAATTTAAACAGGTAAATGCCGATGGCAGAAAAAAGATACCCTGTACATTGCGTATTTCCAGGAAATCCCTTGAGTGGTGGAAATCTCTTGGAACGGGATATACCGCCGCAATGTCGAGGATGCTTAAAGATGCCCAGAATCATCCTGAAATCTTAAAAAGAATACTTTAACAACATAACCGATTGCATTCCCTCCCCGCCCCCTGCTAAACCCTAAGCATGAAAAAGTCATTCCCTACAGTGTGCATTTCGCCGCTGTGACAGTCACCCTTTCCTGCGCTTTTTACTTCTCGCAATGTTACCTCTACCTAGCGTCTAACAAGCCGGAAGCCGATTCTGCTGCCCCTGGTGCTCGAATTGTCGCTGGAACGATAAGCGGAACGAGCGTTCTGTGCTTCGTCGTTCCAGTACCCGCCCTTCATAATACGGGAAGCCGCATCAAACGGACCCGCCGGATCTTCATTCGCTCCGGCCCCATCTGTAGTTCTGGTCTCAAAGCCATATGTTATATAATCAGGTCTATACCAGTCCCAGCACCACTCCTCCACATTTCCATGCATATCGTACAAGCCGTAATTATTGGGATCATAATCCCCCACGGGAGTTGTACTGCTTATGCGTTTTCCTGATGGATCATCATATTCACCGGGGGGCGTTGCCGCTAAATCATAAGGTTTTTGACCATTAATGTTTGCCATTTCCCATGTCAGCTTTGTTCCATCACCTATACCAAAGGGCTTTGTTGCCGTTTCTGTTGCCTTATTAGGATAATCACCACGAGCGGCATATTCCCACTCTGCCTCGGTAGGAAGTCTGTAGCCATTCTTTGTCCAGTCCACAGCTACGGTCGCATTGCTTATATATGTTAAACCTGATGTTGTTGTTTTGCTAATACCGGTTATCGTATATACAGGTTCAAACCCTTCCAAAATGCTCAGTTTATTACAGAAGTATACAGCATCGTACCAGGTAATACGCTCCACCGGACAGTTGATTATTGCTTCGGCCTTGTTCACCGTTATGCTTACATTTCGCCTTCTGGTATTGTAATTAGCCGCATCGTCGGGTGTAAAGGTTACGCTGTAACCGCTGTTATTAACAGTAGGTATAGTAGAGCTATTCGTCCATGCAAATTCACCTGCGCCAACACCACCGGTTAAGCCCGAAGTAGAAAGAGCTGCACCGTATGTAATTGCAGAGGCGGAAGGCCATGTCGTAACAACAGGGCTTGCCTTATTCACGATAATATCTACACTTTGCGAAAGAGTGTTGTAGTTATCCGTATCATCCGGCGTAAAGGTAACGTTATGCGTTCTTGTACCTGCATCGCCAACGGGGATAGAAGGCGTTGTCCATGCGAATGTGCCGCTTACGTTACTAATGCCGCCGGTTAAGGTCGATGTAGAAAGAACTGCCCCGTAGGTAACAGCAGAGGCAGAAGGCCATGTTGTAATAACCGGATCAACCTTCACCACAATGCCGCCCTTTGTTCCGTGTTGTTTTTCGTCGTTAAAAGCGGCTATTGCCTCATTTAGCTCAATGTAAGCGGCGATAATATCATCTTCAGCAATAGCGGCTTTTACTGCTGCAAGGGCTTCTTCGAGAGCAAGTATTGCTTCCGGTGTTACCCAGTAATCGCTTATGCTCACATCGCTGCCGTCATCGCTTATTGTTACACCGGTAACAAGAGCCTCGGCAGCGGCAATGAGTTGCTGCATAATGCTTTCATTTACTTCTAATTCGCCGTCTTGTTTTGCGTCCATAAATGTTTCTATTGCTTCATTAAGTGCGGCAAGCGCAGCATTTATCTGCGCCTGTGTCTCTCCCTGCTCTCTGGCTAATATAGCCGCATCAAGGGCGTCTTCGAGAGCAGCCATTACCTCCGGCGTTACCCACTCAATAAAATACGCCACATCAATGCCATCGGCACTGATTACGACTCTCTCTATTGTCTCCTCGGCTTCGGCTATTGCTGCATCAAGATCCGAATAATTGAGGTTGTTGTTACCGCCGCCTGCAGGACTCTCGCAAGAGGAAAGGCAGAAGAGAAGAGAGAAAGAATTAAAAAGAATGTTCTTGCCTTGTTCATAAAGTACTCCTTAGATTATAAAATCACGGGCTTATAAGCCCCTATAGGCCGAGATTATATATTGCTTTTGTATGAAAAAGACGAAACCTTAATAAGATTTAAGGTTCAGGAAGGTTTTTTTGAGCATGCAATAGAGCCATCAAGAGGCTCATTAAAATCCTTTTCCCTACGAACAGCCTGTGGTACTGCAGCAGGCATTGCACTTCAGGCATGTGCCGTTTCGCACCAGGGTAAATGAACCGCACGATGAACAGGGGTCTCCCTCGTAACCCTTGATGCGTGCTTCAACGATTTTAAGCACTTCACTCTGTGATGCTCTTTCCGCTTCGAGTACCTGAGTGCCGGCCTGGGCAGGCGCTGTGTAAGCGCCCGGCGAAGCGGCGGTCGGGAAAAAGGGCGAGCCCAGGGAAGCCATTGCGGCTTTACCGGCTCCGTCATCCTTGCCTGCCTGAACTTTAGGTGACTGAACGCTAGAGGAAACGCCGCCTGATGTTTTTAATGTTTGCGCTGCAGCTCCCGCCGCAGAACCTCCTGATTTTTCACCCTGGCGCTGCTTTGCATCTGCAGTTTCAGATTCACTTTTTGTTCCGGTAGCAATAAGATCCTCCGGTTTCACCTGCCCCAGATCGGTGCGTTTAAGATAACTTATGGCAAGATCGCGGAAAATATAATCGATTACGCTTGTAGCCATTTTCACATAATCGTGCCCCTGCACCATGCCGTTGGGCTCGAAGCGGCTGAATGTAAATGCGTCAACATATTCTTCGAGAGGCACGCCATACTGCAGGCCAAGAGAAACAGTAATCGCAAAACCGTTTAACAGGCTGCGGAAAGCGGCGCCTTCCTTGTGCATGTCAAGAAAAATTTCCCCAAGACTGCCGTCTTCATATTCACCCGTACGAATGAAAATTGAATGGCCGCCGATTTTTGCCTTTTGTGTATAGCCTATGCGGCGGTTGGGAAGAGACTTGCGCATACCGCGTACAATTGCTTTTCTGCGATCCTTCTGGACAAAAGGCAGATCGATTCCCTTTTCCACTTTAAGGATTGTATCAGCTAACGGATCGGTTCCCGGGGCGAAAGCGGATAACGGCTGTGAAAGTTTGGATCCGTCGCGGTACAGTGCGACCGCTTTTAAGGCGTTTTTCCATGAGAGCATAAAAGCGCCCTTTACATCGTCGTAATTGGCCGAATTCGGCATATTTATGGTTTTGGAAATTGCCCCGGAAATGAAGGGCTGCACGGCGGCAAGCATGCCGATATGAGCCGTCCAGGGTATCGAACGCCTGCCTATTTTACCGGACGGAGTCGCTGTATCAAAGACCGGATAGTGCTCTTTTTTCAGGTTCGGCGCGCCTTCCAGCCCCATGGTACCGCAGGCATAAAGCTCTGCCTCCGCAATATCCTGTGAATCAAAACCGATATGTTTAAGCAGGCTGAAACCGGGAAGCGACCAGGTGGCCTCCGGCACTTTAAGATTTTTTTCGACAAAAGCCTTGCCAAGAATCCAGGAGTTAAAAACCCCCTCCAGGTTAAGCGCGGTTTTTACGGAATCTTCCGCCGCGGCAATTGCCTCGGATGTAAACCCCTTCGCTTTTAGGCTGTCGGCATTAATTGCCGGAGCGCCGCTTAAGGTTTCCCGGCCGGTGGCGTAGGCGATAATTTCTTCAATCTCGCGCGGTGAATAGCCGAGCGCTTCCAGCGCGGGCGGGACAGATTGATTTATAATCTTGAAGTAGCCGCCGCCGGCGAGTTTTTTGAATTTAACCAGGGCAAAATCGGGTTCGACGCCGGTGGTATCGCAGTCCATTAAAAGACCGATCGTCCCTGTCGGGGCTATCGCGCTGACCTGGGCGTTTCTGAAACCGTGGGTTTTACCCAGTTCCAGGGCATTGTCCCATGAGGCTTTTGCGGCATCCAGAAGATACTCAGGGCAATGGGCAGGATCGATGCCCCTGGGTATGGAATGAAGCCCTTCATATTCGGCATCGGTTGCATTATTTACCGCCCTGCGGTGATTGCGTATAACGCGAAGCATATTGGCGGCATTATCGTTGTAAAGCGCGAACGGCCCGAGCTGTGCGGCCATTCTGGCCGACTGGGCGTATGCCTCGCCTGAAAGCAGGGCCGAAAGGGCTCCCGCGACAGCACGGCCTTCATCGGAATCGTAAGCCAGGCCCATAATCATAAGAAGGGTTCCAAGATTGGCAAAACCCAGCCCCAGGGTACGGTACTGATATGAAAGCTCGGCAATGCGCGGCGCGGGAAATTGCGCCATCACAACCGAAATTTCCAGAATCGTTGTCCAAATTCCAATGGCATGGAGATACGCTTCAACATTGAATTTTTTCGTTTTTTTATCGTAGAACGCGGCCAGATTTACCGATGCCAGGTTACATGCAGTGTCATCGAGAAACATGTACTCGGAGCATGGATTGGAAGCGCGTATCTCGCCGCCGGCCGGGCAAGTATGCCAGTCATTTATTGTTGTATGGAACTGCAGGCCGGGGTCTGCGCATTGCCAGCTTGCGCGGGCGATGTCGGTCCAGAGTTTGCGGGCTTTGACGGTTTTTGCCGTCTGCCCGGATGTACGGCTGTTCAGGTTCCAGTCAGCATCGTTAAGTACGGCGCGCATAAAATCATCGCTAATCCGCAGACTGTTGTTGGAGCTCTGCCCCGAGACAGTGTTATACGCTTCATCGTCCCACGCTGTGGAATACTGCGAAACGTTTACATCCTCATCGCCGTGTTCAATCCGGCGAAGCTGCTGATACAGGTAGGCCGGCGGAATTTTATCGCCGATTGCGGCGCGAAGGGCAGAAGCAAGTTCATGGTTTTTCTCTGCGTTAAAGTTATCTTCCTGCGGGCCGCGGAAGGCAGTAATCGCTTTTTTAATCGCTTCTATATGTTTTTTTAATACCTGGGAACCGGTAACCATGGAAGCAACCTTGTGTTCCTCTCCTGTTTTCCAGTTAATGTAATTTTCTACATCGGGATGATCGACATCGAGAGTAACCATCTTTGCAGCGCGGCGCGTCGTACCACCGGATTTAATTGCCGAAGCCGAACGGTCGGCGATTTTAAGGAAGGATAAAAGGCCTGAAGAAACTCCCCCTCCGGAAAGTTTTTCGTTCAATCCCCGGATGCGGGAAAAGTTGGAACCTGTACCGGAGCCGTATTTGAAAAGCCTTGCTTCCCTTGTTATAAGATCCATGATGCCGCCCTCGTTCACAAGATCATCTTCCAGGGAAAGGATAAAACAGGCGTGAGGCTGCGGCCGCTTGTAGGCGCTGTCGGATTTTACAAGTTCATTTTTTTCAGGATCGAAATAGTAATGCCCCTGTGCAGGGCCGTCTATGCCGTATACTGCATGCAGGCCAGTGTTAAACCATTGAGGGCTGTTCGGCGCTGCCAATTGGTGGGCAAGCATGTAACATACTTCGTCGTAGAAAGATTTTTCATCTTCTTCGCTGTCAAAGTAATTATTCCGCTTTCCCCAGTCCATCCAGGTAAAGGCAAGCCGGTGAAAAACCTGACGCGCGTCATGCTCGGCGCCGTCGTCGGGAAGGCTTTTACCCGGGTCTTTGGGGCTTTCGCCCTTTTCGCCCAGAGCCCATTTTTTCCATTCCTGGGCTTTTTCCGCTTTTACGCCAGCCTTGCGGAAATATTTCTGCGCCAGGATATCCGACGCAATTTGCGACCAAAAAGCGGGTACAATGACAACTTCCTCGCTGAAAATGGCCTTTCCATCGGGGTTTCTTATTTCACTTTTCCGCTGTTCCCAGACAATATCACAATACGGACCGTCCTTACGATCCGTGAAGAAACGATTGAATTTCATTCCCTGTCCTTTTTTTGTGTCCGCCAAGAGGGGAGGTAAAACGCCAGTACATACCACACAGATAGCGGTGCTCCGTCCAATATACACTATATGGAGCGGTGGTGCAAGCGTTTTTTTTAGATTTTTTTAAAATTTTTCCTGGTATGGGCCGCTGGAAAAGAGCTTATTGTAAGCAAGCAAATCCCGGAATTGTCTTATACCTTTTAATTTTTCCCTATTATCTTATCTTAATGCTGTGCGCGCCTGAGCCTGTCATTAATCGCCGCGCCAAGGCCGTCTTCAGGGGCAAACTGCGCAATAATCCGCCTAACTTTAAGTTTATCGAGTTCATGCAGAATTTCAAAAAGAGCGGCGGCCGCTTCATGCAAGTTGCCGGCTTCTGAAAGCACCCTGATAACAGGTTTATCAGCCGCTATGTATTTTTGCGCGGTAAAATACGCGTCACGGCTTTCTCCATCGAAAAAAACAAATGCGCTCCCTGCCTCCGCGCTTTGCTTAATAATGGCTTCCCTTGTGTACGCTAAAAACGGAGTGGCCGGGGCATAGTGGCTTTCCAACATTCCCGGTGATACAATAGCTTCGGCCCCTTTGCCGGCGGCGGAGGCATCCAGCACATTGCCTATCAATTCTTCAATGGCCTCTTTTGGAGTCCCCCCGGGACGCAGAATCCGAATGTCTGCACTGCTCATATCCAATACGGTAGATTCCAGGCCAATCCGGCAGCTTCCGCCGTCCAGAATAATATCAATCTTTTCACCTAACAAATCACGGACATGCTCTGCCCTTGTCGGGCTCAGGCAGCCAAACGGGTTGGCGCTGGGAGCAGCCACGGCTCCGGTGGACAGGGAAATAAGCTGCTTCGCCGCCGGATGATCAGGCAGGCGGGCTGCCCGGGGG
>WRLP01000045.1 GCA_009777535.1 Treponema sp.
CCGAAGGATCTTTATCTTCTCTTCGCTGGTATACCGTTTCCTTCTACCCATTTTCTTCTCCTTGGGTCTCTGGTATACCACCTTATATGACTATCCAAAATTCGGCAAGTTCATCTTAGGCGCGACAGTTGGCAATTAACACCTGAAGGTGAACGAGCAAGTATTTGTGTTATTCAAATAAGCTCGACAGACAGGCTTCCTTCTATTGAAGTATCTGCAAATATAAAATCAGACAATAGTCGTATTGGTAACATCATATTTTATGATATTTACCAAAGTGAACAATTTGGAGCGACATATCCGGGCAAGTACTGGAAAGATTACCGACCTGTAACAGGCATTTGTGTTCCTACTTGGAATAGATACACAATGGAAATTACTGTAAAGATAAACAGGAACCAGCAAACAATCAGAGGTAATGTTATACCCTATGAGGACAAGGCCTACCAATAAAAAAAGTGAAAAGGAATACGGAAAACATCCTACCCAAAAACCACTTGAGCTAATAAAGAGATTAGTGCATAGTAATACTGGGTCTTTCCAATACGCACAATATATAATATACTTTCAGTACGGAGAAATAAATGCAGTATCGGATTGACAAAAGAACGGGCAACAGACTTTCAGTATTGGGTTTTGGCTGCATGCGCTTTCCCAAGACCCTGGGCATGGTCGATCAGAAAAAGACTGAAGAATTGATACTTCGCTCAATCGAAGGGGGCGTTAACCTCTTTGATACTGCCTGGTTCTATCCCGGCAGCGAGGAAACACTGGGATCCATTCTTCACAGAAATAAAGTACGGGAAAAGTGCTTCATCTCGACAAAACTGCCTACAGTTATGCTAAAAAATCCGTCCGATTTTGATAAATTTTTCGATCAGCAGCTTGTCCGGCTTCGCACCGGTTATATCGACTACTACCTTATGCACATGCTTACCGACATGGATCAGTGGAACAAGCTGAAAAGCTGGGGTATCGAAAAATGGATCGAGGCGAAAAAGAAATCCGGCCAGGTAAGGCAGATTGGTTTTTCATTTCACGGGATGCGGGAAGAGTTTCTAAAAATAATCGATGATTATGACTGGGAAATTTGCCTTATTCAGTACAACTATTCCGATGTGAATTATCAGGCAGGCATCACCGGCCTGCGTGCGGCCGCGGAAAAGATGCCGGTAATGATCATGGAGCCGCTTCTTGGCGGGAAGCTCGCCACAGGGCTGCCGAAAAGCGCTGTAGAAATTTTTAAGAAAGCGAATCCTGATCTTTCACCCGCCGGCTGGGCGCTTAACTGGCTGTGGAATCAGCAGGAAGTAACACTGCTGCTTTCCGGCATGGGCAATATGGCTCAGCTGGAAGAAAACATGAAATGCGCGGATAAAGCCGCAGCCGGTATGTTAGGTGAAGCCGAAGAAGCGGTTTTTGAAAAAGTGCTGGAGCAGGTGAACCGTGTTTATAAAATACGCTGTACCGGCTGCAACTACTGTATGCCCTGCCCCAGAGGGGTGAATATTCCGGGCTGTTTTGCCGCGTACAATGCCTCGTATTCCATGGGGTATCCTGCCGGAATGCAGCAGTTTATTTTCAGCACGGGATTTATTTCCGAGCGTTCCGGCAGCCCGCACCTTTGCGTTAACTGCGGCAAATGCGAGAAACACTGCCCCCAGAACCTGCCGATTATGAAAGAGCTTGGAAATGTGCGCAGACGGATGGAGCCGTTCTGGTTCAGGTTTGTCGGCGTTATTGCACGCGCTGTTATGGGAAGGAGCCGGAAAAAGAAAAATGCCTAAAACCGTACTTTTCTTTTTAATTGTTTTGCTTGCCGCCTGTTCGCGTAACAATACCGGCAGCCAGCCGGCTCAAAACGAAACGCCCCTAATCGCGGTAAGCATTCCGCCGCAGGCCTGGTTTGTTTCCCGCATTGCAGGCGGCATGGCAAGGACAATGATCCTTGCCGGACCGGGGCAAAACCCCCATAATTACGAGCCGGGGCCAAGGCAGATGCACGATCTTGGCGAAGCCAGGGCTTGGATTCTGTCCGGCACCGAATTCGAAATTAGCCTGCTGCCTAAAATTGCAGCCCTTTTCCCTGCTCTGCGCATTGTTGACGGAACGGAAGGCGTCGCCTTTAGGCGTTTGGAGGATCATGATGATGACGATCATAATGATCTTTCTTCCATCGAGATCGACCGCCACACCTGGCTTGGCTGTACTCCCGCGAAAATACTGGCTGCCCATGTCAGGGACACCCTGTCTTTAATTGATAGCGCTAACGCCGCCCGTTATGCGCAGCGGTGCGACGAATTGATCAGGGAAATAGACGATGAGTTTGAAATGCTGCGCATTGAACTTGCACCCCTTAAAGGAAAAAGTGTTTTTGTTTACCACCCCAGTTTTGGCTATTTCCTTGATGAATTTGGCATTTATCAGGAAGCTGTGGAAACGGGCGGCAAGGAGCCAAATCCGCGGGAACTGAACCGCCTGATGGAAAGAGTAAGGCAGCAGCAGGCTGCGGCGATTTTTGTACAGTCCCAGTATCCGGTAAATGCGGCAAGGACATTGGCTGCCTCTGTCGGTGCGGAATTGATCAGTCTTGACCCGCTTGCCGAAGACTGGCTTGCAAATATACGGCTTATGGGAGCGGCTCTTATGAAAGCCGCCGCCTCGCCGCAGCCTGCACAGTGAGGCCCGAAAAATGAACACCAGCAGCGCCCTTCACCCGGTGGATTGTGAAATCGCGGTTAAATTTAACTCAGTTTGCTTTTCCTACGGAGCCTCGTGTGTTTTGGAAAACGTTTCGTTCCACATCCACCGTGGGGAGTTTGTCGCCCTGGTGGGGCCCAACGGCTCAGGAAAGACCACGCTGCTTAAACTCCTTCTCGGCCTTGAAGTCCCGCAGGCGGGAAACATCGAACTGTTATGCGCTGCCCGCCGGACAGCCGGCGGAAGGTTTGATCGTATAGGATTTGTACCTCAGCAGCCGCCCTCGGATCAGGCGTTTCCCATAACGGTACGTGATTTGGTAAGAATGGGGCTGCTTCGGCCTCTTGGGGGATATACCGAAGAAAAGGCAGCTATCGAAGATGCCATGAAACAGGCCGGCGTAGATGATCTTGCGCAAAAACCCTATAAGGCTCTGTCCGGCGGGCAGCGCAGGCGGGCTCTTGTAGCACGGGCGCTGGTATCAAAGCCGGATATTCTTGTTCTTGATGAGCCGACTGCCAACATGGACGATGAAAGCGAGACCAGGCTCTTTGAAACACTCGGAGGATTAAAGGGGAAAACGACTATTTTAATGGTTACGCATGATACTGAATTTGTCTCGTCTCTTACAGACCGGGTATTGTGCCTGGCCGGCGGCGGACAGAAGGGCATTGTTCAGCATCGAATCGAAGCAGCCGGGGCAGGGCACGGCGGTTCAGCCGGCCAGGAAGCGCGCGTGCTTCACGCTGAAGATATTCCGGCCAACGATTGTTTTTAGTTATGCAGACTTTTTTTGATGCTTTAACCAGCGCGGACTTTCCCTTTCTAAGGAACGCCCTGTTTGCCGGCCTGCTTTCGTCGGTGCTTTTCGGGATAATCGGCTCTGTAGTAACTGTGCGGCGCATAGCCTCGCTTGCAGGGGCGGTATCCCATGCGGTGCTTGGCGGCATCGGCCTTGCATTGTACCTTTCCGCCGCCGGCATTGTTCCCGGCTTTCCGCCCATCGCCGGGGCGCTTGTCTTTGCAGTGTTATCCGCCATGATTATCGGCCTTGTATCCCTGAAGGTAAAACAAAGGGAAGATACGGTGATAAATGCAATCTGGGCAATCGGCATGAGCCTTGGCGTGCTTTTTATGGCAAAAACCCCCGGCTATGTAGACCCTTCAACATGGCTATTCGGCAATATACTGCTTATTTCCCGCAGGGATCTGTTTTTTATTGCGTTACTCGACATTATCGTCATTGTTCTGGCGCGGCGTTTTTATGCCCAGATTGAGGCCTCGTCGTTTGACGCGGAGTTTGCCCGTGTGCGAGGAGTGCCCGTAACAGCGGTATTTCTGGTTCTTTTAGGTCTTACAGCGGTCGCCATCGTAATTTTGCAGACCTTTGTCGGTATTGTTATGGTCATCGCCATGCTCACCCTGCCTGCCGGCTGTGCCGGAGTTTTTTCCAAAAGCCTTGGCCGCATGATGCTGGCAAGTTGTATTTTCTGCGTATTTTTTTCAATGGCCGGGCTCGCCGCCGGCTGGTTCTTTGACCTGCCCGTAGGCGCCGTAACAGTCATCATTGCCGGCATTGTTTTCCTGGGCTTTTCCGTTTTCAAGGCATTACGAAAAAAATAATTCCTTCCCATTCGTCAGCGTTTCACTGCTTTGGCAATTGCAGAAATGTGTACTCCTACGCAGGCGTTTCACTGCTGTGGCTATTACAGAAAGATGCCCAAAAAATTCAATGTAAGCGGTATGCAAAGCTCCACCGGAGGCAGGCCTCCCTTCGGTCGGCGATCGTAAGGAAATTTATTAAATCGAGAGTGTCCAAAAAGAATATTTAACCACAAACCACACCAACAATCACGAACAAAAGGGCGAATTCAAATTAAAAGTTCGTGCTTTTAGTGAGGTTCGTGGTAAAATTTGTACTTTTTGGACTGCCCCGCGCGATTACGGCGTGGCTTCCTCTTCGCCAGCGTTCCACTGCTCCGGCAAGTATCCGCAGGCAGCGGCGTAATCATCGCAGAGATCACCGATGCGGCTGTAAATAACCGAAAGCGGATCGTTGCGAAGGTTACCGGCCATATACCGGCGGTACTGTGCCGGAAAAAACTGGCTTAAAAGGGCAGGGGGAATCGCAGGCACATTGTTAATGAGCGTTTCTATTGCCTGCTGTACCTTCTTCCCCGGCAGATAGTAACGACAGCGATCCGAATAACTATAAAACTTTTTGTATTCAATTTCCTCGCCGGTGCCGGAATAATATTTTTCCCAATACTGTTTTGAATTATTCATTTCGTCTAACAAAGTTTTCTTCAAATTTGATCGTGATGGCGGCGGTGCAAGAATTTCCTCGACCGCTTCGAGCAGAAAGAGAGCTTCTCTTAATACAAAGGTAAGGGCAGGCCCGACTTTAAGAATGCCAACGCCGTCCCTGACCATTTCGGCAAGGTTCCCCGGACACTGATAATCGGTAGAGTGCCCCTCGAAGACTATGCCAGGCACCGTTTTCAGTGCGCCGGTAAGCTCCGCCGCTTTTTTGGCATCGTAAAAGCAGACAAAATCATCTCCGAATTCCACGCCAGGCTGAACCACAAAGGCGGCAACATCGTTAAAATCAATTCCGGCTTTTAGAAACTCATCTTTAAAAATTGATACTTGCTCAAGAAAATCACCGGCACTTGTTGGTGTAACGCTGTCTTCATGCTCTTGGCTTCCGCCGGGAATGGGCACTTCACTGCCGATAACAAACATCGGACGCTTTGCCTGGTTCGGCATACTCCCGAAACTCTCGTATACTGCCTTGGCCAATATGGCACCGCGGCGGGCGCATACTCTTGGGTCCAGAGGCCCTGCAGGATCATCTGCGAGCTTCATGCTGGTATCAAGATGTATCTTGGTAAAGCCCGCCAAAGTGTAGGCCCGCACCATATCAACAGCCTTTTCCATGGCGGAACTTTCCAGTTCCTTCTGCCAGAGCAGTGGCCCCAGATGATCCCCGCCCAGAACAAGGTTTTCAT
>WRLP01000046.1 GCA_009777535.1 Treponema sp.
CAACTGTGGGCAACAGTCAGGGCAAAGCCGGAGGTTTTGCAATTACCTCATAAGTGGTATTATCAGAAGTCACGTACCGGAGGGCAGGATCGAAAATGCAGCTTATTCTTCCTATCCGTTTATAAGTGGTTTTAAAAATGAAGCATTTTTTTGTAATTAACCCTCATTCATTTCATAAACCGGAAATTTTAAAAGGTGTTACAGAAGACATTGACAGCTCCTTTAGTTCCCGGACCGGTGATTACCAAATATACACATCACGCCATCCCCGGGATGCGGTGGCCGCTGTGCGCCGTTATCTTCTTACCCTCCCGGCCGATGAAGCTGTGCGTATTTACGCTGTAGGGGGGGACGGCATTCTATTTGACTGCCTTAACGGAATGATAAAATTCCCCAATGCCGAATTAACCAGCGTACCCTACGGCAACGCCAATGATTATGTCCGTGCCTTTGGCGAGGATGCAGCCCCCGCTTTCAGAGACATAAAATGCCTTGCCGCTTCCCCGTCACAGCCGGTGGATGTAATTAACTGCGGATCTAATTATGCACTCATAGAGGCAAATGTTGGCCTGGTGGGACAGACCGTGATCAGGGCCAACGCAGTACTGCGGGGTCCAAGGGCAAAGTGGGTACGTCCCTTTACCCCCCATATATATACAATGTCCGCGGTAAGGGCCCTGACCAATTTCGAAGTTATCCGGCAAAAGTACCAAGTGCTGCTGGATGGGGAAGATTATTCCGGTGCTTACGCCAACATACATGTGGCAAACATACCCTGCGACGGCGGCACCTTTGTGCCAAGCCCCTATGCGGTGCCCAACGACGGAGTCCTGGATGTTATTTTTATGGCCACTTCCAGCAGCATGGAGGTTTTAAAAAATATTGATGATCGTAACAGCGGCAGGTTTGAAAAAAGCGATATTTTTGTCTATAAAAAATGCAGATCCTTAAAAGTGAACAGCCAGGCCTCCCTTTCGGTTCAAATGGACGGGGAAGCTTTTTACGCCAGGGAATTTAACCTTGAGATTGTTCCAGGAGGCGTCAGGTTTTTTGCTCCCGAGGGATTGAGTTTTGCAGATTATTCCCACAGGGCTTATAAAAAGGGCACGAGGGCAGAACGCTGATGGGAATTAAAAAGACTGCCGAAGAGTACCGCCGTAATTTAAAGATATGGATGATTCTGTCAACGGGTATATATGTCAGCTACGGAGGACTCCTTTTTATAAGCGCACTTTTTTTCGGCGGCGATATGCGTGTTGCCGCGCTGACCGCAGCCGCTGGTTCGCCCATACCCGTAGTAATTGTAGTTACCTACATCTTTTTTCCCAGATTCCAGGCCATACCCCTTCTGGTTGGGATAATGACCAATATAATCTTTATTGCTGCAGGCAGTTATTTACAGTTTCTGGATTTTTACTTCTTTGTAATGTTACTGACATTGGGTACCATTACCACCGTTAAAAATTTCAGACAGATTCTTTACTTTGTAATTATATCCGTAACCATTAACATTTTTACCATTATATTCCTGGTTCCGCGTTTGGCCTGGCTCGACAGCTTCCGCTTTTTTATGCAGTTTGTAATGTATTTTTACGCTTCGGCTTTTTTTATGATCCAAACTTACCTGGTGGATCAGAAGGAAGGCCGTTCGGTCCGTGCCCTGGCGGCATTTTCCTCGCTTTTACGCAGCACTCCCAATTTAATGGTTATAACCGATGCAGATACCAGGGTCTTGTACCTTTCAGACCCCATGGCAAAATTTATCAATTATGAACAGAAAGAGTATGCCATAGGCCAGCCTCTTACAGACCTTGTATCGGACGCTGAACTAAAGTTCATGTTCGCCAATATCCTGGATGCCGAGGGATACTATGAAACCATTATTGAGCTAAACGTAGAGGATGAACGCAGGTTTTTTAAGATCGTAACGGACAAGCTCACCCCGGAAACCGGGGAGATGTCTGTGACCGGAGCCTTTATCGACATCGCCGATATAACGCCCACAGTAAAAAGCCAGCAGGCCGCGGTGGAAGCGAACAAGAGTAAAAGCGATTTTCTTGCGGCCATGAGCCACGAAATCCGCACCCCCATGAATGCGATATTGGGTATTGCACAGATCCAGCTTCAGAAACCGGATCTTGCCGATGAGTACAGGTCTGCCCTTAACAAGATGTACAGTTCCGGCAGCGGTCTTCTTGGCATTATAAACGATATACTGGATCTGTCAAAAATAGAAACTGGTAAAATGGAGTTAATCCCCATTGAATACGATACCCCCAGCCTGATTCACGATGCGGCACAGTTGAATATAGTAAGGATAGGATCCAAGCCCATAAGTTTTATAATGGACATAGACAAAAAACTTCCCTCAAGGTTAATTGGAGATGAGCTTCGCCTTAAACAGATCCTTAACAACCTGCTTTCCAATGCTATCAAGTATACCGACAAGGGTCATGTAAAATTGTCGGTTTACCACACCGATCTAAATCATACCGAACCGGAGGGATACGTTAACCTGCGTTTTGTTGTCGCCGATACCGGGCAGGGCATGAATCCCCAGGATCGGGAAAGGCTCTTTTCTGAGTATTTGCGCTTTAATATGGAAGCCAACCGTACCACCGAGGGGACAGGCATAGGTCTTACCATAGTCAAGAACCTTGTGGAGCTGATGGATGGCGCCATCGAGGTGGAAAGCGAATACGGGGTAGGCAGTACATTTGCAGTTACCGTCAGGCAGAAGGTGGTTCAGTGCGAAGCCATAGGGGAAGAACTCTCGCAGCGGCTGTCCAATTTTTCATTTTCCGAGGAAAAGCAGTATGCGGATCTGCAGATTGTCCGCGAAGCCATGCCCTACGGCAAGGTGCTGATAGTGGATGATGTAGAAACAAATTTATACGTTGCCGAAGGCCTAATGTTACCCTACGGCCTTGAAATCGAGACTGCCTTAAGCGGGTTTGCAGCCCTTAAAAAGGTGGAAAGAGGCCTTGTGTACGATATTATCTTTATGGATCACATGATGCCCCTTATGGACGGTATAGAAACCACCGGTAAAATACGGGCCGCCGGTTACCAGGGCATCATTGTCGCACTTACAGCCAATGCCCTTGCGGGAAATGCCGAAATGTTCAGGCAGAACGGCTTTGACGACTTTATATCAAAGCCCATAGATGTGCGGCGCCTGAACAGTGTGTTAAATAAATTTGTTCGTGACAGACATTCCGGCAAGGGAGAAAAATACAGTCTCCCGGTTTTCGCCGCTGCCGTTGAATCGAAATTAGGCCCAAAGATACTGGATGTTTTCCGGCGGGATGCGGAGAAAGCGGTTTTGTCCATGGGGGAAGTCTTTATAGATGGCCGCCTTTCCGACGGCAGCGCCCTTAAGCAGTTTACCACCGCCGTCCACTCCATGAAGGCCGCCCTTGCAAACATAGGGGAACATCAAGCTGCGGGGAAGGCCGCTACCCTTGAGTATGCCTGCCTTAACGGTGACATGGATTACATTGCCGCTTATGGAGAGGATTTTATAGAAATCCTTAAAACCCTGACACGGGATCTTTGTGCCGAAGCAGCTTCGGCCGACGACAGTGACTGCCAGGAGGACACTGCGTTTTTATCTGAACAGCTTTGTAATATAAAAAAGGCCTGTGCCGATTATGATGATACAGCCGCTTATGACGCCTTCGACAGATTAAAAGAAAAAACCTGGAGAGCCGAAACAACCGGAGCTTTGGAAAAAATATACCACACCTTATTTCTGCACAGCGATTTTGAAGCTGCATCCGACCAGATCACAGAACATTTTAAAAAAATCCTACCGGATGATGTTAATGAAACAGTATTTTGATAGACTATTACAGTATACAAAAAATCAAAACGGACACAACCGCTTCGATGTTGGCGGTGGCGGATCTATGTTACTATGCCTCAACAGAAACCTGACCACGATGGCTCACAGCGCTCCCGGAAAATGTTATGTAATTAACCCAAATGAAAATTGATTTCCGTGCTTTCCTGTGATTAATATTTTTTATAAATATCATTAGTATAATTAATTTTAGTTATTGCATTAACTGCATTATGATAGATACAGGAAAATCGAGTGGTTTAGTTTTATTAGTTTATTAATTATTAGGGGGTAATTGCCCCTTGGGAGTGCGGGCATCTCGCCCGTAAAACCTTGAAAAATGCGGGCGAGACGCTCGCGCTCCCAGGAGGTGCAATTACCGCTTTAGGAAAGAAAGATATTATGTGCGGCATTATTGGTTATGTAGGAAATGAAAACGCAGTTCCTATTATTGTTGAAGGGTTGAAAAAACTGGAATATAGAGGATATGATTCGGCGGGACTTGCCGTTTATACCAACAAAGGTTTTGAGGTTGTAAAGAGAAAAGGCAGATTGTCGGTACTGGAAAATGAAATTGAGCAAAACCCCATAACCGGTTGTATCGGTATCGGGCATACCAGGTGGGCAACCCACGGCGAGCCGTCAAATGTAAACTCCCATCCCCATCTGGGACATCAGAGTAAAATCGCGGTCGTTCATAACGGAATTATTGAAAATTATAAACTGCTCCGCGAGGAATTGACGGCAAAAGGCATACAATTTACATCGGAAACGGACAGCGAAGTAATCGCCCAGCTTGCGGAATACTACTACAAAGGCAACATAATCGAGACGGTTATAAAGGTGATAAACAGATTGGAAGGTTCCTATGCCCTGGGTTTCATGTGCCTTGACGAGCCTGACGCGCTTATTGCGATTAAAAAAGATACTCCATTAATCGTCGGGGTGTCAGACAAGGGGCAATTTATCACATCAGACGTGCCGGCCATCCTGAAACATACGAACAGCGTCCATTATCTTAACGATAAGGAAATAGCCGTACTAAAAGAGAAGTCCGTGCAGTTTTTTAATATTGATAATGAACGGATTACAAAAACGCCGGAAACTGTTTCGTGGAGCTTTGACAGCGCCGAAAAGGGCGGATACCCGCATTTTATGCTCAAGGAAATTATGGAACAGCCTGGAGTTCTGACGGATACGATTCAATCCGTGACAAGCGACGGGATCAATAAAAATGTGATCGATGGTTTTGATTTTTCAAAATTCAGCAGGATCGTGATAACCGCCTGCGGTTCCGCGTATAACGCCGGCGTCGTCGCGAGGAATGTATTTGAATGCCTGTGCAGAATACCGGTTGAAGTGGAGCTCGCAAGCGAGTTTCGGTATAAAGACGCCATTGTT
>WRLP01000047.1 GCA_009777535.1 Treponema sp.
AGGATGCAAAAGAAGCAGGCTGTATTTATTACGATCTTTTCGGCATACCTCCGGATGATAATCCTACTCACCCCATGGCAGGCCTTTATCGTTTTAAAACCGGTTTTGGAGGGCAGATAATTCACCGCCCTGGAAGCTGGGATTTTCCGTATAAACCTGCAATTTACTGTCTTTTTAATATCGCCGAAGCCTTACGGAAAAAAATCAGAGATAAAAAAAAGAGAAAATAGAAGATTAAAAACCTGCCCTCCGTATGCACCGGTACGTAATGTCTCACGTCCGTGACGCACGTATGTGACGTATTGCAACACATACCCGTTCAATTGTATAGTGATCTCATGCCTTAAGGCATGAAGGAGTTACTATGGCTTTTGCATTGAATACTTATCCAATTACGTATCGTGCGAAATTCTCCGGCGAAAAATGGTCCGGAGGATATATTGAAAAACCGCACAAGACGCCGGAAGAAGAAGCGGCCATGAGCGAAGAAGATCGCGAAAGGCTTGAAAATTCCCGTAATTATTACGATGATATGCCGGTTGTAAATTATACCAGTCAGTACGGCATGGCATGTTTTGAAGGGTTAAAAGCGCTTCCTCAAAAAGACGGAGGACTTGCAATTTTCCGTCCGGATCAAAATGCAGCGCGTTTTGCCCGTTCAATGAAGGGGCTTTATATGCCTCCCTTTCCGGAAAAAGATTTTCTGGAAGCATGTATCGAAACTGTCAAACAGAACGCTAAACTCGGATTTAGGCCCTTATACAAGGACGAGTGGGAAAAAGATTCCTTTATGACAGCGGATTCTGTTTATATAAGGCCATTTACCATTGCCGAAGGCGGTATTGGAGTAAATTTATCCAAAGAGCCTTATGTAATGATAATCAATACACCGGTAAGCGCTTATTTTTCATCCGCCAGTTCGGATGCTGTTGTAACCGAGATGATACGCGCAACTCCGAAAGGTACGGGCTGGATAAAAGCCTGCTCCAATTATGTGGTATCGGCTATTGCTAAATCCGAAGCCCTTAAAACCGGTTATATGGAATGTGTGTTCCTGGATGCCATACATCGTAAGTACATTGAGGAAGGCTCGTCGTGTAACATTTTTTTCTATTTAAAATCCGGGGAACTTGTAACGCCGGAACTGACTGACACCATACTGCCTGGTATTACCCGTGCCAGTATTGTTGAGCTTGCCCATGACAAGGGCGTAAAGGTATCCGAACGTCAAATCTCGATAGATGAAGCGCTTGAAGAAACAAGGGAATGTTTTGTCAGCGGAACCGCTGCAGGAGCTACTCCGATTACATCCCTTACATATACATATAAGGGGAAAAAAGCGCTGTTTAACGACGGTAAGGTTGGCGAGTTTACTGCAGACATCCGGGATACAATAAAGGGGATCCAATACGGATTACTGCCGGATACAAAAGGCTGGATGGTAAAAGTTATTTAGTGAGGGATTAGGCATAAAGAGAGCCCTTTGTGCCTCCTTTCTAATTTTTCATTTCTAATTTTCATTTTTCCATGTTGTTTTGATTCGGGCATAACCCATTACAGTTAACAATGTGAAATAAGCCGGTGTAAAAAGCAGGAAAAAAATGTAAGTTAATTTTGTTAAAATACCGCCCTTTGGCAATTTAGTCCTGAAAAGAGCGAATATCGTTATGTTATTTGCTATCATTGATACTATTACTGCGGCTGGCAGAGGCCAAAGGGCGGAGAAGAATGGTAAAAAGGGAATGGCGATGATACCGGTGCTGATAATGAGCATTAAAAGATTGTAATTAAAGCGGGTAAATACTTCCGGGCTGAAAAGTCCGCCGTTATTCCAACGTAAAGTTTGATTAATAAAAGAGCGCCAGGTTTTTTCTGAAATGGTTTCTACTACTGCATCAGGCATGGTAATGGCGCGAACGCAATATTTTCCTCCACGTCGAATTTGCGAAATTAAGGCTGCATCCTCGGTGGGAGAAGGCGGTATTGCATCATAGCCGCCGACAGAGTCGAGCGCTTTCCTGCTGACGATTAGGTTATTCCCAAAGCCGCCCCCCGCTGCACCCAGACCGGTAGCGCCGGCGAGGTAATTGTAGCGAACCGCGTGATCATAACATTGATAGAGGGAAAAAAAGCCTTTTCCCTGTTTTTTCTTGAAAACAGGGCCGATTACTGCACCGATTTTTTCATCCTGTATACGGCATACCATTGCGCGAACCCAATCGGGCGGAACCTCGCAATCGCCGTCGGTATAAAGAAAATAATCCCCATTTGCTTCGGTTATACCTCTGGAGAGGGCAAACTGTTTCCGATTAGGCCCCGGGTTTTCGGTTAATGTGATTATCCGGCAGTCGATACCACGCTGTGCCGCATCATGGGCAAACTGCGCAAGCATGGCAGGACTTTCATCTGTGCTGCGGTCATCTATAAAAATTATTTGAGCGCGGCAGGACTGAACAAGAAGCGTGCGAAGCAGCCCTTCCATACGGTGGCTTTCGTTATGGATTGGGATAATTACGGAAACCTTATGGTTAACAGTCTGTTGTTTACGGGCCTTTTTATCCCGCAGCCATTCCAGAAAAAGTCCGAACATAAGTACAATATGCAGGACAACAAAAAAAACACCGTATCCGTAACGAAGAATATCGTAAAGAGTCAATTACACCCTCCAAAAGTCCCTATTATTATACATAAAATCACCTCTTGACCAAATACCCATTTTATTGCTTAATGTAACAACCAAGGGGATATAGCTCAGTTGGTAGAGCGATTGGTTCGCAATCAATAGGCCAGGGGTTCGAATCCCCT